>CAYNDR010000286.1:0-8511 GCA_964395295.1 uncultured Planctomycetales bacterium
AGGAGCGGACCGACGATCGGCGGGGGCCGGCGCGGCCGGGCGGGGCGGACCGGCTCGCGGCCTGCCGGTACGGCCAGACCGTCGAAGCGGTCGTGGACGCCGGGGGGGAGGCGCGGCGCCTCAGCCTCTACTGCGTGGACTGGGACCGGCAGGGGCGCAAGCAGACCGTGACCGTGAGCGGGGAGGATGGGTCGGTGCTGGACCGGCGGGAGATGGAGGGCTTCCAGGAGGGGCGGTACGTGACGTGGGAGGTCCGCGGCCGGGTGCGGATCACGCTGGAGCGGCAGGCGGGCCACAATGCCGTCGCGAGCGGGCTCTTCTTCGACAAGGCCGGGCGGCCGTGAGCGAGCGCGAGGAGCGGGCGCGGCGGAAGATCCTGGCCGCCTACCGCCACGAGGCGGTCCGGGAGCCGGCTGTGGTGATCGGGGACGTCAATTACTGGCTCTTCGGCGAGAATCCCGCGGCCATCCCGGAGGGCTACTTCACCGACTGGGAGGTCCACCGGGAGTTCCAGGAGGCCAAGATCCGGCGGCACCTGGAGCGGATCGACGACGATTACCTCCCGATGCTCCTCCCGTGGTTCGGGACCGGGGTGGTGCCTTCGGCGCTGGGGTGCCGGATCGCGTTCCAGCCGGGGATGGATCCCGTGGCCGAGGGCGGCGTGGTGCGCGAGCCCGCGGACGCGGGGCGCCTGCGGGAGCCGGACCCGGAGAAGGACGGGCTCATGCCGCGGGTGCTCTCGTGCATCCGGCACCTGCGGGCGCGCTCTGCCTATCCGGTCTCGTTCACGGACTGCCAGGGGCCGCTCAACATCGCGCTGACGCTCTGCGGGGCGGAGCGGTTCTTCCTGTGGCTCTACAAACAGCCGCGGGCGGCGCACGCGCTCATGGACTTCTCCGCCGAGGTCCTGATCCGCTGGGTGAAGGCGCAGAAGCGGGCGGCGGGGCAACCCCTGGACGGCGGGGCGTTCCCGCACGGGATCTGTCTGCCGGAGGGATTCGGCGGCGTCTGGATCTCCGACGACGACTGCACCGCGATCTCGGCGGCGCAGTACCGCGAGTTCGTGGTCCCGTACAATTCGCGCGTCCTCAAGGCCTTCGGAGGAGGGACGATCCACTTCTGCGGGACCGCCGTCCACCAGGTCGACAACTTCCTCCGCACCGGAGGGCTCACCGGCGTCAACGTCTTCTGCATGGGCGACTTCGTGCAGGTCGCCCGGATGCAGAAGGCGTTCGAGGGGCGCCTGGCGCTCATGGTCTGCGACTTCACGCCGAGGGACGTCGGGGCCTACTACGACGGGCTGATCCGGGCCCTGAATCCGAGGGGGGCGATCCTGGCGGCCTACCCGACGTCGACGGTGGCGTTGGAAGGCGGGAAGTACTCGGCCGTGGACCGGGACGCCGCGGGGCTGGCCGTCGAGGTGCACCGGGCGATCCGGTCGCGGCTCAAGGTTTTGGCTTCCACCACGCGTCCAGACGGGCCCTGAGCCGGGCGACCACGTCCGTGCGCTCCGAGGCCGCGTTCCTCGTCTCCCGCGGATCGGCCTTCAGGTCGTAGAGCTCGATCCCGTCCTCCGGGAGCGCCGCCGCGTGGGGGACGATGAGCTTCCACCAGCCCGAGACCACGGTGCGGGACTGCAGGTTGGCCTTCGGATTGCGGATGTCGATGGCGTCGTGGGTGTAGCGGGCGCTGAAGACGGCGTCGCGCGCGGCCAGGGCCGCCTCGTCGAGGAGGTTGACCCCCTGGAGCGCGGGATCGGGCTTGGCCCCGCAGGCCGCGAGCACCGTGGGGACGAGGTCCACGGCGCTGACCGGCGTGGACTCGTCGCGCCGCGGCTTCGCGCGGGCGGGCCAGCGGACCATGATCGGGGTCCGGACGCCCTCGTCGTAGTGGTTCCGCTTCGAGCGGGGTTCGAAACCGGGGCCGTCCTTCTTCTGGGTCCAGCCGTTGTCGCAGAGGTAGAGGACGATCGTGTCCCGGGCCAGCCCCTTCTTGTCCAGGCCATCGAGCAGTTGGCCGCAGGTCTCGTCGAACCACTCGACCAGGGCCCAGTACTTCGCCACGTGGATCGAGTCGGTCTTGTCCCTGTACTTGGCGAGGATCCGGTCCGGCGGGGTGTGGGGGTCGTGGGGGAGCATGGGGGCGTACCAGAGGAAGAAGGGCTTGTCGCCCGCGGCGTCGATGAAGTCGAGGATCGGCTGAATCGTCTTGCGGCCGATGTCGAGCCCCGCGTCCCCGTGCCTCCCGCCGCGTTTCGCGTCGCCATGGGTCATGCCCTGGGTGAAGCCGCCGGTGCTGAAGTTCCCGCCCCACCACTTGCCGGTCTGGAGGCTCGCGTACCCCAGCGGGGCGAGGACGCGCGGAAGCATGGGGGCATCCTTGTAGTACTCCAGGACCGCCTCGCGCTGGGACTGGACCTCGGGGCTCAGCCAGGACTTGCCCCGCGGCTGGCCCGCGGGCATGTTCGGGTCGTTGCAGGTGATCCTGCTCTGGTGCGGGTGGAGGCCCGAGAGGATCGCGGCGAGCGACGGGCAGCAGAGCGGCGCCGCCACGTAGCCTCGCGTGAAGAGCACGCTCTGGGAGGCCAGCCGGTCCAGGCGGGGCGTCTGGACGGCGGGATGTCCCATGAAGCCGTAGTCGGTCCACCCGTGGTCGTCCGAAAGGATCAGGACCACGTTGGGCGGTCGGTCGCCCGGCCCCGGCCCGATCCCGAGCACGGCCGCCATGATCACGAGGGTCCTGGCCATCGGTCTCCTCCACGGGAGGCCCCGCCGTCCTGCCGGGGCCGCGGGGCGGAAGCGCCCTAATCATTACGCCTGGGACCGGCGCGGGCGGGCCGGCGAAACGATCATGGGGTGCAGGACTTTTGACCGTGCCTGCGGCCGGGCATATAATGGCCCCCTGTACTTATTTGAAACCGGGGCGCGGGCCTGGGACAATAGGACCCAGCCGCCGGGGGCCCGGGGCCCGGGCCTTGGGTCGCGGAAAGAACGGCTCTGACCGTGGAGGGGACCATGAGAAGGACGCTCCTGATCGGCTTGGCGCTGATGGCCGGCCTGGCGCCGGCGGGATGCGGGGAGGCCCCCAAGGGCGGGAAGCCCAGGGTCGCGCTGGTCATGAAGTCGCTGGCCAACGAGTTCTTCCTGACGATGCAGAAGGGCGCCAGCCAGCACCAGAAGGCCCATGACGCTGAGTACGAGCTCCTCCCCAACGGCATCAAGGACGAGACCAGCGTCCTCCAGCAGGTCGAGATCGTCGAGCAGATGATCGCCCGGGGGGTGGACGCCATCGTCCTCGCCCCGGCGGACTCCAAGGGCCTCGTCAAGGTCTGCAAGAAGGCCATCGCCGCGGGGATCACGGTTGTCAACATCGATAACAAGCTCGACGCGGAAGTCCTGGCGAGCCTGAACCTGAAGATTCCCTTCGTGGGGCCGGATAACCGCGAGGGGGCCCGGCTCGCCGGCGAGTGCCTCGCCAGGAAGCTCAAGGCGGGGGACGAGGTCGTCATCATCGAGGGCCTGCCCGGGGCCTTCAACGCCATCCAGCGCAAGGCGGGCTTCGAGGACGCCATGAAGGCGGCGGGGATGAAAATCGCAAAATCGCAGTCGGCCGAATGGCACACGGAGAAGGCCAACCAGGTGGTGGCCGCCCTCATTCCCTCCCTGCCCAACCTCAAGGGGATCTTGTGCGCCAACGACAACATGGCCCTGGGGGCGGTGGCGGCCATCAAGTCCGCGGGAAAGTCCGACCAGGTCCTCGTGGTGGGCTTCGACAACCTCCAGGCCGTCCAGCAGCTCGTGCGGGAGGGCCGGATGCTGGCGACCGTGGACCAGCACGGAGACCAGCTGGCCGTCTTCGGGATCGACTACGCGCTGGAGATCCTGAAGACGAAGAAGGTCCCCGAGGACAAGAAGACCCCCGTGGACCTGGTCACGCGGGAGACCCTGAAATAGGCGGCGGCGCGCCCCCCGGCCCCTGAACGATGACCTCCGAGGAAACCCTCCTGGCAGTCTCCGGACTGCGGAAGACCTACGGCCCCACCGTGGCGCTGGGCGGTGTCGATTTCAGCCTTCGGAGCGGAGAGGTGCACGCGCTCGTGGGCGAGAACGGGGCCGGCAAGAGCACCCTCGCGCGGGCGATCGCCGGCCTGGTCCGCCCCGACGGCGGGACGATGGTCTTCGAGGGGCGGCCGTACGCCCCCCGCTCCAAGCACGAGGCGGAGGGCCTCGGCGTCCGCATGGTACTGCAGGAGCTCAACGTCATCGGGACCCTCACCGTCGCCGAGAACGTGTTCCTGGACCAGATGCCCCACCGCCTCGGGTGGATCGACTACCGCCGCATGAACGAGGAGGCCCGGACGCTGATGTCCCGCCTGGGGATGGAGGGCCTGGACCCCGCGCGCCCCGTGGGGACGCTGGGCATCGGGCAGCAGCAGATGGTGGAGATCGCCGCGGGCCTCTCCCGGCTCTGCCGCGTGTGGATCCTGGACGAGCCCACCGCCGCGCTCACGGACCCGGAGATCGACCGGCTCTTCGCCCAGGTGAACCGGCTCCGGTCGGAGGGCGTGGGCATCCTCTACATCTCCCACCGGATGGAGGAGATCCGGCGCCTCGCGGACCGCATCACCGTCCTGCGGGACGGGCTCATCGTCTCCACCCACCGGGCGGGCGAGGTCGCCCTGGACCGGATCGTGCGCGAGATGGTGGGGCGGGAGATGGGCGAGGAGGTTTCCCGGGCCGCGGCGGCCCCCGGCGGATCGGCCCTCCGGGTGGAAGGCCTGTGCCGCGGCGAGGCGGTGCGGGACGTGAGCTTCGAGGCGTTCCGGGGCGAGATCCTGGGCTTCGCCGGGCTCATGGGATCGGGCCGCACGGAGACGATGCGGGCGATCTTCGGGGCGGACCGCGCCGAGAGGGGGACGGTCTACCTGCAAGGCTCGTCGCGGCCGGCGAGGATACGCTCGCACCGGGACGCGGTTCGTGAGGGCCTCGCGCTCCTGACGGAGGACCGGCAGGGGCAGGGGCTCCTGCTTCCGCTTTCCATCCGCGCCAACACGACGCTGGCGAGGATGGAAGACGTCTCCGGGAAGGGGGGCTGGATCTCCGCGGACGCCGAGCGGGAGGTCGCGGAGCGTTTCGTCCGCGCCCTTTCCATCCGCTGCGCCTCGCCCGAGCAGACGGTGGTCCAGCTCAGCGGGGGAAACCAGCAGAAGGTCGTGATCGCCAAGTGGCTCTTCCGCGACTGCGGCGTCCTGATCTTCGACGAGCCCACGCGGGGCATCGACGTGGGCGCCAAGTTCGAGATCTACCGGATCCTGGCCGACCTGGCCGGCCAGGGCAAGGCCGTCATCGTGGTCTCGTCCGACCTCAAGGAGCTGATGGCGGTGTGCGACCGCATCGCGGTGATGTCGGCCGGGAGGCTGGCGGCCGTGTTCCGGCGGGGGGAGTGGGACCAGGACCGGATCATGGAGGCGGCGCTGAGCGGATACCTCGGATCCTCGAAGGGAGCGTCGAATTGAAGAAAGCGCGTCTGGGGGCCCTGGGCGATTACGCGGGGATGATGGCGGCCCTGGCGATCCTGGTGGCCGTCTTCGGCCTGAGCACGAGCCACTTCTTTGCCTGGTCCAGGTTCCTGACCATCGTCAACCAGAACGCCGCCGCCATCGTCCTCGCCGTGGGGATGACCTATGTCCTGATCATCCGGGAGATCGACCTCTCCGTGGGATCGGTGCTGGCCCTGAGCCACGCCGTCCTCGGCGTCTGCCTGAACGACCTCAAGTTGCCACTGGCGGTGGCGGTCGCGGCCTGCGTGGTGGCGGGGGCGGCCTGCGGCCTCCTGAACGGGCTGGTCACGATCAAGTGGTGTCTCCCCTCCTTCATCACGACGCTCGGGATGCTCGAGATGGCGCGCGGCGGGGCCTACCTGATAACCGGATCGACGACCAAGTACCTGGGGGCCGCCATCTGGGCCATCGATGAGGCCTCCCTGCTGGGGATCCGGGTCGCCTTCCTGTCATCCGTAGCCCTGGTGGTGCTGGGGCAGCTCGTCCTCTCGCGCACCGTCTTCGGCCGCCACATGGTGGCCATCGGCACGAACGAGGAGGCGGTGCGCCTTTCGGGGATCGATCCGCGCCCGGTCAAGCTGGCGGTCTTCACGATCTGCGGGGCGCTGGCCGGCCTGGCGGCGGTGGACGTCAGCTCGCGGCTGAGCACGGTGGATCCCAACGCCGGCAAGGGGTTCGAGCTCGAGGCGATCGCCGCGGTGGTCGTGGGCGGGACGAGTCTCATGGGGGGACGAGGATCGGTGGTCAATTCGTTCTTCGGGGTGCTCATATTCGCCGTGCTGCTCTCCGGGTTGGTCCACATGGGCGCGGGGGAGCCGACCAAGCGGCTGATCACCGGGGTGGTCATCGTGGCCGCCGTGATCCTGGACTACTACCGGACCCGTCTTGGAAAGGCGGCCGCATGACCGCGCGGATCGTGGTGGTGGGCAGCCTGAACGCGGACTTCGTGGTCCGCGCGCCGCGGTTCCCCGCCGCGGGGGAGACGGTCACGGGGGAGAGCTTCGCGATGTTCCCGGGAGGGAAGGGGGCCAACCAGGCGTACGCGGCGGCGAAACTGGGGGGCGCGGTGGGCATGGTCGGCCAGGTCGGGAACGATCCCCAGGCCGAGGCCCTCCGCCAGAACCTGGCCTCGGTCGGCGTGGACGTCTCCCGCGTGGCCCGCGACCGGGAGGTCTCCACCGGCATCGCGGTGATCGGGATCGAGCCCTCCGGCCAGAACCGCATCGTCATCGTGCCCGGATCGAACGGGACGTTCACGCCGGACCGGCTGGAGCCGGGCCGCGACCTCATCGCCTCGGCGTCGATCGTGCTCCTCCAGCTCGAGGTCCCGATGGCCACGGTGCAGGCGGCGGCGGGCCTGGCGCGGCGGGCCGGGGCGCGGGTGATCCTGGACCCCGCGCCGGCGGCACCGGTGCCGGACGACCTTCTGTGCGCCTCGGACTACGTGACGCCGAACGAGACCGAGCTGGCGGTGCTGACGGGGATGCCGGCGGGGGAGTCGGTCACCCGGGAGACCGCGGCGGAGAAGGCGCGGGAGATCCTGGCGCGCGGCGCCCGGAAGGTGATCGTGAAGATGGGGAGCGCGGGGGCGCTCCTGGTGGAGGGATCGCGCGAGCGCTTCTGGCCCGCGCGGAAGGTCAAGGCCGTGGACACGACGGCGGCCGGGGACGCCTTCAACGGGGCCTTCGCGGTCGCGCTGGCGGAGGGGCAGGGCGAGGACGAGGCGGGGGCCTTCGCCTGCGCGGCGGCGGCCGTCTCGGTCACGCGGGAGGGGGCCCAGCCGAGCATGCCGACGCGGGAGGAGGTGGAGCGGCTGCTGAGGGAGGTCTGATGGAAAGCACCTTCGGATCGGCAATTCCCCGGATGTCGCTGGCGATTCTCCTGGCCGCCGCGACCGCCGGCGCCCAGGAGAAAAAGCCCGCCCGGGAAGACCTGCTCGCCATCCCCAAGGTGGCCAAGGATCAGGTCATCTGCTTCGCCCTCTACACCGTGCACCGCGGCGTCCTCAAACTCACCGCCCAGCTTTATCCCCTGGATGAGGGGGACGACCCGGACGTCCGGATCGAGGTCCGCAAAGACGGCGAGTGGACCGAGGCCGCCAGGACCCGGATCGTCAATCCCGGATGGACCGCTCCTTTCCGCGTCGAGCCATGGGACGCGTCCCGGGAGGTCCCCTACCGAGTCCGGCACGGCACGACCGCAGTCTACGAAGGGATCATCCGCAAGGATCCCGTGGAGAAGGACGAGATCGTCGTGGCGGCCTTCACCGGCAATTCCATCTACCCCGGCCACGGCGGGGACATTCCGAAGAAGGACATCGTCGATAACATCAACCGCCTCAAGCCCGACCTCCTCTTCTTCTCCGGGGACCAGGTCTACGACCACAACCGCCACTACGCCTACTGGCTCAAGTTCGGCCGGGACTTCGGCGACATGATCCGCCAGTATCCGACCGTCACGCTCCCCGACGACCACGACGTCGGCCATCCCAACCTGTGGGGCGCCGGCGGCAAACAGGCATTCATCGCGTCCGGCGACGACGGCGGATACTTCAAGCCCGTCGAGTACGTCAAGGAGGTCGAGCGCGCGCAGACCAGCCACCTCCCCGACCCCTTCGATCCCACGCCCATCCAGCGCGGCATCGGCGTCTACTACACGGCGTTCAACTGGGGCGGCATCAGCTTCGCCATCCTCGAGGACCGCAAGTTCAAGTCCGGGCCGAAGGGACTTGTGCCTCAGATGGGCCCGCGGCCGGACCACGTCAACGATCCCAAGTGCGATCCCAAGACGTTGGATGTTCCCGGCGCGGAACTGCTGGGCGCACGGCAGCTTAAGTTCCTGCGCGCATGGGGCGCGGACTGGCGCGAGGGCGCGATGAAGGTGGTCCTGTCGAGCACCATCTTCTGCGGCGGCGCGCAGCTGCACGGCTCCGCCAACAACCGCTATCTCTA
>CAYNDR010000287.1:0-8506 GCA_964395295.1 uncultured Planctomycetales bacterium
GGTTGAAGTCGGGGGAATCGATGAGGACCGCGGCGGCGGGGCGGAGGGACCGCAACGCGCTCTGGAGGAGGCGGTAGAGCCGCGCGTAGCGGTGCATGTTCTGGAAGGCCTCGACGATCCCGACCGAGGCGTGGCCGGTGGGGTCGGCGACGATCTCGACCCCCGCCTCCCGCATGTGGACGCCCCCCGCGCCCGCCAGCCGGAGGCCGGGATCGAGACGCCGGAGGGCCCGGGCGAGGTTCGCCCCGTAGATGTCCCCGGAGGTCTCCCCGGCCACGATCAGGAGGGATCGGTTCATCGGACGAGAGGGTCCCTTGAGGCCCCGATTCTACTGCGGGGGCCGGCGGGGCACCAACCTTTGTGATCGTCCGGGAATCTGCCCCCGGGGATCAAGGAACGTATGCGTTCAGCCCCTGGTTGTGGCCAGAATCGAGAATCAAGAATCGAGAATGGATTTCCCCCCGGCCCCCCCCGGGGGGCAGGGGGGACTGCCCCTTGATTCTCTGATACGGCTGAACGGTTACCATGGAACAAATCCTCCGCGCGGGCCGTGGAAGAAGAAACGGCGGGCCTCCTTGGGTGTTATTAATAATGTGCGCCGGGAAGCGTCGCGCGGGAGACGGGAGGGCCGCTCCCCGGTTGTTTTTTTGTTTCCCGGCTAAATCGAGTTAGCTATTATTCCGTGGGGATGCGTTTTTCGGCGGGCCGGGGGGCGGCCGGGGGCGCCCGCGCGGGGTGCGCGGGCCGCGGCCGGCCCGGACGCCGTTGAGGAGACGGACATGCCTCGATTGGGACGTTCGGCGGCCCGGGGAGTGGGCAGGCGGGAGTTCCTCAAGTCGGCGGCCGCGGCCGGCGCGATGGCGGCGGCGCCCCTCGTCGTCCGCTCCACCGTGCTGGGGCGGGGCGGGCAGGCGGCGCCCAGCGAGCGCATCATCCTGGGGGGCGTCGGCGTCGGGAACCGCGGGCGCGGCGTCCTGGACTGGATGATGAAGGAGCGCGACGTGCAGTTCGTGGCCACCTGCGACCTCAACAAGAGGCGGGGCCTGGAGGTCAAGAAGGATGTCGACGGGAGGTACAAGAACCAGGACTGCGTCCTCTACGGCAACATCCACGAGTTCCTGGCCACGCGCACCGACATCGACGCGAGCCTGAGCGCCACGGGCGACCGCTGGCACGCCTACGCCGCCATCCTGGTGATGCGGGCCGGGAAGGACGTCTACTCCGAGAAGCCCTCCTGCATGACGATCGCGGAAGGCCAGGCGGTGGTGGAGACGGCCAAGCGGTACGGGCGCGTCTACCAGAGCGGCCTCCAGCGCCTCAGCGAGGCGAAGTTCGTGTACTGCTACGAGATGGCCCGGACCGGCCGCCTCGGCAAGGTCCACACCGCCCGCGCCCACATCGCCCCCTGGGACGCGGCCGAGATGAGGCACGACTGGCTGAAGGAGGAGGCCGAGCCGCCGAAGGACCAGGTGGACTGGGACGCGTGGCTCGGCCCGTGCCCCTGGCGGCCCTACAATCCCAGCTACGCGTCGGGCGGCTGGCGGGGCTTCTACGACTTCCACACGAGCGCCATCGGCGAGTGGGGCGCCCACACCTTCGCGCAGGCCCAGATGGGGCTCGACCTGCTCCACACCTCGCCCGTCGAGTACAAGTACGTGACCGACCCGACCGGCCACGGGATGGTCACCACCTTCGCCAACGGCGTCAAGATGACCTTCTCCCGGGGCAACGAGTACTGGAAGGGCTCCTGCGGCATGCGGTTCGAGGGCCCCGAGGGCTGGGTGGCCATGGCGGACGGCTACGGCAAGCCGGATGTCTCCAATCCCGGCCTGCTGAACGACTACGACAAGCTCATCAAGGACTACGTGGCCCGGACGGGGCGCGCGCTCAACCACGTGCGCAATTTCTTCGACTGCGTCAAGTCGCGCCGCCTCACCGTGGCCAACCCCGAGGTGATGTACCGCTCCATGACCACCGTGCACGCGGCCAACATCTGCATGTGGCTCAAGCGGGACATGAAGTACGACCCGGCGAAGGCCGAGTTCATCGGCGACGCGGAGGCCAACCGCCTCCGCTCGCGCGCCATGCGGGAGCCGTGGATCATCTAGCCAGGAAAGGAACCTCGCCATGCCGAAGACGAAGCCGGAACCCGCCCAGGCCTCCCCCCGGGACCGCGAGGCCAAGGCGCTCGCCACCCTGAAGTCCGACGCGCCGCGGAAGGACAAGATGGACGCCTGCAAGGACCTGGCGCACATCGGCGGCAGCGCCTCGGTGCCGGTCCTCGCCGCGCTCCTTCCCGACGAGAACCTCTCCCACATGGCCCGCTACGGGCTGGAGCCGAACCCGGACCCCTCCGTGGACCAGGCCCTGCGCGACGCGCTCGGCAAGGTCAAGGGCGTCCTGCTGGCCGGCGTGATCGGGTCCCTCGGGGTCCGGCACTACGCCAAGGCCATCGAGGCCCTGGCGAGACTGCTCAAGGACGCCGATCCGGTCGTGGCGGAGGCCGCCGCGCGGGCGCTGGGGAAGATCGGGACCTCCGCCGCCGCCAAGGCGATCGAGGGGGCCCTGGCCGGGGCGCCCGAGAAGAGCCAGCTCGCGTTCTGCGAGGGCCTGCTCCGCTGCGCCGAGGCCCTCAAGAAGGACGAGGCGACGGCGATCTACGACAAGCTGAAGGGGATGGCGAAGGCCCCCCGGCAGGTCCGCACCGCCGGCCTGCGCGGGGCCATCCTCGCCCGCGGGGATGCCGGCGTCCCCCTGCTGACCGAAGGGCTCCGCAGCGGGGAGATCGCCCTGATCCAGGCCGCCGTGCGCGCCGCGATGGAGCTCCCGGGCGCCGCCGCCACGAAGGCGCTGGGGGGCGAGCTGGGCAAGCTCCCCGCCGACAAGCAGGCCCTGCTGATCCAGGCCCTGGGCCGGCGGTGCGACGCGGCGGCCGTGCCCGCGCTGTCCGCCGCCGCCAAGGCCGGCGAGAAAGCGGCCCGCGTGGCCGCCGCCCGCGCCCTGGGGGAGATCGGCGACGCCTCCGCATCGCCGGCCCTGCAAGCCCTGGCGGGGGACTCCGACCAGGACGTCGCCCAGGCGGCCAAGGCGGCCCTCGACGCGATGCCCCCGAAGAAGAACTGACCTACCGCCAGCGGTGGGCGCGCATCTCCGCGAGGACCTGCTCCGCCGTGCGGATCGCCCGCACGCCGTGCTCGCCGGGGACGACCGGCTCGCGGCCCTCGGCCACGCACGCGAGGAAGCTCTCCAGCTCCTTCGCCAGCGGCTCCTCGTCCGGCAGGTCCACCTTCTGGATCGAGTAGAACTCCTTCGGGATCGACGCCAGGTCCGCCAGCGTCAGGTCCCGGTCCTTCGGGAGGTTCGAGAGCGCCTCAGCCAGCCGCGGCGTGGTGCGGTAGATCCAGGCCTCCTTGGCCAGCGTGTCCACCGTCACGTAGCAGTCCTCGGAGAAGATCCGCGTCTTCCGCATGGCCTTGTCCGAGATGCGGCTGGCGGTGAGGTTGGCCACGCAGCCGTCCTCGAACTCCAGGCGCGCGTTGGCGATGTCCTCCTTGCCGAAGAGGAGGGAGGTCCCCACCGCGTCGATGCGCGCCAGGGGGGACGCGTTCAGGTGGAGCACGATGTCCAGGTCGTGGATCATGAGGTCCATCACGACGTCGATGTCCACGGAGCGGGACTTGAAGGAGGAGAGCCGGTGGACCTCGATGAACCGGGGCTTGCGGACGACGTCGAGGACCGCGGTCACGGCGGGGTTGAACCGCTCCACGTGGCCCACCTGGAGGGCGACCTTCCGCGCGCGGGCGAGCCGGCAGAGCGCCTCCCCCTCGGCCACGGTCTTGGTCAGCGGTTTCTCCACGAGGACGGGAATCCCGCGTTCGAGGAACTCGCGGGCCACCTCGAAGTGGCTCGCGGTGGGCACCGCCACGCTCACGGCGTCCACCTTGCCGAAGAGCTCGCGGAAGTCCGCATAATGGGGCACGCCGTACTGGCCGGCGATCTCGGCGGCGCGGGCGGGATCGGAGTCCGCCACGGCCGCGAGCGCGCCCATGTCCTTGTAGAGGCGGGCGTGGTGGCGCCCCAGGTGTCCCACGCCGACGACGCCGACCCGGAGGGCCCTGCTCATGGGATCACCGGCCCCGCTTCGCCTCGCCCGCGCGGCCGAACCGCCCCCCGCCGCTCCGGCGCAGGAAGGCCGCGAGCTCCGCCACCTCGGGGGACGCGCCCTTCTCGACGCGCGCCAGCGCCTCCGGCCGGGGCAGGCCCGATTTCCAGATCGTCTCGTAGGCGCGATCCAGGGCCTCCGTGCGGCACCGGGGATTCACGCCCTTGACCTCGAAGTGGTTCCCGTCCACCCACATGAACGGGGGGACGTCCTCGGTGATCGGGATGTGGCTGAGCGTCCAGCTCATCCGCCCCACGGTGACGAACTGGTGGGTGCCCCCCAGGCCCTCGATCCACGCGCCGTCCTGGACGACGCTGTGTCCGCCGAGGACGGCGTAGGAGGCCAGGACCGCGTCGTTTCCCACCGCGCTGTCGTGCCCCACGTGGGAGAGGAAGTGGAACCGGTTGCGGGACCCGATGCGGGTGACGCCCCCGGGCATCTTGGGGAGGTGGACGGTGACGGCCTCGCGGAAGGTGTTGCCGTCGCCGATCTCGATGCGGCCGTCCGCGGCGGCGGGCTGGAGGTCCTGGGGCGGGCCGCCGACCGCGGCGTTGGGGTGGAAGACGTTGTCCCGCCCCGCGCGGACCGGCCCGGCGATCGAGACGCGGGCCAGGAGGCGGCAGCCGGGCCGCAGGGAGACGCCCGGCCCCACGACGCAGAACGGGCCCACCTGGACGCCGTCCGCGAGGGCCGCGGCCGGGTCCACGACGGCGGTGGGATGGACCTTCATTCGAGCAGTTCCGCCTCCGGTTCGGGCGTGGCGGGCGTGGTCCGGAGCGACTCCCTGGCCCGGCCCATGCGCCCGAGGTCCGAGGCGCGCAGGAAGGCGATGAGGGCCCGGATCTCCTCGATCCCGCCGTTGCGCCTCTCCAGGTCGGCGAGGGCCTCCGGCTTGGGGAGGCCCGAGCGCCAGATCGTGCGGTGCGCCTCGCGGAGGGCGTTGATGACGCCGGGCTTGAACCCGCGGCGCCGGAGGCCCACGCTGTTCACCCCGCGCACCTCCCCGGCGAAGCCCTGGGTGATCATGAACGGCGGGCAGTCGTGGCTGATCCGCGAGACGCCCCCGATGAAGGCGAAGCGGCCGATCGTGACGAAGTGGTGGACCGCGACCATCCCGCTGAGGATCGCGAAGGACTCCACCTTGATGTGGCCCGCCAGCATGACCGCGTTGGCCATGATGCACTGGTCCTCGATCACCGTGTCGTGGGCCACGTGCGCGCCGGCCATGATGTAGTTCCTGTTCCCGACGACCGTCTTGTTGCCCCCGAGCCAGGTCCCCTTGTTGACCGTGACCCCCTCGCGGAAGATGTTGTCGTCGCCGATGAGGGTGACGGAGTCCTCCCCCTTGAACTTGAGGTCCTGCGGGTCGCCGCCCACCACGCAGAAGGGGTGGATGACGTTGCGGGCCCCGATCGTGGTGCGGCCCGTGGCGGTGACGCTGTGGAGGAGCCGCGTGCCCGGGCCGATGCGGAGCTGGGGGCCCACGAGGCAGAAGGGGCCGACCTCCGCCGAGGGGTCCACGGCGGCGCCGGGCTCGACGACCGCGGAGGGGTGGATCGCCATCACTCGCCGTCCATGAGCATGAACTTCATGTTCGCCTCCGCGACGAGGGCCCCGTCGACGGTGGCGCGGGTGTAGACCTCCCCGGTGCGCGCCTTGACCTTGAGGGTCTCCACCTCGATGCGGAGCTGGTCGCCCGGGACGACGCTCTTGCGGAGCTTGACGCCGTCCAGGGAGAGGAGGACGGCGACCTTGCCCTGGTTCTCGCTCTTGCGCATGAGGAGGGCGCCCGCGAGCTGGGCCATGGCCTCGATCTGGAGGACGCCCGGCATGATCGGCTGGTCGGGGAAGTGGCCCTGGAAGAAGGGCTCGTTGTAGGTCACGTTCTTGATGCCCACCGCGCGCCGGTACCCCTCCAGCTCGATCACCTTGTCGATCAGGAGGAAGGGGAAGCGGTGGGGGATGATCTTGGTGATCTCGCGCACGTCCAGGAGCGTCCCTCCGGGCTTGGGGAGGGCCTGCTCGCCCGTCTCGAACGCCGCGGCGATCTTCTAGACGAGCTTGATGTTGGAGGTGTGGCCCGTCCGGACCGCCACCACGTGGGCCCGCAGGCCGGCCCCCAGCGTGGTCAGGTCGCCCAGGAGGTCCAGGACCTTGTGGCGCACCGGCTCGTCGGGGAAGCGGAACTGGTTCTCGATGGGGCCCTGGGGGCCCACGACCACGGTGTTCTGGTAGTTGGCCCCCTTGCCCAGGCCCTGCTGGATGAAGGCCTCCGCCTCGCCCTGCAGGCAGAACGTGCGGGAGGGGGAGATGGCCTTCGCGTAGGCCTCCTCGCCGACCTCGAACGTGAAGTGCTGCTGTCCCAGCGGCGTGCCGGGGTAGCTCATGGTGTAGGAGATCGACAGGCCGTTCTCGGCCGGGAGCGCCACGATGGAGGCCTCGTTCTCGGTCAGCGAGATCGGCTCGCGCACGACGTGGATCTTCCTCGGCTCCTGCTGTTCGGCGAGCCCCGCGCCGCGGAGGGCCTCCACGAAGGGGAGGCTGGACCCGTCGACGTTGGGCACCTCGGCCGCGTCGATCTCGACTTCCAGGTTGTCCAGCTCCAGGCCCCCGATCGCGGACATGAGGTGCTCGATCGTCTCCACCTCGGCGTTCTCGCCCGAGACGGCACTGCGGCGGAACTTGGTGGTGACGGTGTCGGGGTTGACGGGGAGGCGGGGCCTGCCGGGGAGGTCCGTCCGCACGAAGGCGATCCCCGAGTCGGGGGGGGCCGGCAGGATCCGGATCCGGGCCCGCTGGCCCCCGAAGAGCCCTTGTCCCTCGACCTCGGCCGCCTTCTGGATGGTCCGCTGGTTCTTCTTCATGGTTCCCAGGCCGATATTTCTACCACGGAGGGCGCGGCAGGAACAGAGAAGATTGAGCCCCCGGGCCTACTTTCCCCCGAGCTTCTTCCGGAGGTCCTCGATCTGCTGGTGGAGCTTCCTGACCTCGGCCATCAGCTCCGGCAGTTTGGACAGCGCCGCCAGCTGGCGCAGGTGCGTCTTGATCTCCACGGCGTGCTCGCCGGAGACCACCTTCCCGGGCGGCACGTCCTTGCTCACGCCCGCCTGGGCGGTGACGGCCGCCTGGTCGCCCACGGTGACGTGCCCGGTGACGCCCGCCTGGCCGCCCAGCATGACGTACTTCCCGAGCTGGGTGCTCCCGGCGATCCCCGCCTGGGCGGCGATGAGCGACCCCTCGCCCACCGCGACGTTGTGGGCGATCTGGACGAGGTTGTCGATCTTGGCCCCCTTGCGGATGATCGTCCGGTCGAACCGGGCGCGGTCCACCGCGGCGTTGGCGCCGATCTCCACGTCGTCCTCGATCACCACGATGCCGGTCTGGGGGATCTTCAGGTGGATCCCCTTGTCCGTGACGTAGCCGAAGCCGTCCGAGCCGATCACGGCGCCGCAGTGGAGGATCACCCGCGCCCCGACCACGCACCGTTCCCGCACGACGACCTGCGGGTAAAGGACGCAATCGGGGCCGATGCGGGCGTTGTGGCCCACGTAGACCTGGGGGTAGAGGACGGTGCCCTCGCCGATGGAGGCCCCCGCCTCGACCACGGTGCAGGCCCCGACGGCCGCGCCCCTGCCGATCGAGGCGTCCGGGGCGACCACCGCCGCGGGGTGGACCCCCGCCGGGGGCCGGACCGGCGCCGCGTTGAAGCGCTCGGCCACGCGGGTGAAGGCGAGGTCGGGATTCTTCGCCACGATCGCGGGGAGGGGCGCCTTGATCCCTTCCCCCACGATCACGGCGGAGGCGCGCGTGGAGGCCAGCAGGGGCATGTATTTCCTGTTGGCCAGGAACGCGATCTCCCCCGGCTCCGCCTCCCGGAGGCCGTTGACGCCGCGGATCAGGATCGATCCGTCGCCGGAGAGCTTCCCGCCGACGAGGTCCGCCAGTTCCTTGAGGGTGGCTTCCATCTACGGCTCCTTCCCCTTGCAGCCGGGGCTCGCGGTGCCGGCGTCCCCCCTGTTCTTCTCCTTGCACGCGGGGCACTCCCATTCCGCGGGGGCCGCGCCCGACGCCGCCTTCTGCTTCTTCCACTCCTGGTTCAGCCGGTCCAGCACCTGGGGGGTGAGGTCCACGGCGTCGTGGTGGTAGAGGACCACGCGGCTGACGATCTGGTAGGAGAGCGTGGCCTCGTCCTGCTCCTCCAGCTGGGGCTGTTCGACGCGGAGGATCAGGTCGCACTTCTGCTCCTGCCCGATCATCCGGATCACGCGCTCGATCTCGTTGTAGACCTCCCGGTTGATGTCGGTGCCCTCGTTCCGGAGCCTCTGGCGGCCGATCTCGCGGGCG
>CAYNDR010000288.1:0-1384 GCA_964395295.1 uncultured Planctomycetales bacterium
GACACCTCGCGGTCCGAGGGGGTTGAGGCGCGGGCGACTTCCTCTTCCGCCAGACGGACCGCCGCGTCGCGGTCCTTGAGTAGCACCGGGTGGAGGGCCTTGGCGAGGACCTCGTTCCCCGTGGCGACCGCCGTGCGGTAGTTCTGATAGGTCGAGCGGAGGCGGCCCTCATCCACCGCCCGCGCGACCGCCTCGGGCGGGGCGGCCATGGGGGGGGGCGCGCGCGGTGACGGCGGACGGGCCGGGGGAGGCGCGGGGGCGGGCCGGGCGGGGACAGGAACGGCGGGGGCCGGCCGCCTGGAGTTCACGGCTGGCTCCTCACCGCCCGGACGCGGTAGAAGTAGGCCTGGCCACCCTCGGCCGTGGAGTCGCGGTACTTCGTGTTGAGGACGACTCCGGTTGTGTTGAGGAGGGCCCAGGGCCCCTCCGTGCTCGTAGAGCGGTAGACGTTGTAGCCCGCCACGTGGGGGGAGGCCGAGGGGTCCCACTCCACGTCGATGGCGTTGAAGTAGGACAGGGTGCGGACGTTGGCGGGAGGCGGCGGGGGGGAGGCGGCGGGGGTGGCGGAGGCCTCGTTCGAGTATCCGCTCTCCCCGGCGCCGTTCGCGGCGGTGACGACGTAGAATGAGGTCACGCCGTTCGGCGCCGTGGTGTCTAGGTGGCTCGTCGAGGAGACCGTGGCGATCGGGGCGTAGGGGCCGCCCGAGGCGGTCCCGCGATAGACGTTGTAGGACGCGGCCGCGGCCACGCCGCTCCAGGAAAGCTCGACGCTTGAGTCGCCCGCCGCGGCGGAGAGGCCCCAGGGGGCGCCCGGCGGGGCGTTCGGGACCGCCGAGGCCTCGTCCGAGAGGCCCAACCGGCCGGCGCTGTTGACCGCGGCGACGACGTAATAGTACCGCGCACCGTTTGCGAGACCGCTGTCAACGTAGGTCGTGGCGGTGACGCCCGTGACGATGGGGGTGTAGGGCCCGCCTGAGACGGTGGACCGCCCGACGTCGTAGCTCGTCGCGCCCGCGGAGGGGGTCCAGGCAAGGGCGACGAAGCCGTTCCCGCCCACGGCCGCGAGCCCCGCAGGCGGCGGGGGCGGCCGGTCCGGGAGCGCGGAGACCTGCGCGGAGTTCGCGCTCTCCCCGTAGGCGTTCCAGGCGCTGACGACGTAGTAGTAGCGCGTCCCGTTCGAGACCGACACGTCCTCGAAGGAGGGCTCAGCCACGCCCGAGGCGATGGTTTGGTAGGGCCCGCCCGAGACTGCCGATCGCTTGACTTTGTAATCCAGAGCCCCGGGGGAGGCGTCCCAGGAGAGGTAGACGATGCTGTTGCTCCCCAGGGCTGTGAGGTTCGCGGGGGGGGCGGGGGGGCCGCTGCGGCGGTGGCGGCGCCGGGC
>CAYNDR010000288.1:1394-8470 GCA_964395295.1 uncultured Planctomycetales bacterium
GGTGGCCGGCGCTGTTCCCCCCCGGGGCGGTGGGGCTGGGGGGGGGGGGGGGGGGCCCGGTGGGCGTTGCGGACACCTCCGCGGAGTCGGCCGAGCCCACGTTGTTGACGGCCCGGATAACGTAATAGTAGGCCGCGCCCCCGAGGCCCTGGTCAAGGTAGGTCGTCCCGAGCAGGGGGCCCGTGATGTCCGCGTAGGGCCCGCCTGGCGAGGCCGCGCGCCTGACCGTGTAGTACTGGGCGTTGGAGGCGTAGCTCCACGTGAGCGTGACCTGACGGTAGCCGGCGACGGCTGAGACGTTTGATGGGGCGTACGGGAGATCGGCAGCCGCCCAGAGTACCCCGGCGTTGCTGTCGGAAGGGGTGCTCTCCCAGTAGTTTCCGTTCTTGGCAATGATACGGTAGTAGTAATACTGGCCGAAGTTAAGGTAGTAGTCGTCGGTGTAAGATGTTCCCGTTACCGTGGCGACCGTCCACCAGTAGTAGTTTCCTCCCTCATCGTGCAAGCGCTCCACCTTATAAGAAGTAGCTCCATCCACGGGGTCCCACTGGAGGAGCATGACGCTCTGGGTCCCGCTCACCCGGAGGTTCTGCGCCGGCGGGGGCGGGCCGTAACGGACTTTGACCGGCGCGCAGTCGGGCCCCTCCCCGAAGGCGTTGAGGGCGCTCACGACGTACCAGCGCAGGCCGTCGGTCGTGTCGTAGTCGTAATAGATCCGGTCGGTGTAGCCCTGGGCGATCGTGACGAAGGGCCCGCCCGCCGAGTATGAGTGCTTGACGTTGTAGGCCGTGGCGCCGGCCAAGGGATTCCATTCGACGTAGGTCACGCCGGGGAAAGGCGTGACCACAAGCCCGGTGGGGGCCGGGGGCACCCCGGGCGTGGCCGAGGCCTCGTTCGAGAAGGCGCTCTCGCCGCCCGCGTTCACGGCCACCACCACGTAGAAATAGGCCGTGCCGTTCGTCACGGCGGCGTCGACATGGGAGGCCGCGGCGAGGCCAGAGGCGATTTCATCGTAGGGGCCGCCATGAGCGAGACCGCGCTTGACGGAGTAGCTCAGCGCGCCGGCTGAGGCGTTCCAGGCGAGCGCCACCTGGCCGTCGTAGGGGATGGCCACGAGCCCCGTGGGCGCGGGGGAGACCGCCGGCCTGGGGGTCGCCGACACCTCTGACGAATTCGGGCTCTCCCCGCCGAGGTTGAGGGCCGTGGTGACGTAGTAGTACCGCACCCCGTTCGTGACGCCGATGTCCACGAGCGAGGTTGCCGTGATCCCCGAGGCGGCCCCAATGTAGGGGCCGCCGGGATAGGTCGAGCGCTTGACGTTGGAGCCCTCGGCGCCGGGGGAGGAGTTCCAGGTGAGCGTGACCTGGGCGTCGCCCGCCGAGGCCGCAAGCCCCGTGGGCGCCGCGGGGACGCCGGGGAGGGGCCGCGCGGAGGCCTCGATCGAAGGAGGGCTTTCGCCGCCCGCGTTCACGGCGATGACGACGTAGTAGTACCACGTCCCGTTCGTGAGCCCGGTGTCGGTGTAAGAGGTCGCGGCAATCCCGGAGGCGACTGGGGCGTAAGGGCCGCCCGAGGTTGCCGAGCGTTTCACGGTGTAACTCGCCGCGCCCGAGGAGGCGGACCATGTCAGCGAGACCGCCGAGTCGCCAGCGGAGGCCGTCAGACCCGTGGGCGCCGCGGGGGGAACCGCCGTCGGCGTGGCGGAAACCTCTGCGGAGTTAAGGCCCTCGCCCGCGAGGTTCGTGGCGCTCACGACGTAGAAGTAGGCCGTGCCGCTCGTCACGGCGGCGTCGATGTATGAGGTCGCGGCGAGGCCCGAGGCGACCGGGGCATAGGGGCCGCCCGCCGTCTCCGAGCGCTTGAGCGTGTAGCTCTCGGCGCCCGGCGCGGCGTTCCAAGAGAGCGCCACCTGGGCGTCCCCCGCGACGGCCGCCAGGCCCTCCGGGGCGGACGGGAGGGGCGGCACCGGCGTGGCCGAGGCCTCGGCGGAGTCGGGGCCCTCGCCCGCGAAGTTGACCGCCCTCACCACGTAGTAGAGGCGCGTCCCGTTCGCAAGGCCTGTGTCTACATAGGTTGGGGCGATGACGCCCGAGGCGATCGTCGAGTAGGGCCCGCCCGAGACCGTGGAGCGCTTGACGGTGTAGCTCTCCGCCCCGGAGGCAACGCTCCAGGAGAGCGCCACCTGGGTGTCCCCGGTTACGGCCGTGAGGCCGGTGGGGGCCGGCTGGGCCACGCCGGGCCGGGCGGAGGCCTCGTTCGACTGGCCGCTCTCTCCCCCGAGGTTCACGGCCACGGCGACGTAGTAGTAGGTCGTCCCGTTCGTGACGCCCATGTCGGCGTAGGCGGTCACGGTGAGGCCCGAAGCGATCTGGGCGTAGGGGCCGCCCGCCGTCTCCGATCGCTTGAGCGTATAGCTCTCGGCCCCGGCTGAGGCGTTCCAGGCGAGGTCCACCCGGGCGTCCGAAGGCGCCGCCGTGAGACCCGTGGGGGCCGAGGGGGGCGGGGGTTTAGGCGTTGCGTAGGCGGGGGCCGAGTCCGGGCTCTCCCCGCCGAGGTTGACGGCGCTGACGACGTAATAGTAGGTCGTCCCGTTCATGAGCCCCGCGTCGAGGTACGAGGTCGCGGGAACACCCGAGGCGATCGAGACATACGGCCCGCCTGGTGCGGTCCCACGCTTGACGGTGTAGCTGTCGGCCCCGGGGGAGGCGCTCCAGGTGAGCGTCACCTGGGCATCCCCGGCAACAGCCGCGAGCCCCGTGGGCGCCGCGGGGACACCGGGGAGGGGCCGCGCGGAGGCCTCGTTCGAGGGGGGGCTTTCGCCGCCCGCGTTCACGGCGATGACGACGTAGTAGTACCACGTCCCGTTCGTGAGCCCGGTGTCGGTGTAAGAGGTCGCGGCAATCCCGGAGGCGACTGGGGCGTAAGGGCCGCCCGAGGTTGCCGAGCGCTTCACGGTGTAGCTCGCCGCGCCCGAGGAGGCGGACCATGTCAGCGAGACCGCCGAGTCGCCCGCCGAGGCGACCAGACTCGCGGGGGCGGCCGGGGGCACGGCCGTCGGCGTGGCGGAAACTTCCGCGGAGTTGGAGCCCTCCCCCGCCATGTTCACGGCGCTGACCACGTAGTAGTAGGGCGTGCCGTTCGTCACGGCGGCGTCGATGTAAGAGGTCGCAACGAGGCCCGAGGCGACCGCGGCGTACGGGCCGCCCGCCGTCTCCGAGCGCTTGAGTGTGTAGATCGAGGCCCCGGGGACGGGATTCCAGGAGAGGGCCACCTGGGCGTCGCCGGCCACGGCCGCGAGATTCGCGGGCGCCGGCGGGAGCGGCGGGACCGGCACGGCCGTCGCCTCGTTCGAGTTGGGGCTCTCCCCCGAGGCGTTCACGGCGCTGACCACGTAGTAATACCGCGTGCCGTTCGCCAGGCCCGCGTCGAGATACGAGGTCGAGACGACCCCGGAGGCGATCGCCGCGTATGGGCCGCCGGGCACCAGGGATCGCTTGACGTTGTAGGTCCCCGCCCCGGGCGAGACGGTCCAGGCGAGCGTGATCTGTGTGTCGCCGGGCGTGGCCGCGAGGTTCGTGGGCGCCGGGGGGACATAGGCGGCGACAACCACGTCGGGCTCCGTCTCGGCGTTCCCGCCGAAGCTCGCGAACGCGCCCGCATTCCCTGCCTCGTCTACGACCCGGGCCTGCCAGTGGTACGCGCCGTCCGGCAGGACCGCGGCGACCACCGCCGTCCCCCACGGCAGCCAGGCGCTCTCGAGGAGCCCCGTCCCGTCGAAGGCGACGGCGACGGATTTCAACTCCACCTGGAGGCGGAGGCGCGTGATCACGGTGCCGCCATCGGCCACGGCGGCCTTGAGGACGACCGTGGGGGTCGAAGAGGTCCCGCCCACCGGGATGGGGGTGGATCCGTCCATCTCATACTGGGCGAGGTCGACCGGGGTAGCCGGGGCGGTCTTGTCAACGACCACCGGGAGGGAGTTCGGCGAGTAGGCCGAGTAGTTGCCGGCCCCGTCCCGGGCGCGGACGCGGTAGAGGTAGCTCCCCTCGGCGATCCCGGGCTCGGTGAAGGTGGGCGCCGCGGGGGAGGCAACGAGCGCGAACGCCGCGCCGCCGTCGGCCGAGCGCTCAAGCTCGTAGTTCGCGATCCCCGCCCCGCCCGCATCCGTGGAGGGAGTCCAGGCAATCGTGTGGCCGCCGGTGTTGTTCGGATTGGGCGACGCCTCGGGGATGCCCGGCACGACGGGCGGCTGGTAGTCCATGCTGAACCGCCGGGCGCGGACCTTGTAGGGGTCGTCGGTCTTGAAGAGGTAGACCACCAGCATCTCGTTGGAGCTGCCCCAGGCGATCTCGGGCCGGCGATCGTACTGGCCGTCCTGGGTGAGGCGGTCGGGGGAGTAGACGGTCCCGGCCCCGGTGATCCGCGTCCCGTAGATGTCCTGCCGGCCGGTGACGGGGTCCGCGTAGACCGCGTACCACTCGTCATTCAGTGCCGAGTAGGCCGCGCGGGGGGTGAGCTGGTCGGTGAATCCGCCGGCGACGGTGAAGGCGCCCGCGGAGAAGCCGAGCGTCGGGGTGGCGATCCGCCCCAGGATGTCCCAGCTCGTGGGGGAATGGGACTGCCAGACAACGATGAACTTGCCCGCCCCCGCGGAGACGTCCGCGTGGCCGGCTTCGTTCGAGGACTGGCTCACGGCCGTGATCGGGGAGGTCAACGCGCCCGCCGGGTCAAGCGTCCGTGCAACGATGGCCATTGGCCCCGCCGCCGGCCCCTTCTCCCAGGCCACGAGGTAGACGCCGTTCCCGAAATCCACCGACGGGCGGGCCGCCACGTCGGTCTCGAGGTCCACGTCGGCGGCGTTCCCGGCCGTGCCGGAGGTCTCGACGAACCGGCCCCGGACGTTCATGTCTCCCGCCCCCACGACGTTCGTGTAGACGCAGAGCCACCGCGCGCCGTCGAAGGCGACGGACGGGCCCCAGTCCTGCCCCGCGGGATCGTCCACGGTGAAGGCCGCCCCGAAGAACGTCCCGTCGGCGTTGAGGACACGCCCCTCGATTCGCTGGTCGGCCTCGGAGCCGTCGTCCGCGGGGTCGTGGCGCCAGGCCACCAGATACCGGTTTGCGGAGGGGGCCGCGGAGACGGTGGCCTCGTAGTCGCCCCCCGTGGAGACGCCGATCCCGAGGGCGCCCCCCACGAGGTCCCCCGCGGGGCTCACGCGCTGGCTGAAGACGTCGAAGTTGAAGGCGCTCGCACCGAACGCCTCGTCCCACACCACCATATATTCTTGAGCCGCGGAGTTATAGACCGCGTCGCAGATGCGGACGGCGAAGCCGTTGACGGCGTCCACGAAGGCCGTCAGCTTGTTGTCGATTTGGATCGGGCCCCCGATGAGAGGGTCGATCGCGATGGGGAGCGTCGCCGAGGCCACCCACTCGGCGGGGACGGTGATCGTGACCCGGCCGCCCGCGTAGGCGAGGTCGAGGGATTGCCTGCGGCCGCCCGCGTCCACGGCCACGGCTTGCGACAGAGACAGGAGTTCGCACTCTTTATGGTGAAAGGCCAGCTTGGGGCCCCGCGCCCCTTCCTCCGGGGCCTCCAGGTTCGTCGAGACCCGGCCCGTGACCGTGATCGCGCCCCGTTCGGGGGGGAGGGACGTGACGACGAAGACCTGCTCCAGGGAGTCCTTGCCGATGATGTAACGTTCTTCAATAGATCCGCGGTCGTAGGCCACGGCGCGCTCCTCGAGGAGGGCCTTGGGATTGATGGCGCCCCCGCGGGCGAGGGCCTCGCGGCCCGAGCGAACCTCTTCCAGCCTGTAGGTCAGTCGAGGCTGGCCCAGTTCCTTCAGGCGCAAGGTCGTCGCGAATTCGATCTCCCCCCGGTCGAAGGTCACGCCGTAAGTGCGGGCGTTGTACCCGAAGACGCCGCCTCGCTCCTTGAGCACGTCCCGGCGGGCGTCGAGGAGGCCCTCGACGATCCCGGTGTCGTGCCTCCAGGCGCGGGGGAAGGATCGCTCGCGCGGGGGCGTGGCGTTCTCCTGGACGCGGGGCGCGGGGCTTGCGGCCGCGCTGGGAGATTCGAGCCGGAGCGGCGTCCCGGCGCTGGGGCTCGCGGGCCGGACCGCGCGCCCGGCGTCCGGCGTCCGGCGGGATTCGCTGGGCCCCTGGCGCAGGAGAAGCGCCAGCGCCCCGAGCGCCACGGCCCCGAGGGCCGCGCCCAGGACGAGCCTGTGCCGCGTGGGGTTCTTCATCGGGGATTACCTCCGGTGGGATATCCCTTGAGGGGGTCGGGGGGCTGGGGAATGGGGACGGACGTCCTCGGGTTCGGGGCCTGGGGGCGGGGCGGCATGGAAACCCCGCCGGCGTGCGGGATCCCGGGCGGATTCGCGGGCGCCGCCTGAGCCTCGAGGATCTCCTGGAAGAGCGCCTCCACGTCCTCGCGCTTGGGGTCGATCGCGCGGGCCCGCTGGAGGGCGGCCATGGCCCCGGGAGAGTCGCCCTTTTTGTGGAGGACCCGGGCGAGGCGGACTTGGGGTTCCGCATCCTTACTATTAATAGAGGCCGCACGCCGCCACCACATCGCCGCCACGTCCGGCTGGTTCAGGGCCTCGGAGACCTCGGCCACGCCGCAGACCGCCGGGTAGTAATCCTTTTCCTCGCCGAGAATCGTCATGAGGATCCGGCGGGACTCGGCGAGCCTCCCGCGCGCCAGAAGAACACGCGCGAGAAGGAGTTTCGCGGCGCGGTCGGCGGGGGCGGAGGCGAGGACCTCCCGGAGGATCTCCTCGGCGCGGGCGAGGTCGCCGTCCGCGTAGGCCGCCTTGGCCCGGTCGCACGCGGGGGATGAGGCGGTGAAGGCACGGGGACTGCCGCTTGAGGCGGTGAGCGTGAGCGCGGCGCCCGCGGCCAGGATCAGGGCCACCGTGAGGTACCCAAGCGCGAACCTCCCCCGGCGGCCCTGTTTCTCAAGCGGCACGGACTTCTTCATCGAGGGATCTCCCCTTCCTTCCGCCGTTTCATGTCCTCGTCGATAGCGGTCCTGAGGATCGTCCGCGTGAGCGCGTCCAGGTGGCCCTC
>CAYNDR010000289.1:0-8455 GCA_964395295.1 uncultured Planctomycetales bacterium
GGGGGAGTCAACAAGGGGGATTGAGCCATTGACCTTCCCCCCCCCCGGGGCCGCGGGAGTTCCTCAATCGTTCAACGATGACTCCCCCCGGGGGCCGGGGGGGGGTGACCCTCAATCACTCAATGGCCAAATTCCTTGGATTCTCTTGATTTGGCCGATCGGCAAGGCGATAATCGAAATCCTCCCATGATCGGCCAAATCCTCAAGGGCTACCAGATCATCGAAAAGATCAAGGATGGCAGTGTCGGGACGGTCTGGAAGGCCATCAACAGCCGCAAGCAGGAGATCGCGATCAAGCAGATCTCCGAGAAGAACGCCCGGCGGTCCCAGAAACTGCGGCAGTTCAAGCGCGAGGCCACCCTCACCAGGAAACTCGTCCACCCCGGCATCGTCCGGGTCTACGAGTACGTGGACGACGTCGCCCTGCCGTTCTTCGCCATGGAGTACTTCCCGAGCGAGAACCTCAAGTACGCGATGTGGCACCTGCCCGACCGCATCTACAAGTACGAGTTCTACATCCTCCGGCAGATCGCCGAGGCCTTGGCGTACGCGCACAACGGCGGGATCGTGCACCGCGACGTCAAGCCGGAGAACATCCTGGTCCCGGCCGAGTCCGAGGTGCGCCTGATCGACTTCTCGCTGGCGAAGGGCCGGTGGGGCCGGTTCCTGCAGTTCGGCCGCCGGGTCGAGGGGACGCCCCTCTACATGTCGCCCGAGCAGATCCAGGGGCGCCGGTGCGACGCCCGCTCGGACATCTACTCCTTCGGCGTCCTGATGTACGAGCTCCTGACCAAGCGCCCGCCGTTCCTGGGCACCACGGAGAAGGCCCTCCTGGAGAAGCACGTCAAGGAGCCGCCCCCCTCCATGCGCACCTTCGTCAAGACGATCTACCCGGAGATCGACGCCCTCTGCGCCCGGATGCTCT
This sequence comes from uncultured Planctomycetales bacterium, assembly GCA_964395295.1. Taxonomy (GTDB): domain Bacteria; phylum Planctomycetota; class MHYJ01; order MHYJ01; family JACPRB01; genus CAYNDR01. The sequence continues at coordinate 926 of CAYNDR010000289.1, forward strand.
CCAAGAAGCCCGAGGACCGGTTCGCCGACATGACCTCGATCATCTACGAGCTCAACCGGTGGGAGCGGAAGGACACGATCGTCCGGCTCCGCCAGGTGGAGCCCGCCAAGCCGCGGGACCCTTCGGGGATGGCCCCTTAGCGGGCGGGGACCCTCATGGCCGACACCTTCATCGAGCGCGACTTCGAAAAGCCGATCCTGGAGATCGAGCGCCGGATCGAGGAGCTCGAGAACTTCTCGAAGAAGGCCGGCGTGGACCTGTCCGAGGAGATCGGCCGGCTCCGCCAGGCGGCCAACGAGAAGAAGCGCGAGATCTGCTCCCGCCTCACCGCCTGGCAGAGGGTCCTGCTCTCGCGCGACCCCAACCGGCCCGAGACCTCCGACTACCTGGCCATGGTCTTCGAGGACTTCGAGGAGCTCCACGGCGACCGCGCCGTGGGCGACGACCGCGCCATCGCCACCGGCCTCTGCAAGGTGGGCGGCCTGCGGATCCTCCTGGTGGCCCAGAAGAAGGGGAAGACCACCAAGGAGCGCGTGGCCTGCAACTTCGGCAGTCCCCACCCCGAGGGCTACCGCAAGGCGCTGGAGAAGATGAAGCTCGCCGAGAAGTTCAAGATCCCCGTCGTGACCCTCGTGAACACGCCGGGAGCCTACCCCGGCATCGGCGCCGAGGAGCGCGGCCAGGCCTTCGCGATCGCCCGGAACCTCTACGAGATGTCCCGCCTGCGCACCCCGGTCGTCTCGATCGTGATCGGCGAGGGCGGCTCCGGCGGGGCCCTGGGGATCTGCGTGGCCGACAAGCTCTCGATCCTCGAGAACGCCTACCTCTCGGTGATCTCGCCGGAGGGGTGCGCGGCGATCCTCTGGCACGACGCCGCCAAGGCCCCCCAGGCGGCCGAGCTCCTCCGCCTGACGCCCGGCTCCCTCCACCGCCTCGGGATCGTCGACGACATCATCCCCGAGCCCCTGGGCGGCGCCCACCGGAACCCCAAGGAGATGGGCGACATCCTCAAGGCGACCCTCGTGCGGTACCTCGACGAGCTGGCCGCCGTGCCGGTCGAGAAACTGCTGGAGAAGCGCTACGAGAAGTACCGCCGGATCGGCTACTTCATGGAAGGCGAACAGCAGAGGCTCGTGGCCTCGGGCGCGTCCCTCTGACCGCTACGGCCCCACCGCGGTCTCCGACATCGGCCCCGGCACCCGGCCCGCCGGCTCCCCGCGGAAGAACCGCCAGTAGAGCGCGCTCCCGGCCACGTAGAGGACGATCGTCGCGAGCATCGTCGTGGTGAACCCGTCCACCACCAGGGGCGCCGACTTGATGAGCCACCCGCCCAGCGCCGTGGCCGCCACCCAGGCGCACTTGTTGGCCATCTGCCGGAGCCCGTTCAGGCGCGCCCGCTGGCACGGCTGGACCACCGTCATCGCGAAGTGGGCGCTCACCGGGTGGATCATGTTCATGCAGGCGTGCCTCAGCAGGAACGCCCCCACCGCCGCCGGCAGGGACGTCGTCAGCGCCAGCACCAGGAAGAACGGGATCGAGGTCAGCTCGAACGCCACGATCGTGGGCACCGCCCCGAAGCGCCGGGCCACCCGCGGCGCCGACAGGCACGCGACCACCATCAGCGCCTGCGCCCCCGCGTAGAAGAGCCCCACGGTCCCGGCGGGCACGTGGAACCGGTTGCTGAAGTAGAGATTGATGAACGGGATCGTCAGCCCCGCGCCGAGCCCGAAGAGCGCCTCCGGCACGCAGAACCTCGACGCCTGCCGCCAGTCCAGGCGGTCCCCCCGGTCGGAGGGCGGCTCCACCGCCGCCTCCCGGATCAGCGCCAGCACCGCGATCGACGACGCCGCCACCGCCGCCCCCGCCAGCATCAGGCTCCGGTAGCCGCCCACGTCCTCGCCCCACGCCAGCGCCCCGCCCTTGATCCCCAGCGTCGCCACCAGGCCCGCCAGGGGGCTCAGCGCCGTGCCCACGCCGAAGAGGAAGGGGCGCTCCCCCGCCGAGGAATGCCGCGTGAGGAACGGGGCGACGGACACCTCCAGCAGGGCCATCCCCACCCCGGTGAGGAAACACAGGCCCAGGATGGCGGCGGGCCCCGGCGCCAGCGCCACGCCCGCCAGCCCCGCCGCCAGCAGGACCGCCCCTGCAATCATGAACCATTTCGACCGCATCCGGTCCATGAACCGCGTCAGCAGGAAGACCACCGCGACCATCCCGCAGGCCTGCGCCGAGAGCGTCCTCCCGATGAACTGCTCCTCGAAGCCCGCGGACTTCAGGTAGAGGTTCCGCAGGACCCAGACCGTCGAGAGGCCGATCCCGTAGAGGAACTGCGCCGCGAGGAACAGCCTGGCGGCGGCCGAGAACCGCCCGATCTGATGCAGATATTCGCGAAGCACGGTGGGGTCCTATTCCCGCCGCCCGCCGCCCAGGAGCCGGTCCACCCGCCCCACCAGGTCCTGCATCCTGAACGGCTTGGCCAGGAAGTCGTCCGCCCCCGCCCTCTCCTTCAAGCCGCCTTCGGGCCCCTCCGGCGCCGCGCTCAGGAGGAGGACGGGGATGCCCCGGAAGCGGGGATCCTTCTTCAGGTCCGCGCAGACCTCGACGCCCGTCTTGCGGGGCAGCATCGCGTCCATCACCACGAGGTCCACGCCGCCCCCGGTGGCCTTCCCCCAGGCGTCCCGGCCCTCTCCCGACTCGATCACTTCATAGCCCCGCGACCTCAGCGTGCCGGCGACGATCCGCCGGATGTTGGCGGTGTCCTCGACCACCAGGATCCTCTTGGGCACCGTGCCGATTATAGGCCCCCCCCTCCCCCGGTCAAGGGTCCAGGCCATGTTCATGCCGCGGCGTGGACGAGGCCACGGAGGGAACGGAGAAGATTTAAACACGGAGTGCACGGAGGAGCCGGAAGAAGAACAGGCCCATCGAGGGTCTCCCCCCCGTGGCCCTCCCTCGGGGGGCCTGGTCCCGTGATTCGAGATTCTGGGCAACCCCTGGCGCATGCCCAATTTCCTTGACCGCCGACATCGCCCCCCCTAGACTCTCCCCGCACCGTGACCAAGAAGCCTCACCGCACGCCCCTCTACGAGGCCCACCGGCGCCTCAAGGCCGTCCTCGTGGACTTCCACGGCTGGGAGATGCCCGTCCAGTACACCGGCATCGTGGACGAGCACGCCTCCGTCCGCGCCCGCGCCGGCCTTTTCGACCTCTCCCACATGGGGCGCGCCCGCGTCCGGGGCCCCGGCCGCCGCGCCTTCCTCCAGAAACTGCTCACCATCGACGTCGACAAGGTCCCCCCCGGCCGCTGCCGCTACACCTTCTTCCTCACCGGGAAGGGAACGGTCATCGACGACCTCGTCTTCAACGCGGGCGCCGAGGACGACCTCCTCGTGATCAACGCCTCCAACCGCGAGAAGGACCTCGCCTGGATGGAGGAGCACCGCCCCGCCGGGGTCGAGATCGAGGACCTGACCTTCTCCACGGCCCTCCTGGCCGTCCAGGGGCCGGAGTCCCTCGCCGCGGTCCGCCAGGCCCTCGGCATCGATCCGGGCTCCCTGCGCTACTACGCCTACGGGACCTTCGGGGACTTCCTGGTCTCCCGGACCGGCTACACCGGGGAGGACGGCTTCGAGATCCTCCTCCCCGCCGGCCGGGCGGCCGAGGCCTGGGAGAAGATCCGCGGCGCCGGCGTCCCCCCCGCGGGCCTGGGGGCCCGGGACACCCTGCGCACCGAAGCGGGCATGCCCCTCTACGGGAACGACCTCGACGACACGACCACGCCCCTCGAGGCGGGCCTCGCGTTCGCCGTGGACCTCGACAAGCCGGACTTCATCGGCCGCGACGCTCTCCGCGCGGCCGGCCAGCCCGCGCGCCGGCTCTCGGGGCTCGTCCTGGAATCGAAGCGGATCGCCCGCCCGGGGTACGAGGTCCGGCGGGAGGGCCGGAAGGCCGGCGCCGTCACCAGCGGCACCTGGGGGCCCACCCTGGGGAAGTCGATCGCCATGGCCTACCTCCCCCTCGACGCCCGCGCGCCCGGCACGGCCCTGGAGGTGGACGTGCGCGGCAAGGCCGAAAAGGCCGCCGCGGCGGGACTGCCCTTCTACCACCGCAAAAAAACTTGACACTCCCCCACCCGGGGGTAACTTAACAACCACCTGCGGAGAACGATGGGATGAGGCCCGAAGACTGCAAGTACAGCGAGACCCACGAGTGGGTGAAGTACAGCGAGAAGAGGAAGGAAGCCGTCATCGGCATCACGGACTACGCGATCAAACAGCTCTCGGACCTGGTCCACATCGAACTGCCCAAGGCCGGCGAGAGCATCGAGCAGGGGGCCCCCTTCGGCGAGGTCGAATCGGTGAAGACGGTGGCCGACATGGTCGCCCCGATCAGCGGCAAGGTCATCGAGGCCAACAAGGAGGTCGCAACCGACCTGGACGTCCTGAAGGAGGAACCCTTCGAGGACGGCTGGCTCATCAAGGTGAAGGTCTCCGATCCCTCCGAGATCGAGGCCCTCATGACCAAGAAGGAGTACGAGGAGTTCCTGGAGTCCTCCGAGGAGGAAGAGAAGGACGAGAAGGAGAAGGACTCCGAGGACGTGGACGAGGACGATTTCGTGTAGCCGGCGGGCCGCCGGGGCCCGCGCCGCCAGAGGCCGCTCTCCGAAAAACGGTCCGCCGAAAATGGATTACGTCCAGAATACCCCCGGGGATGCCGCCGCCATGCTCCAGGGCATCGGCGCCCGGGCCCTCGACGACCTCTTCGCCCAGATCCCCGCGGGCCTCCGGCTGAACCGCCCCCTCGACCTGCCCCCCGCCCTTCCCGAGGCCGAACTCACCGCGCACCTGGACTCCCTGGCCGCCCGGAACCGGACGTTCGCGCCGGGCCGCTGTTTCCTGGGCGCGGGCTCCTACGTCCGCTTCGTCCCCGCGGTGGTCGACGCGCTCTCCTCCCGCGGCGAGTTCGCGACGTCCTACACCCCCTACCAGGCGGAGGCGAGCCAGGGGACCCTCCAGCACATCTTCGAGTTCCAGTCGATGGTCTGCGAGCTCACGGGGCTGGACGTCTCCAACGCCTCCCACTACGACGGGGCCACGGCGATGCAGGAGGCCGTGGCCATGGCGATCGACCACACGGGCCGGAAGAAGGCGGTCCTCTCCGCCGCGATCAATCCCCAGTGCCGCGCGGTGATCCGCTCCCTGTTCCGCGCCCACGGCGCCGCGATCGTCGAGGTGGCGCAGGTCCGCGGGACCACCCCCGCGGCCACCCTCCGGGAGGCGGCCGAGGGGGCGGCCTGCGTCGTCCTCCAGAATCCCAACTTCTTCGGCTGTCTCGAGGACCTGGCCGGCGCCGCGCGGGCGGCGCGCGACGCCGGCGCGCTGGCCGTGGCCGGCGTGGACCCGGTCTCCCTGGCGGTCCTCAAGCCCCCGGGCGAGTGCGGGTGCGACATCGCCGTGGGCGAGGCCCAGCCCCTCGGGATCGAGACGTCCTTCGGCGGCCCCGGGTGCGGCTTCATCGCCGCGCGCCGGGAGCTCATCCGGCGGATGCCCGGCCGCATCGCGGGCCAGACCGTGGACGCCGAGGGCCGCCGCGGGTTCGTGCTGACGCTCCAGACCCGCGAGCAGCACATCCGCCGGGAGAAGGCCACCTCCAACATCTGCACCAACCAGACCCTCATGGCCCTCCGCGCGGCGATCACCCTGGCGGCGCTCGGCCCCGCGGGGCTCCGCCGCGCCGCCGAGCTGGGCGTCCGCAGAGCCCACGAGCTCGCCGGGCGGCTGGCGAAGATCCCGGGCGTCAAGCTCCCCTTCCCCGCCCCCTTCTTCAACGAGTTCGTGGCCGACGTCCCCCACGCCGGCCAGGTCGCGAGGATGCTCCTCGACCGGGGCTTCCTCGGAGGGCTGGTCCTGCAGGCCCACGGCTCGGGCCTCCGGAACCATCTCCTGCTGTGCTGTACGGAACTCCACGCGCCGGGGGACATCGAGGCCTTCGCGGAGGCCCTGGCGGAGTGCGTGAAACGGACGGTGGCCTGAACGATGCCGACGGAAGCGCGCGCGGGACGTACGGGGCCGGAGGACGGCACGCCGCTGATCATCGAGCGGAGCCGCCCCGGCCGCTCCACCGCCTACTTCCCCCCGCCCCCGCCGGGGGAGAAGCCCCTCGGGGAGATCCTCCCGCCCGAAGCCCTGCGCGCGCGGCCCCCCGGCCTCCCGGATGTCGCCGAGCCCGATATCGTGCGCCACTACATGGAGCTCTCGCGCCGGACGTTCTCGGCGGACGGGAACTTCTACCCGCTGGGCTCCTGCACGATGAAGTACAACCCGAAGGTCAACGACAGGGCCGCGGGCCTCCCCGGCTTCGCGCGCCTCCATCCCCTCCAGCCCGCGGAGACCGCGCAGGGGATCCTGGAGCTCCTCTGGCGGCTCGAGCGCATGCTCGCCGAGATCGGCGGGATGGACGCGGCGACGCTCCAGCCCGCGGCAGGCGCGCAGGGGGAGCTTACCGGCATCCTCCTCGTCCGGGCCCGCCACGAGGAGAACGGCCAGGCCGGCCGCTCCGAGGTCCTCGTCCCCGACAGCTCCCACGGCACCAATCCCGCCACCTGCACCCTGGCGGGCTACCGCGCGGTGGGCGTGCGGACCGACAAGCGCGGGAACGTCGACCTCGAGGACCTCAAGGGCAAGCTCTCCGGCCGCACGGCCGCGATGATGATCACCAATCCCTCGACCCTCGGCCTCTTCGACGAGCGGATCCGGGAGATCGCGGACCTCGTCCACGGCGCGGGCGGCCTCATGTACATGGACGGCGCCAACATGAACGCGATCCAGGGGAAGGCCCGGCCGGGGGACTTCGGGATCGACGTGATGCACTTCAACCTGCACAAGACCTTCTCCACGCCGCACGGCGGCGGCGGCCCCGGCAGCGGCCCGGTGGGTGTGAGCGAGAAACTGGTGGACTTCCTGCCCGGCCCGCTCGTGACGATCAACTTCCCCGACGACGGCGACGAGACGCCGGTGTATTTGCTCAGCGAGCCAAAGAAATCGATCGGGCGGGTGAAGGCCTTCAACGGCAACTTCGGCATGTTCGTGCGCGCCTACACCTACATGCGCGTCCACGGGCCGGATGGCCTCAAGGCCAACTCGATGTATGCGGTGTTGAACGCCAATTACATCCGCGTGAAGTTGAACGACAAGTATCCCGTGCCGCACGATCGCGTGTGCATGCACGAAGTTGTGTGCCAGGGCAAGTTTGTCGGCAGCGATGTGCGCGCCCTCGACGTAAGCAAGCGGCTGATGGACTACAACTATCATCCGCCGACGAACTACTTCCCGCTGATCGTGCCGGAGGCGTTGATGATCGAGCCGACCGAGACGGAAAGCAAAGAGACGCTCGATGCGTTCATCGACGTGATGCGCACGATCGCGGACGAAGCGGTGGTCTCGCCGGAACTGCTGCACGACGCGCCGCACAATGCCCAGGTGAAACGGCTGGACGAAGTGAAGGCGGCGAAAGATTTGGTGCTGTGCTGCA
>CAYNDR010000290.1:0-8447 GCA_964395295.1 uncultured Planctomycetales bacterium
CTCCCCACAACGCCTTGATCCCCGGCACCTTGCCTGGGGTTGCGGAACTCCTGCTTCCCTCGCCGGATCCTCGCTTTCAGGCCTTCCCATGGAGTAGAATCACGCCGTGGATGCGCGTTTGAAACCCTCCCCCCGTTGCGGGTGGGTTGGAGCCCTCCTGCTCCTTCTGGATTCGGCGTGCGACCGATCCGCGTCAAGCCCGGCGGGGAGCGGCGGTTTCTTAGTGAACAAATGGCTCAAGGCCCACGAGGGGACCTTGGGTAATGAGCTGGTGTTCGTGATCTTGCACCCGGAGAGGGGCCTGAGTTTCGCCGCGGAACGTCTGGGGCGAAGAGCGAAGGATTCGGCCATGTGTTCTACGGGGAATCGGTGTGGAGTGATGGATTCTCCATCCGGTATCAATGTTCGACCTTCAAGGGCAACATCGTCTTGAACGACCGCACGTTCTCCTTGAAGGAGGGGCGCCTCTTCCTCTGCCGTCGAGCGGCGGGCTCGCTCTCGATCACCCAGCGGAATGTCCCGTTTGACTCCAACAGGGACCATCAGGCCGCGATTCGACGGCTGACAGAGGAGGATCCGGCGGTGAAGGACTTCTTTCGCGCCGATCAGCCTCCTGTAAAGCCGGGCCCCTGACAGCCGGCTCCTTCCGGATGCACCTGCCAAGGGAGCAGTGCACGAAGTCCCCGGGGCGGGAGAAAGGCCGGAAAGGGGAGGCATCAGCCTCATTTCATCAGCTCCGCCGGATCGCGGTCGACGACCAGCAGGGTCTCGTCGTCCACCCGCCGGACGTGCCGGGGATCGCGGCGCCGGAACTCCTCCGCCTTCTCCCGGTCGCGGTACTTGACCACGATCCCCTCGTCGCCGCGCGCCACCGAGGCGAAGCCCCACCGCGCCGCGCGGAGCTTGAGGCGCATCGCCGCGAGGAAGTTCGCCACGGGGGCCGGGAACTTCCCGAAACGGTCCACGATCTCGCGCTCCCCCGCGGCCAGCTCCTCCTCCGAGCGGCACCCCGTCAGGCGGCGGTAGACCTCCACGCGCGTGCGGAGGTCGGGGATGTACTCCTCCGGGATGCAGGTCTCCAGGCCGAGGTCGACGTGGGTCTCGATGGGCTCCGGGACGGGCTCCTTCCGGCACCGCTTGACCGCCCTCTCCAGGAGCCGGCTGTAGAGGTCGTACCCCACCGCCGCGATGTGGCCGTGCTGTTCCCGCCCCAGCAGGTTCCCCACGCCGCGGATCTCGAGGTCCCGCGTGGCGATCTTGAAACCCGCGCCGAGCTCGCTGAACTCCTCGATCGCCTTGAGCCGCTTCTGCGCCGCCGGGAGGATCGGCCGGTCCCGCGGCAGGAGCAGGAGGCAGGACGCCTGGGCCTTGTAGCGGCCCACCCGCCCGCGGAGCTGGTGGAGGTCCGCCAGCCCGGACATGTCGGCCTGGTGGATAAGGATCGTGTTGACGTTCGGGATGTCCAGCCCGCTCTCGATGATCGTGGTGCAGACCAGGACGTCGATCTTCCTGTCCAGGAACCGGAGCATCGCCTCCTCGAGGGCCCCTTCCTCCATCTGCCCGTGGGCCACGCCGAAGGAGGCCTCGGGGACGAGCATCGCCAGGCGCCGCGCCACCTCGCCGATGTTGCAGACCCGGTTGTGGACGAAGTAGGCCTGGCCTCCGCGCTCCAGCTCCGCCAGGATCGCCTCGCGGACGCGGCGCTCGTCGTACGGGACGACCTCGGTGCGGATCGACAGGCGGTCCTGCGGGGGCGTGGTGAGGGCGGAGATGTCGCGGATCTTCAGGAGCGCCATGTGGAGCGTGCGGGGGATGGGGGTGGCCGTGAGCGTGAGGACGTCCACCGTGGCGCGGAGCCGCTTGAGGAATTCCTTGTGCTCCACCCCGAAGCGCTGTTCCTCGTCGATCACCACGAGCCCGAGGTCCTTGAAGCGGACGTCCGGCTGGAGGAGCCGGTGGGTCCCGATCACGACGTCCACGGCGCCCTCCGCGAGGCCCTTGAGGACGGCCTTCTGCTCGGCGCGGGACTTGAAGCGCGAGAGGGCCTCGATCCGAACGGGGTAGTCGGCCATCCGCTCGCGGAAGGTCTGGTCGTGCTGCTGGGCGAGCACCGTCGTGGGGACGAGGACCGCCACCTGCCGGCCGCTCACCGCCGCGCGGAAGGCCGCGCGCATCGCCAGCTCCGTCTTCCCGTAGCCCACGTCGCCGCAGACCAGCCGGTCCATGGGCCGCGGGGAGCGCATGTCGCGGGCGATCTCCTCCGCCACCGCGGCCTGGTCCTCGGTCTCCTCGTAGGGGAAGGCCGCCTCGAACTCGCCCTGCCACTCGGGGTCCGGAGGGCAGGCGGTCCCGAGCTCCATCTCCCGGAGGGCCTGGACCTGGAGGAGCTCCCGCGCGAGCTTCTCCACGGCCTTCTGGGCGCGGAGCTTGTCGGCCGTCCACTTCTGCCCCCCCAGGGTCGACAGGGGCGGCGCCGTCTCGCTCCAGCCCACGTACTTCTGCACGAGGTCGAGGGCGGTCACGGGCACGTGGAGCCGGGCGCTTCCGGCGTACTCGATCGCCATGAACTCCTGCCCCTTCCGCCGCTCGATGCCGAGGAAGCGGCCGATGCCGTGGGTCACGTGGACGACGACGTCGCCCTCCTCGATCTCCAGGAGCGTGTCGAGGGGCCGCGTGTCGGCGCGGCGGGCGCTCCGGCGCAGGCGGTACCGGTTGAACAGCTCGTGGTTGGGGATGAAGGCGGAGTCGAGGTCCTCGAAGAGGAAGCCCTGGCCGAGCCTCCCGCGGCGGATCTCCAGGGGCGCCCGGACGAGCTCGCGGAGCCTCCGCTCCTCGCCCTCGTTGGCGCAGAAGACGACCGTGCGCCCGCGGCGCACCGCCTCCAGCTCGCGCTCGACGTCGGCCAGGACCCCGCTGAAGCGCTGGGTCGAGACGATCCTCAGGTTCTCCGCGTCGGGCTGGGGCAGGGAGGAGAGCGACAGGACCGCGCGGCGCGCCAGGATCGGGCAGGCCTCCGCCCACCGCGGGTGGCGGAGGTCCATCTCGGCGGGCGCGTGGAGGATCACGCAGGCCCTTTCCGGGAGGTAGTCGAAGACGGTGGCGGAGTCGGCGGCCTCGACGGGGAGGAGGCTCGCCTCGAGGCGCTCGATCCGGTCGAGCGAGCCCTGGGTGGCCGCGTCGAACGTGCGGAGGGACTCGATCGTGTTGCCGGAAAACTCGATCCGCACCGGGAGGTCGGCCGTGAGGGGGAAGAGGTCGAGGATGCCGCCGCGGACGGCGTACTCCCCGGGGCGCTCCACGGCGGCCGTGCGCTCGTAGCGGCTCTCGGACAGTTTCGCGGAAAGCCTGGGGAGGTCCGCGCGGTCGCCCGGGGCCAGCGCGAGGCGCGTCGCGTCGACCATGCCCGGGGGCGGCAGGGGGGCGAGGGCGCCGGCCAGGTCGGCCGCGAGGAGGTCGGACCGGCCCGAGCGGAACCGTTCCGCCTGCTTGAGGCCCTCCAGGAGGTCCGCGCGGGCGCCGAAGCAGGCCAGGTCGTCGACGGCCTGCTCGGCCCGGAGGGGGGTGGCGAGGACGAGGAGGGTCGGGCGGGGCGTCCCGGCCGCGATGAGGGCGTACGAAGACCCCCACGCGCCGCCGGCCCGGGCGGGTCGGCCCTGGGCCAGCGCCGCGTTGATCCGCTCCAACGCCGCCGACGAGGCCAAAGACCTCAGGCCTGCGGCCTCAGGCCTGTGGCCTGTCGGTTTCGGCGTCGGCATCGGCATCGGCCGCCATGAGCCCCAGCCGCTGGAGCGCGAGCCTGGCGGCGCGCTGTTCGGCCTCCTTCTTGCACGAACCCCAGGCGGGGCCGTACTCGGCGCCGTCGATCTCCACGACGACCTGGAACAGCTTCTTGTGGTCGGGCCCGGCCTCGCGGGTGACCCGGTAGGCGGGGATCGTGGCCATGTGGCGCTGGGCGTGGTCCTGGAGCATCGACTTGTAGTTCTTCTCGTGCTCGTCCTTGAGGATCTCGTCCACCGTCATGCGCAGGTTCTCCAGGATGAACGCGCGCGCCGCCTCCATCCCGGCGTCGAGGTAGAGCGCCGCGATGAGGGCCTCGAAGGCGTTGCAGAGGATCGAGCGGGGGAGGGACTTCTTCTCCGCGAGCCCCCGGCCCAGGACGACGACCTGGTCGAGGCCGAGGTTCCGGGCCTTCTCCGCGAGGGTCTTGGCGGAGACGATGATGGACTTCATCGTGGAGAGGTCGCCCTCCTCGTAGCCCGGGAAGTGGTGGTAGAGGTACTCGCTGACGACCTGGCCGAGGATCGCGTCGCCCAGGAACTCGAGGCGCTCGTTGCAGGGGAGGTCCTTGTCCTTGGCGGAGGAGTGGGTGAGGGCCTGGACGGCGAGGCGCGCGTCCTTGAAGCGGTGGCGGAGGCGCTCCTCCAGGTGGCGGAGGATGCCCTCGGGGTCCGGGTTCGTCGGTTCCATGCGATCCCCGCGCAGGTTGTCCGGGGCGGGGGGGGATTTGCCGGTGATTCCGGGGATATCGCCTATCCGCGGGATCAGGGGCAAACGTCGCGCCGCCCGCCGACCGCCTCCTCTCATAGCACACCCGCCGCGCAAATGCAATCCTCCTTAACAGGGGGGGCGGCCGGACGTAGAATGGGCCCTCCTATGAACATCGTTTTTTTCGGGACCTCGAAGTTCGCCGTGCCGGCGCTCGAGAAGCTGGTCGGCTCGCCCCACCGCGTGATGGCCGTGGTCACCCAGCCCGACCGCCCCGCGGGGCGGGGGCAGGAGATCCACGCCGGCCCGGTCAAGCAGGTGGCCGAGGCCCGCTCCCTCTACCTCTTCCAGCCGGAGAACTGCAACGAGTACGAGTTCCTCCGGGAGCTGAGGGCGCTCTCGCCGGACGTGATCGCGGTGGCGGCCTACGGGCAGAAGCTGGGGAACGACCTCCTCCAGCTGGCGCGCTACTACTGCCTCAACAGCCATCCCTCGCTCCTGCCGCGCTACCGCGGCCCGGCCCCGGTGGCCCGCGCGATCATGAACGGGGAGCCGCACACGGGCGTCTGCATCATCAAGCTCGTGGAGAAGATGGACGCGGGGCCGGTCCTGGGGATCGCCCGCGTCCCCGTCCCCCCCGAGGCCACCACGCCCGACATGGAGCAGCATCTCGCGGAGCTCGGGGGCGACCTGCTCCTGGACGTCCTGGACATGGTCCAGAAGGGGCAGGCCATCGAGGTGCCGCAGGACGAGCGCGAGGCCACCTACGCGCGGAAGTTCGAGAAGAACGAGGGCCGCATCGACTGGCGCAAGCCGGCCTTCCGCATCCAGAACTTCGTCCGCGCGCTCTCCCCCTTCCCCGGCGCCTTCGCGTTCCTGGGCCGGACGCGGATCACCATCCGCAAGGTCTCGGGCCAGCGCTACCCCCAGAAGCCCGAGCACCGGCCCGGCACGATCCTCCAGGCGAGCCGCGAGGCCTTCCGTGTGGCCTGCGGGGACGGGGACGTGGCGATCCTCGACCTTCAGCCCGAGAACAAGCGGAAGATGTCGGCCGCCGACTTCGTCAACGGCTACCAGCCGCGGGTGGGCGGGGTGCTGTCGTAAGGCGGGAACCGGGGGCGGGCGTCCGTCGTGGCAGAGCCATGAGGAAAGCCGCCCTGAAGTCCGGCGCGCGGGGCGTCCGCCGGCCGATGGCGAGGATGGGGCGCCACTGGTCCTGGAAGATCAAGCTTCTCCTGGACCCGGTGGGCCGCGCGTCCGCCGCGCTCAACGCCCGGGCGGGGGCCTAGTCGATCGCCCGCCGGAGCGAGGCCACGAACCGCTCGACGTCGCGCGGCTTCCCGCCCCGCTCCACGATCTTCAGGAGCGCGCTCCCCACGATGACGCCGTCCGCGTCCGCGGCCACGCGGCGGGCGTCCTCCGGCGTCGAGATCCCGAAGCCCACGCAGAGCGGCCGGTCGGTGAGCCGGCGCACGCGGCGGACGAACGCCCCCACGCCGCTCCGGAGCGATCCGCCCGTCACGCCCTTCATGGAAACGAGGTAGAGGAAAGGCTCCGATATCCTCCCGATCCGGCGGATGCGCGCGTCGGAGCAGGTGGGGGAGACCAGGAAGACGATGGGGACCCCGCTCTTCCGCGAGAAATCCCGCGCCTCGCCCGACTCCTCGGGGGGGAGGTCCGGGACGATCACCCCCCGCAGGCCGATCCTCGCGGCGCGCGAGAAGAAGCGGGGGAAGCCGTACCGGAAGACCGGGTTGAGGTAGGTCATGAACAGGAGCGGCGTCTCGCGGAACGCCGCCGCGATCCGGAAGGCGTCCTCGAGGGTGGTCCCCCCCTCCAGGGCCTTCTGGGAGGCGGCCTGGATCACGGGGCCGTCCGCCAGCGGGTCGCTGAAGGGGATGCCGATCTCGATCCGGTCCGCCCCGCCCGCCGCGCAGGCCCGCAGGAGGTCGAGGCATCCCTTCTTCGACGGGTATCCCGCCGTGACGAACGGGATGAGGAGTTTACGCGCGCTCATGTTCCTGGACGATCCCGATGTCCTTGTCGCCGCGCCCGGAGATGTTGACCACGAGGATCTGCCTCCGCTTCATCCGGCGGGCGAGCTTCTCGGCGTAGGCCACCGCGTGGGCGCTCTCGAGGGCGGGGATGATCCCCTCCTCCTCCGAGAGCCGGTGGAAGGCGGCCAGCGCCTCCTTGTCCGTGACCGCGGCATAGGTCACGCGCCTGCGGTCCTTGAGGAGCGAGTGCTCGGGCCCCACGCCGGGGTAGTCCAGGCCCGCCGAGATCGAGTGGGTCGGCAGGATCTGTCCCCAGGCGTCCTGGAGGACGTAGCTCATCGAGCCGTGGAGCACGCCGGGACGGCCGCGCGAGAGCGTGGCCGAGTGGTGCGGCCCGCCCAGGCCCAGGCCGCCGGCCTCGATCCCGAAGAGCCGGACCCGCGGCTCGCGGACGAAGTCGTGGAAGATGCCCATCGCGTTGGAGCCCCCGCCCACGCAGGCCACGACCGCGTCCGGCAGGCGCGGCCGGAGCTGGTCGCGGACCTCGCGGCCGATGACGGACTGGAAGTCGCGGACCATCCGGGGGTAGGGGTGCGGCCCCACGACCGAGCCGATGACGTAGTGGGTGGTGTCGACGTTCGTGACCCAGTCGCGGATCGCCTCGTTGATCGCGTCCTTGAGGGTGCGGGTCCCGCTCCGGACGGGCACGACGCGGGCGCCGAGGAGCTCCATGCGGTAGACGTTGAGGGCCTGGCGGCGGCAGTCCTCCTCGCCCATGTAGACGATGCACTCCAGGCCGAAGAGGGCGCAGACGGTGGCGGTGGCCACGCCGTGCTGGCCGGCGCCGGTCTCGGCGATGATGCGCGGCTTCCCGAGGCGGCGCGCCAGGAGGATCTGCCCGAGGCAGTTGTTGAGCTTGTGGGAGCCCGTGTGGTTGAGGTCCTCGCGCTTGAGGTGGATCTCCGGGCGGCCGATCCGGCGGGTCCAGCGCTCCGCGAAGAACAGCGGCGTGGGGCGGCCGCCATAGCGGCGGGCGTATCCGCGCAGTTCCTCCCAGAAGGAGCGGTCGCGCCGGGCGGCGGCGTAGGCCCGCTCCAGCTCCTCGAGGTTGGCCACGAGGGTGTCGGGGACGAACTTGCCGCCGTAGGGGCCGAAGCGGCCCTTGCGGTCGGGGTACGGCCAGGGGCGGTTCCGAGCCATGGGTTTCCGGACGGGGGCTCCTAGCGGGTCTTGACCTTGATCTTGGTCGTCTCTTTATGGGCCTCCCGGGCGGCGCGGATGAAGTCGCGGAGCTTGGAGCGGTCCTTGACGCCCGGGGACTTCTCCGTCCCGGCGCAGCAGTCCACGCCGTAGGGGCGCACGCGGACCACGAGGTCCCCCACGGAAGCGGGGGTGAGCTTGCCGGCCAGGATCACGCGGCCGTGGCGCTTGGCCAGGAGCGCCCACTCGGGGTCGATCTGCGGCCGCGTCCCGCCCCCCTTGGGGACGTCCAGGAGGAAGGCGAAGGCGTCGTAGGCCTTGAGCTTCTCCAGGGCCGGGTCGCTGAAGGTGTCGAAGGCCTTGATGACCGGGATGCCCACCTGGCGGCAGAACTCCGGGGATTCCTCGCCGTGGAGCTGGGCGATCTTCAGGCCCGTGGCGTCCAGGATCTCCTTGACCTCCTGGAGGGACTGGTTCATGAAGACGCCCACGGCCTCCACGTTCCTCGGGAGGTTCCACAGGACGTCGTGGGCGGTCTTCGTGTCGGTCCGGCGGGGGCTCTTGGCGAAGATGAGGCCGACGTAGTCGGCGCCCTCCTCGGCGGCGGCCACGGCGTCCGCCGCGCACGTCACGCCGCAGATCTTCACCTTGAGCATGGAAGGGCGATTCTAAGCCCGCGCCGCCCGGAACGCAAGGGTGGGGACGTCATTGCCACCTTGGTAGACAGTAAAGGGGCGGCGACGGGGCCGCCGGGGCACCATGAGG
>CAYNDR010000291.1:0-8444 GCA_964395295.1 uncultured Planctomycetales bacterium
GCCACCGAGGCTACAAGTTCGAGGTCCTCGATGGTGAGGACGTGATCGACCTTGCTCGAATGGAGGTACAGGAATCCCTCCACGCGGTCCTCGACCACGATGGGCACGCAGATCACCGACTTGATCTTCTTGAGGATGATGCTCTCGGAGAGGGCGAAGCGGTCGTCGAGGGTGGCGTCCGAGGTGTGCATGGGCATCCCGGTGTCCCGGACGCGGTTGAGGATCATCCGGCTGACCTTGCGCTCGCCCCCCTCCTCCGTCTCCACCGTGGCGCGGGGGAGGGGCTTGCCCGTCTGGCGGTCCAGGAGGAACAGGTACCCGTGGTTGGCCCGCACCGCGCCGGCGACGAGTTCCAGGACCTTCTCCAGGACGCTGTCCAGGTCCCGCTCGCCCCGGATGATCCGGCCCACCTGGCTGATCAGGGTGATGTTGCGGGACTGGATCTCCTTCCCGATCACCTTGCGGTTGGCCCCCGCCCGGGGCTCGTCCACCTTGAGTTCCACGGTGGTGGTCTCGATCTTCCCCGTCTCCTCGAACTCCACCGCCGCGGCGTCGCCGGAGGCCGTGGAGGGATGGCGGTCCTCGAAGACGAGGATGGTGGTGCCGATCATCAGCTCGTCGCCCGCCTTGAGGGACTCCTCGGTCACCCTCGCGTCGTTGACGAAGGTCCCGTTGGTGGAGTTGAGGTCGCGGACGAAGCACATCTCGCCGATGCGGAAGATCTCGGCGTGGGCGCGGGAGACGCCCTGGTCGAGGACCTGGATGGTCTGGTTCTCGTCGCGGCCGACGCAGATCGTCGCGTCCTTGATCTCGAAGAGCTTGCCCCGGTTCGGTCCCGTCTTGACTCGGATGTAGGGCATCTTCGCGCGGCCGCAACCCTCCACCCCTGATGATAGTCCGGGGGGAGGCCCAGTCAAGGGGATTGGGGAATTTGCCGCGACCTCCCGGCCATCCTCGGGGCCGGAAGTTTAATTAGTTTCAGCGTCCCTCACCCGGCGGGGTATTATTCCCCTATGGACCCCCAGGCCCTGAAGGCCCGCCTCGCCGAGATCGCCCGGCCCCTCGACGGCATCGAGGTCTCCGGCGACATGACCCCCTCCGCCCGCGAGGAGGCCGCGGAGATCCTCGATGCGGCCGCCGCCCGGGCGGAGCGCGAGGTCGTCCCGGCCGCGCGCGCGTCCGCGGACGCCGAGGCCCGCGACGAGGCGGCCCGGCTCTTCCGCCGGCTCGCCCAGGCGAACTCCTGGCTCGAAGGCCGCGACGCCCGCACCCGCGACTGGATCGACCGCGCCGCCGAGCTGGCCGCCTCCGAGGTCCTCCGCGACATGGTCCTGGCCGAGCAGAAAGGACTTCGCGACGGGGAGGCCTTCGCGGACATCCGGGCCCTCTGCCGGCAGGGCCTCGTGGACAAGGCCCGGCGGACGCTCCTGGCGCGCCGCCAGGAGGCGGCCGATCCCGTCCTGCGGGAGCGCATCGACGGGTTCCTCGCCGAGCCCAGGAACTTCCTCACCCCGGTCAGGTCGGCGCCGAGCATGAGCACCGTCAACGGGATCGGGACCATGCTCTACGGCAACCGCGACGGACGGCCCGACGGGACCTACGTGGCCACCCTGTGCCTCATCTTCTGATTCCTCCCCCTCATCCCCCTTCGGGCCTACCTGGTACGGCGCGAGGGCCAGGGATGGGCGTTCTCCGGGCGCGTGCCCCTCTCCCCCTTCGCCCCCTGGTGGCGCCGCGTAGTCCTCCTCGGCCCGCTCCTCCTGGGCCTGTCCCTCTGGGGCTGGAGCGCCTGGGAATCCTCCGCCTTCGTCCGGGAGAACCGCCTCATCGGGGAGGCGTCGGAGGCGATGTGCCGGCGGGATTACCCGGGGGCGCTCAGGGCGCTCACCCGCATGGCGAACACCGCGCACGCCGGCCGCGCGGCCCTCATGGACGAGACGGCCCGCGGGGCGCTGAAGGCGGCGCTCGCCGACATTCAGGACCCCGCGGACGGCCGGGTCTTCCTCAACGTGATCGCCCCGGCCGCGCCCCGCCCGCGGCCGTCCTGGACGGAGGGCGGCGTCGCCGAGGCCGCCGAGGCGGCCCTGGACCGGATCGCGGAAAAGCCGGGCGCCGGCAAGGTCGCGCGAGACTTCCTGCGATGGATCGGGACGTTCTCCCCCGCCCTGGCGGCGCGCCAGCCGGATCGGGCCGCCCGCGCGTGCGCGAAGTGCGACGATCCCCTGCTCCTCGCGGAGGCGGCCGAGGCCCACCTCCGCGCCGGCCGGCCCTGCCCCCCGGAGATCCTCTCCCGCCTGCGCGGACACCTCCTGCGCGCCCGGCACGAGACGTGGGACGCCGACGCCCTCTCGTATCTCCGCGCCGCCGAGGCCGCCGACGCCCGGCCCGTGCTCCTCGCGCGCGCCGAGCGCTCCTGGAAGGGCCTCCAGCCGGACGCCGGACTGGCGGCCGTCAAGACCCTTCCCGAGGCGCTCAGGACGCTCCTGGCCCTCGACGCGGAGCCGGACATCGAGAAACGCGCCGGGGGCCTCGAGAAAACGGCCGAAGGCGAAGGGCTCGACGAGCCCCAGAAGACCTGGCACCGCCTCGGCGCGGCGCGACGGCTGGAGCGGGCCTTCGGACTGCTGAACGAGAGGGACCCCATCCGCTTCCCGGTCTCCAAGGCCCGCCCCTGGGCCATCCGGGCCGCGGAGCTGGCGCCCGAAGACGCCGAGGCGCGCCTGGCGGCCATGCGGCACCTCCTGGCCGGCGGCGATTTCGCGCGCGTCGTTTCCCTCGGTTCCGCGGCGCCGGACGATCCCAGGACCGCGACCCTCGCGGGCATCGCGCAAGCCCGCTCCGGGAAACCGGAGGAGGCGGTCCGGATCCTCCGCCCCCTCGTGGAAAAGGACCTGCCGGCCTTCGCGGCGGCCTATGCGGAATGGGAGAAGGCAGCCGAGGCGAAGTCCAAGGCCGTCTGGAGCACCCTGCAGAGGGGGACCGCCGACCGCTCCGTGCTCGCCCGCCTCAACGCCCTCCCCAAGGACCGCGTCTCCGCCGAGGCCGCGAAGTGGGTCCACGAGCAGGTCGAACGCGATCCGCGGGTGGCCGAGCTCGCCGGGAAGTGGCGCCCCCTCAAGGACGTCCACCCCGCGGCGAGCGAACTGGCGATGGTCGAGCTCGCCCTCGGCCGCTCGATGCCTCCGGGCGAGGGGCGGAAGGCCCGGCTCGAGGCGGCGGAGCGGCTCTTCCTGAATCTGCGCCAGATCCTCCAGGACGACGCCCGGCAGGAACTCCAGCTCGGCCAGGTCTATTTCTGGCTGGGGAAGGACAAGGAGGGATCGGAGATTTTCGACCGCCTCGAATCCTCGGGCGACGCGCACCTCCTCCATGAAATGGGAGAGGTCTATCGCGAGCTTTCCAGAATGGACGCGGCGCGGCGGGTCCTGGAGAAGGCGTACGAGAAGGCGGACCCTTCCGAGAAGCCTTCGATCGCCTCGACCCGCGCCATGGCGACGTTCGTGGCGGAAGAGAAACTCGAATGGCTCCGCAAGGGGGATGCGTCCAGCCCCCGCACCCGCGCGGACATCGATGAAACCCAGGCGCGGATGGCCATCGAGAAGGGGGCCTATGAGGAGGCGGTGGGCCCGCTCCGGCGCGTGGCGGCCTACTACGCCGGGCTCCCCGAGAGCCCCATGGCGTTCAACAACGCCGCCCTCATCCAGCAGGAGATGGCCCGCGTTACAGGGGATTCGAAGCACCTGCTGGAGGCCCTGCGGCTCCTGCGCCGCGCCCACGAGAGCGCCCCCGAGGACGGCATCGTCCTGGGCAATTACGTGGACGCCCTGGGAGACGTCGGGATCGCCGCCCTCGCGGGGAACGTCCTGCGGGCCGACCTCCTCCACGAGATGCCCGGACCGGCGTGGCTGGATTACGTCTCGCCCCAGCCTTCCCCCGGAGAGTGGGCGGAGCGGGCCAAGGCACAGCCGGAACTGCGCCGCGCCGCGGAACTGGGGGCCAAGTCCATCGTCCTCTCTCCCGGTTGGCTGGTGGGCTACCGGGCCCACTCCCTCTATTTCAGCCTGACCCGGGACGGAGACGCCTTCCGGCGCTTCCGCGAATCCGTGGAGACCAACCCGCCGCCGCGCCAGGAGGCCGAGGACAAGGCCCGCGCCCGCGCCCGGGGGGAAACCACGGAGAACGAGCGGAAGGCGGCCGAACGCCACGTGGCGCGCTGGGACGCCCTCCTCCCCGCGATCCGCAAGGGAGGCCACGCGCCGACCCTCGCCTACGCGCTGACCCAGGTCGTCAGTACGCGTCTCGCCACCCTCCACCTGGGCCTTCCGGGGCCCGCGCTCGGCGCGGCGGTCCGCGACGCCGAGGAGGCCTTGGCCGTGTTCGATGCCGCGCCCACCCGCCGGGTCCTGGCCGCGATGCGGATGGAACAGGCCGCGGTCGGCCTCTCCTCCGGCGATCCCGATTTCGCGAAGTGGATCAAGGAGAATCCGAGCGTCTCGCCGATCATCCTGGTCCCGCTCTACGCCCGGAAACATCCGGACCGAGCGTCGACGATCCGGGGCCGCGAGGACGTCCGCCGCGCGGCGGAGGCAGCCGCCGAACGCGAACGCCTTCCCTCACGGGACCCCTGGCTTCTGGGATGGGCGTGGCTGGACCTTGTGGACCACAACTCCAAGGACTCCGTCCTGAAGGTGATCCGGTCGGACCGGACGATCCTGGAGGCCAACCTCCTGGACCGTCTGCTGTCCCCCGGGGATCCGGAGGAGGCGGCCCAGGCCTGGCTGGCCGCCACGGCCTTCGGGGAACAGGAACTGGCCGAGAAGATCGCCGCACAGGCGCGCCCAGCCAGAGTATTCCCGCTCTTCTGCGGGGAGTAGACGGATTCAGCTCCCGTCCACGAACCGGCCGTCCACGAGGCGGAGCCGGCGGTCGGCCAGGCGGGCCACGTCCGGGTCGTGGGTCACCACCACGAAGGTCTTCCCCGTCTCCCTGGAAAGCTCCACGATGAGCCGCTGGATCTCCGCGGAGGTGGCGGCGTCGAGGTTCCCGGTGGGCTCGTCGCAGAAGACGATCTCGGGATCGCCGACGAGGGCGCGGGCGATGGCCACCCGCTGGCGCTCGCCGCCCGAGAGCTGGGGCGGGAGGTGGTGCAGGCGCTCGGAGAGCCCCAGGCGCCCCAGGAGATCCCGGACCCGGCCGCGCAGGGAGCCCCGGCGCGCGAACCACTCCCCCGCGGAGTGGCGGATCATGAGCGGGAGGAGCGTGTTCTCGAGGACCGTCAGCTCGGGCAGGAGGTGGTACATCTGGAAGACGAAGCCGAAGTGGGCGTTCCGGACGCGCGCCTGCTCCATGCTCCCCAGCACGGAAAGCCGCCGGCCGCGGTAGACCACGTCCCCCGAGGTGGGCCGGTCCAGGAATCCCATGATGTGGAGCAGGGTGGACTTCCCCGCCCCGGAGGGCCCCACGATCGCGGTGATCTTCCCGGCTTCGATCGAGAGGGTGATCCCCCTCAGGACCCTCAGCGTCGTCTCCCCGCTGGGGAAATCCTTGACGACCTCCTCGGCCTTGAGGAAATCACTCATCCCGGATGGCCTCGATGGGATTGCACGCCGCCGCCCGGAGCGCCGGGTAGATCGAGAAGACCACGCTCACCACGAGCGTCATCGCCACGATGAATCCAAGCGTCTTGAAGTCCACGAAGACCGGGATCCGGTCCAGGTAGTAGATCTTCCGCGAGAAGAGCTCCAGCCCCTCCCAGTCCGGGCCCGGCCGGGCGATCAGGACCCCGATCGCCACCAGGAACGCGGCCAGGACCGCCAGGAAATGCGCCGAAAAGACGAGCGTCCCGGCGAAGCCGAAGAAGATCCAGCCCGGCCGGCGTCGCCAGCGGTCCAGGACGCGCCAGAGGACGATGAAGATCGCCCAGATCCCGGTCGCGACCGCCGTGAACTTCCAGCGCCAGTCGGGGCTTAACTCGGGATCGTAAAGAGGTTCAAGCCGCCGGTAGTGGGGCATCCAGGCCGTGGCCAGGAGGGCGGCGGCCCCCAGGGCCAGTAGCCCCGCGGCCATGCGGACCCAGGGGTGCGGGCGGCGCTCCTTGTAGAAGACAACCCAGGTCCAGACGATCCCGGCGCCGGCGGCGAAGAGCGCGAGCGCGGCCGCCACCAGGCTCCCTCGTGCGGGCGGCCCCGGCTCCACGAACGCCATCCGGTTCAGCTCGCGGGATACCACCCGGATGAAGTCCATGATCCCGTTCAGGTTGTAGGCCATCAGCAGGCCCAGGCCGATCCCGAAGATCGAGCCCACGAGGCCGCAGAGGCCGCCGCTGGTGAGGAATATCGAGACGATCCCCCCCTCCGTGGCCCCCAGCGCCCGCATGATCCCGATATCCCGCGTCTTGGCGCGGACCACGAGCGTGTAAATGGCGATGATGTTGAAGCCGGCCACGAGCACGATGAGGAACAGGAGGATGATCTGGATCCCCTTTTCCACCTCCACCGCCTGGAGGCGGATGCGCCGGGTCTGCTCCCACGTCATCACGCAGTAGGGCCCGCAGTGGCCGGGATTGCCCGGCGACCCCTGGTGGAAGATGGGATCCTTGCAGGGCTTCCGGGCGTGCAGGGCCTCGAAGATGGCCTCCTGGACCTCGCGGCCGTGCCGTTCGTAGTCATCCACCTTCACCGCCAGGACGTTCGCCATGGGCGGTTTCGAAAGGTGGAGGAACGCCTGGGCGTCGGAGAGGTGCATGAAGACATAGGTCGAGTCGTACTCCGCCATGCCCGACCTGAAGTTCCCCAGCACCTCGAAATCCCTCATGCATGGGATCGGGGTGGGGCTCGCGTCCCGCACGGTGGTGAGGTGGACATCCCCGTAACTCCACAGCTCCTTTCCCAGCACCAGCCCCGGCGGCTGGTCCTCGCGTCCGGCCGAGGGCTTGAAATCGAAGTCCCCCTTCCCGCCCTTGCGGAAGTAGTCTTCCAGGTCGCTCACCCCCCGCTCCCGTTCCGGGACGACGCCCACGAAGTGGACGTCGCGCCGCACGCCGCGGCGGCCCATCCAGGCGTCCCACTCGATCCGCGGGGCGCATCCGCGGACGTGCGGGATCTTCGCAATCGAGGCGCAGAGGCCGTCATAGTCCTCGAACCAGAGGCTGCGGTCGAAGGGGATGATCACGATGTCCGTCTGCATGCCGCGGATGCGGGCCCGCATGTCGCGCGAGAAGCCCCCCATGACGGAGGTCACGATGACGAGCGCCAGGATCCCGATGGCCACCCCGGTGATCGAGAAGTAGATGATCTTGTGCGCCCGGAGGTACCGGAAGGCCATGAAGAGCTGGTAGATCGGGAAGAAGGGAGCCGCGCGCGGCGGCCGGGGCCCGGCGTCGGAGGACTCCATACCTACGCCTTGGACTCCCTGAGAAGCGGGAAGAGGATGACTTCCCGCACCGAGGGATTGTTCGTCAGGACCATGATCAGGCGGTCGATCCCGATCCCGATCCCCCCCGCGGGGGGCATCCCGTGCTCGAGGGCCTCCAGGAAGTCCTCGTCGATCCTGCCCTGCCGGGCCATCTCGTCGCCCCCCGCCTGGTCCAGGAGGCGCTTGCGCTGTTCGACGGGGTCGTTGAGCTCGGTGTAGGCGTTGGCGACTTCGAAGCCGCCCATGTAAACCTCGAACCGGTCGGCGAGGCCGGGCCGGCCGGGCAGTTCGCGGCAGAGCGGCGTCATCTCGATCGGCTGGGCGGCCACGAAGCAGGCGTCCTGGAGGCGGTCCTTGACGCACTCGTCGAAGACGGCGTCGAGGACCTCGATGCGCGACATCTTCGCCGCGTCCACGTGCCTCTCGGCGAGCTTCCGCCGGCAGGCATCGAGGTCCGCGACGTCCACGCCCGCGTGCTCCCGGATGAGCTCGCCGAACTCCCTGCGGGGCCAGGGGGGCGTGAGGTCGAGCGTCCGCTCCCCGAAGGGGACCTTCGTCCCCCCGCAGAGCTCGCCCGCGAGGTGCGCCACCGCGCCCTCGACGAGGTCCATCATCGTGCGGAGGTCGCCGAAGGCGTGGTAGAGCTCCAGGAGCGTGAACTCGGGGTTGTGCTGGCTGTCCACGCCCTCGTTGCGGAAGACGCGGCCGATCTCGTAGACCTTCTCCACCCCGCCCACGAGGAGCTTCTTGAGCGGGATCTCCAGCGCGATCCGCAGGTAGAGGTCCATGGCGAGCGCGTTGTGGTGCGTGACGAACGGCCGCGCCGCCGCGCCGCCCGGGATCGACAGCATCATGGGGGTCTCGACCTCGACGTAGCCGCGGTCGTCGAGGAAGCGCCGCAGGAGCGAGAGGATCCGGGTGCGCTTGAGGAACTTCTGGAGAACCTCGGGATTCGCGATGAGGTCCAGGTAGCGGCGGCGGTGGCGGACCTCCGGGTCGGTGACGCCGTGCCACTTCTCGGGGAGGGGCCG
>CAYNDR010000292.1:0-8422 GCA_964395295.1 uncultured Planctomycetales bacterium
CTGGTACGTGGCCGTCAAGCGGGACGTCACCGAGCGCAAGCGGGCCGAGGAGCGGGTGGCCGCGCTGGCCGAGGAGCTCAGCCTGCTCCTGGCGAACACGCGGGACTTCGTCTACCGCCACGACGCCCGGGGCATCTTCACGTACGTCTCGCCGTCCGTGGAGCAGATCGCCGGCCATACCCCGCGGGAGTGGCTCCGGCACTACACGGAGTCCATGACGGACAACCCGATCAACCAGAAGGTCATCGAGCACACCGAGGAGACCCTGCGGACGGGCGTGCAGAGCCCTCCCTACCTCGTGGAGGTCCGCCACAAGGAAGGGCGGCGCGTCCTCCTGGAGGTGAACGAGCGCGCCTACTGGGAAGGGGGGAAGGTCGCCGGCATCGTGGGCGTGGCGCGGGACGTCACCGAGCGCAAGCGGGCCGAGGAGCGGACGGCCGCCCAGCACGCCGTGACGCGGATCCTGGCGGAGACCCCCCCGTTCCAGGAGGCCGTCCCCCGGTTCCTCCAGGCGCTGGGCGAGAACCTGGGGTGGCAGGCGGGCGTCTTCTGGAAAGTGGACCCCGACGCCGGCGTCCTCCGCTGTGCGAGGCTCTGGCACGAGCCTTCCTTCCGCGCCGGGGACGCGGAGGCGGAGCTGGAGAAGCGCGCCCTCCGCCCGGGCCAATGGCTGGCGGGGCGCGTCTGGGCCGGGGGATCCCCCGTCTGGGTCCCCGACATGGCCCAGGACAGGGACGGCGCCCTGGCCGCCGGGGCGGGCCTGCACACGGCCTTCGCCTTCCCGATCCGCGGGACGGAGGGGATCCTGGGGGTGGTCGAGCTCCTCCGCAAGGAGGCCCACGAATCCGATCCCGCACTGCTTGCCCTGGCGGAGACCCTCGGGGGCCAGATCAGCCAGTTCATCGAGCGCAAGCGGGCGGAGGAGGCCCTCCGCTTCCAGAAGGCGCTCCTGGAGAGCCAGAGCGAGGCCGCGATCGACGGGATCCTGGTGGTCTCCACCGCGGGGAAGGTCGTCTCGCACAACCGCCGCCTCCTGGCGATGTGGGACCTGTCGCCGGACCTGCTCGACAGGCAGTCGGACGCGGAAGTGCGGAAGGCCATCATGGCCCGGCTCCTGGACCCGGAGGCGTTCCAGGAGCGGCTCCGGTACATGGAGGAGCATTCGGACCAGGAGAGCCGGGACGAGATCCCGCTCAAGGACGGCAGGACCTTCGAGCGCTACATCGCGCCCGTCCGGAGCCTGGACGGGGTCAACTACGGGCGGGTGCTCTTCTTCCGCGACGTGACCGGGAGGAAGCGCGCGGAGGAGGGGCTCCGCCGCGCGGTCGAGGATGCGCGGCGGGCATACGAGGACCTCAAGCAGACCCAGGTCCAGCTCATCCGCTCCGAGAAGCTCGCCTCGATCGGCATGCTCGTCTCGGGGGTGGCCCACGAGATCAACAATCCGCTCAACGTGATCTACGGGAACCTGCGGCTCTTGGGGGATGCCTGGGGCGGGCTGGGCGCCGCCGGCCGGGGGCCGCGGGTCCGCCGGCTGAAGCGGATGGTCCGTGACGCCCTCAAGGGGGCCGAGCACGCGCGCCGCATCATCGAGGACTTCCGGAACTTCGCGCGCGACACGCGCACGGCGGAGCCGGTGGACCTGAACCAGGGGCTGGAGGAGACGCTGACGCTGTTCCAGCGCCAACTGCCGCCGGGCGTGATCGTGGTCAGGAAGTTCGGCCGGATCCCGCCCGTGCGCTGTTTCCGGGGCCAGATCAACCAGGTCTTCCTCAACCTCATCAAGAACGCCGCCGAGTCGATCGAGAAGGAGGGGAAGGTCACGATCCGGACGATGCGCCGCAAGGGCCGGGTGGTGGTCGAGGTGGCCGACACGGGCCGCGGCATCCCGCCGGAGGTGAAGAAGAAGATCTTCGAGCCGTTCTTCACGACGAAGCCCGTGGGGAAGGGGCTGGGCCTCGGGCTCTCGATCAGCGCGACCATCGTCCACAACCACGGCGGCGCGATCTCGGTCCAGAGCCGGCCGGGGCGCGGCGCCGTCTTCCGGGTGGAGCTCCCCGTCAAGCCGTAGCCGCGCGACAAAATAGACCGTCCATTTTGTCGCGTCGATCCCCGGATTATTTATCGGAATCCCTCTTGACGGCCGGGGTACACCATGTATACTTTGTACAGCATATATATGACCAACGACCCTTCGGCGGCCTCCTTCACGACGGGCGACGTGGCCCGCATCTGCAACGTCACCAAGCGCACCGTCATCAAGTGGATCGACGGCGGCAAGCTCAAGGGCTACCTCATCCCCGGCTCCCGCCACCGCCGCGTCTCCGCCGCCAGCCTCCGGGAATTCCTCCGCGTCCACAAGCTTCCGAACTACGACGCCCTGGTCCGCCGCCGCGTCCTCATCGTGGACGACGACCGGGACTTCCTGGAGCTCCTCAAGGACGCGCTCCGCGACCGGTACGACGTGGACGTGGCCGCCTGCGCCCTCGAGGCCGCCTCCCGCCTGCCGGTCTTCCAGCCGGACCTGATCCTCCTGGACATCCGCCTCCCGGACCTCTCCGGGCTCGAGGTCTGCCGCCACTTCCAGTCCTACCGCCGCGAGCGGAAGGCCCCGATTCTCACGATGTCCGCCTACGGCAGCGAGCTCGACCCCGCCGAGATCCGGCGCAGCGGGGCCGACGCCTTCATGCCCAAGCCCCTCAAGCTGGCCGAACTCAAGGAAAGAATCGCTTCGATGGTGGGTTGATGCATCTTTGTTGAATGAGGAGGCAACCGTGTCGAACTTCGGTGACCTGGTCAAGCGGCTGAGGAAGGAAAAGGGTCTCACGCTGGAGGCGGTGGCCAAGAAGATCGGCTCCCACAAGGGGTACGTGTCCGGGATCGAGAACGGCAAGGTGAACCCCCCCTCGGTCAAGATCATCCGCAAGTTCGCCAGGCTCTTCGCCCAGGACGAGCGGACCCTCGTCCGCATCGCCTGGGTGGACAAGGCCCCCGCGGTCATCCGCGACGAGGCCCACCGCCTGCTCTCCCTGGCGGAGACCGACGGCGCCTCCGGGCCCGACGTGGTGTCCGTCCCCCTGCTCAACACCCTGGCCTCCGGGTACGCCGCGGAGCTCGCCTCCGACGGCCGCCCCAAGCCCGCGGTCCGCGCCTCGCTCGTCCTCCCGAAGTCCCGCGGGCCCGTGGACTTCGCCGCCACGATCTGCGACGACTCGATGGCCCAGCCGGGCGGCCCGAGCTTCGCGCGCGGGGACGTGGTGCTCCTGGCCCGCGAGGAGAAGATCCGCAACGCCGCGATCGTCTACATCGTCTTCACCGTGCGGCAGAAGCCGCAGGCCCTCGTGCGCCAGGTGATGCTGGAGCAGGGGGACCACATCGTGCTCCAGCCGCTCAACAAGGAATACCCCCTCGAGTTCCTCACGCACGACGACGTGGACGCGGTCTACCGCGCGGTGGGGAAGGTCGAGATGTTCGAGTCCGCGCCGGTGGACGCCAAGGTCTGATCCCGTATTCCCTCGTTCTTTGACAGGCCGCGGGACCCTCAGCGACCGGGAGTTCGCATCATTGGACGGACACCTTCGATCCATGACCTGAGCTCCGCGGCCTGTTTGTCCTTTTCCTCCCTCTCTCGATGCCGCCCGGACGACGCACGTCGTCCGAGCGGCATTTTTTTCGGATTGACGATTGATCCATTGAGAGATTTCGCGATTGTCCCCTCGATGAGCCGAGGAGGACGGGGAACCGTGCCCCCGGGGCGCTACTCGTCGGGGGGGCGGTCGAGCCTGGCCGTGACCTCGATCTCCCCGCCGTTGCGGCGCACGCTGAGCTTCGCCTCGTCCCCCGGCTTCTTCTGCCAGATCCGGGAGGTGAAGTCCGCTCTGCCGGAGACCTTGCGGCCGTCGAGCCGGAGGATCACGTCCCCTTCCTGGAGCCCCGCCTTCTCCGCCGGCGACCCGGCGTGGACGTAGGCCACCGTCACGGCCCCGCCCGAGTCCTCGACCGACACGCCCAGGTAGCCGGCGCCCCTCGGGCGGCCCTGCGGGGCCGGCGGCGCCCCCGAGGCGAAGAGGTCCCCCGCCGAGTACCGGTCCAGGACCACCCGGAGCTCCCGCTCCTCCTCCCCGCGCCGGACCCCCACCCGCACCTCCGCGCCCATGGGCCAGGTGCCGATGGCCCCGAGGAAGCGGTCGCGGTTGAAGATCGCGTGCCCGTTCACCCGCACCGCGAAGTCGTCCTTCCGGAACCCGGCGCGGTCGGCGGGGGAGCCCGGCCGGACGTCCTCGACCCGCGCCCCGCGGCCGTCCGTGTTCGCCCGCGAGAGGGTGAGCCCCGTCACCTGCCCGTGGTAGGCCTTCCCCTCCTCGCCGCCCTTCATCATCAGCGGCAGGAAGTTGCGGATCTGGTTGGAGGGCACCGCGTAGCCCACGCCCGAGTTGACCCGGTTGAAGTAGCGCGTGGCGATCCGGCCGTTGATCCCCACGAGCTTCCCGTCCAGCGTCACCAGCGGGCCGCCGGAGTTGCCGGGGTTGACCGAGGCGTCCGTCTGGATGCAGTCGAAGTAGGTGTTCTGGTTGCGGTGGAGGGCCGAGACGATCCCGAGCGTCACGGCGGGGTACATCCGCCCGTCCCCGGCGGGCTGGGCGAGCGCGAAGGGGTTCCCGCACGCCATGACGTGGCGGCCGGGCTCGAGCCGGTCGGAATCGCCGAGCTCCACGAACGGGAACTTCTCGCCCTCCGCCCCCTGGACCTGGTAGAGGGCGATGTCCCCGATGGGGTCGGTGCACAGGAGCTTCGCCGCGTACGGCCGGCCGTTGAGGAGGGTCACGCGCATCGCGGCCTGCGCCCCCTTGAGCGCGGCCACCACGTGGTGGTTCGTCAGGCAGTGGCCCTCCGCGCTGATGAGGACCCCCGAGCCGCCGCCGAAGAAGAGGAACCGCTCCGAGCCGAACTTCGCGCACTCCTCGACCTTCCTCTCGAAGCGGTCGGCGGCGTCCTGCGGGGCGGCGAGCCCCGCCAGCAGGAGAACCAGCGTCTTCATCGCGTCAGTCCGGCGTCCATCCCAGCTCGCACTCGAACTCCAGCGCCTCCTCGCCCCTGCGGACCCGGAGCTTGATCCGCTCGCCCGGGTTCTTCCCGGCGATCACGGCGCGGAGGTCGTCGAAACTGCGGATCCTCCGGCCGTCGATCTCCAGGATGACGTCCCCGGCCTTGATCCCCGTCCGCTCCGCGACCGAGCCGGGGACCACCTCCCCCACCTGGAAGCCCTCGGCCTCCGGCTCCTGCTCGGAGGTCTTGACGCCCAGGAAGGCCCGGCGCGCCTCGAGCACGCCGCGGCCGGCCTTGAGCTCCGCCAGCACGTCGCGGAAGCGATCGTGCGGGATCGCGAACCCCACGCCGGAGTTCTGCCCGCGGTCGGCGGCGTACTTGACGTCCACCTTGCAGGTGATCCCCACGAGGCGGCCCTCCAGGTCCACCAGCGGGCCGCCCACGTTGCCGTAGTTGAGCTTGGCGTCCGTCTGGATCCCGCGCCCCGCCAGGCGGGAGGGGGAGCTGAGGATCCCGGGGTTCACCGTGAGCCCCCGGCCGTCCGGCGCGCGCCCCAGGGCCAGCAGGGGCGCCCCCGTCCGCAGGACCTCCAGCCGCGAGAGCGCCGGCACGGGGAGCCCCGAGGCCTCCACCTTGATCGCCGCCAGGTCGTACGTGGCGTTCGACGCGAGGACCTTCCCCTCCAGCTCCCGGCCGTCGGCCAGGCGCACCTTGATCGACTTCACCGCGCCGGAGACGTTGAAGTGCGTGGTCACGATCGTGCCTTCCGCCTCGACGACGGTCCCGGTGCACCAGGCGCCGGCGGGCCGGCGCGCGAAGACGCCGGCCCCCCCCAGGGCCCCGAAGGGGCCGGGGAGGATGCGGGGCGAGGGATCGGCCTCGGGCCTCTTCTCCGGCTCCCGGTCCACCTTGATCGCCACCACGAACGGGGCCGCCCGCTCCGCCGCCCTCAGGGTGAGGGCCTCCAGCTCGGAGACGGCGTCGTTCTGTGCTGAGGAGGGGAGGGGACAGAGGAAACAGAGGAAACAGAGGGAAATAACCGCAGAGAGCGCGGAGGGCACGGAGAAATTCATGGGATATTCATGATCGCTCTGCGAGCTCTGCGGCAAGATGCCTCTGTGCACTCCGTCTTCTCCGTCGCTCAGTAAACCGGTTTGCGCGCGAGCGTCGCCGCCAGCTCCAGGGGGGCGCCGTCGCGGACCAGCTGGACCTTCAGGCCGTCCCCCGGGGACTTCCTCTCCAGGAGCTTGTCCAGCGCGGTGCGGGTGACGAGGCGGACGTCCTCGGCCCGCTTGAGGATGTCCCCTTTCCGGATCCCGGCCTTCTCAGCGGGACTGCGGGCCGAGACCCGCGTCACCTCCAGCCCCTCCGCCACGGTCCGCGTATCCGCGCCGAGCCAGGCCTCGGACGCCTTGCGGGGCGCGGGGGCGGGGGCGGCGGCCGGGCCGGCCTCGAACTCCCGGCGGATCCGCGCGATGTCCGGCTTGATCCCGTTGACGGGGACGGCGATGCCCGTGAACCTGGACTCCTCGTAGTTGAGCGTCACGATCCCCAGGAGGCGGCCCTGCCGGTCCACCAGCGGCCCGCCGTCCTGGTCGGGGTTCACGGCCGCGGAGGTCTCCAGGACCTTCCCGGCGTAGTAGGTCCCGCGCTGCTTCTTGGAGATTTCGTAGAGGCCCGAGATCACGCCCAGCGAGATCGCCGGCTGGTCGTCCTTCAGGATGCTTCCGAAGGAATCGCCCAGGACGTAGACGACCTGCCCGACGCGCGCGCCGTCCGAGTCCCCGAGCTCCACGGCGGGGAGGTCGCGGGCGTCGATCTTGACGAGGACCAGCTCCTTGTCGTTGACGCGGCCCATCACCCGGCCGCGGTGCTGGCGGTTGCCGCGGACGGTCACGGTCACGCTCTCCGTGGAGGCCCCGCAGGCGGTGGGGGAGGTGAGGATCACGCCGGACGGGTCGATGATCACGCCCGAGCCCGCCTGGCCCCCGCCCCGGACCGCCACGGTGGCCGGGGCCACCTTCCGGTAGACCCGGACGTGGGGGGCGTCGAACTCGTCCCGAGCCTTGTCGAGGGACTCGTCCTGGGCCGCCGCCGCCGAGGCCAGCGCCAGGACCGCCGCCAAACTCCGCTTCATCGTCGCCTTCAACACATTATACTATACGACATCTTTCGGTCGGCGATGAGTGCCCGTCGGGGCCCTCGCCTCGACCCGCCTTGTTTGACGGAGCGAGCCATGAGAAAATTCCCCAGCGCCGCCCTGGCGGCCCTGATCGCCCTGGGCGTCCCCCGCGCCGCGCCGGCGGACGACGGGCCGCCCCCGGGCGGCGGGGCCCGGCCCCGGACCCTGCCCCTGACCGTCCGCGAGGCCGTGAGCCTCTCGCTCAACCACAACCTCGACCTCGAGGTGGCCCGCTACCAGCCGTGGATCGAGGACCAGAACGTCCTCTCCGCCCTGGGGACGTGGGACCACGTGGCCTACGCGAACGCCTCCGGCGGGGAGACGGTCCGGCCGGGGTTCAGCGCCCTGCTCGACGCCGCCAAGTCGGACAGCGACACCGCCGATTTCACCCTGGGCCTGCGCAAGGCGCTCCCCTTCGGCGCCTCCTACGACCTGAGCTTCTCGTCCGACCGCGCCTTCAGCAACCAGCCGTTCCTGACGTTCAACCCGCGCTGGAGCCAGCAGGCGGGCGCGTCGGTCACGCTCCCGCTCCTCCGGGGCGCCTCCGCGGCCGCCAACACCGCCACGCTGGTCGTGGCCCGCAGCGCGCGGGACGTCTCGGTGGACCAGTTCGAGAAGACGCTCGCCGACTCCGTCTTCCGGGTGACGCAGGCCTACTGGGACCTCGTCTTCGCGATCGGGACCAGGAAGGTGAAGGAGCAGTCGCTCGAGGTGACGCGCCGGCTCCTGGAGGACAATCGCCGCAAGTTCGAGCGCGGCGTGGCGGCCCGCATCGAGGTCACCCGGGCCGAGGCCAACCTGGCCGCCCAGCAGGAGGGGATCCTCACGGCCGAGGCGGCCGTCCAGAACGCGGCGGACCGCCTGAAGCGGCTGATCGATCCGGCGCTCCTGGGCGAGGAGGCCGTCCTCGTCCCGGTGGACGCGCCGCGCCGGCCGGAGAAGGACCTGGACGAGCGGGCGGCGGGGGAGCGGGCGATGGCGCGGGCGCTGGAGCGGCGGCCGGAGCTCCGCCAGGCGCGCCGCCAGCTCGACGGCCAGGAGGCGGTCCTGGCCAAGGCGAGGAACGACCTCCTGCCGAGGCTCGACCTCACGGGCCGGGCGTTCCTCATGGGGCTGGAGGACTCCTTCTCGGGGGCCACCAGGCAGTTGGACGGCCTCGACTACCGCGAGCTGGCCGTGGGGGTGGTCTTCGAG
>CAYNDR010000293.1:0-5006 GCA_964395295.1 uncultured Planctomycetales bacterium
GGCCACGTGGAGCTCCACGGCCGCCTGCGGCTCCGCCCCCGCGGCGGCCGCCAGCGCCAGGGCCAGCGTCAGCATCTTCATGGCGATCCTTCCCCTCTCCGGCTTCCCCCTTAATAAACGGATCATCGGCCGCCGGCGGCGTAAGATAGGTGACCCTTGGAGGATGACCCATGCGGAACGCGGTCGTGCTGGCGGCGTGCGTGGCGATCGGGGCGGTCCTCGCGGGATGCGGGGCGGCCCAGACCCGGGAGAGGCGCGTCCAGGAGGTCGTCATCCAGCACTGCACGGGCTGAGGAGGCTTCAAGGCCGAGGCCGTCCGTGTGGCGGCCGAGATCAAGGGCGAATTCAACGTCGACGCAAAGCTCGTCGCGGGGGAAGACGGCATCTTCGAGGTCGTCGCGGACGGGAAGACCGTCTTCTCCAAGGCCAAGACCGACCGGTTCCCGGACCCCGGCGAGGTGGCGGCGGAGATCAGGAAGGGCCGCTGAAGGCGGCCGCGCCGCATGATCGCCGCGTCCCCGGTCCGTTGGATCGCCGCGGCCAGCCTGGCGCTGGCCGCCGCGGCCTCCGGCGCCGCCCCCGAGGGGCGCGTCTTCTACGTCTCCCCCTCGGGCAACGACGCCTGGTCGGGAACCCTGGCCGAGCCCAACAAGGACGCCTCCGACGGCCCCTTCCTGACGCTCGCCAAGGCCGCCTCCATCCTGGAGCCGGGCGACGCCTGCCGCCTCCGCAAGGGGACGTACCGCGAGACGCTCAAGCCCGCGCGCGACGGCACGGCCGAGGCGCCGATCGCGTTCGAGGCCCACGCCGGCGAGGAGGCGGTCCTGAGCGGCGCCGATCCGCTGGCGGCCTGGGAGCGCGCCGAGGGCGGCCTCTGGAAGGCCCCGATGGCTTGGGACCTCCAGGAGCAGAACCAGCTCTTCGCCGGCGGCGCCATGCTCACCGAGGCCCGCTGGCCGAACAACACGGGCACCCTCCTCCAGCCCGTCCGCGGGACCGTCGAGTCCGGCTCCCCCACGACGATCACGGATTCCAAGCTCCCCGGCGAGGACGACTCCTGGAAGGGGGCGCTCCTCTGGTGCGCCGGAGGCGAGCGCTGGTACTGCTGGACCGCCCGCGTCACCCGCTTCGACTCGAAGTCGAAGACCCTCACCTTCGACAAGGCCCAGGCCGACCACTGGTACACGCCGCGCAAGGGGAACGAGTACGTCCTCATGGACCTCCGCAACGCGCTCGACGCGGAGGGCGAGTGGTGGTTCGACCGGGCCGCGAAGTGCCTCTGGCTCAAGCCCCCCGCCGGCAAGGACCCCGCGGCGCTCGGCGTGGAGGCCAAGCGGCGCCTCTTCACGATAGACTTCTCCGGGCGCTCGCACCTCCGCGTCACGGGCCTCCGTTTCCGGGCCGGCGGGATCCTCACGGACGGGAAGACGAGCCATGTGCTGATGAAGGGGCTCCGGGGCGGGCACGTTTCCCACTCCTACCAGCGGGACGTCAGCGAGCAGGCCGGCATCCTCATCAAGGGCCGCCACATCGAGCTGAACGGATGCGAGCTCGCCTGCGCCTCGGGCAGTCTCGTCCGGTTCGAGGGGACCGACAACCGGATGATCAACTGCTTCGTGCGCGAGGGCAACTACCAGGCGGGCTGGCACGGCGCCGTCTCTCTCACCGGCCGCCGCCACGTCGTCAGCCACTGCACGATCCGCGACTCCGGCCGCGACCTCGTCTCGATCCACGGCCTGATGGAGAGCCTGATCCAGAACAACGACCTCTCCGACGCCGGCTGGCTCACCGCCGACCTGGGGATGACCTACGGCCACAACACCGACTTCATGGGGACGGTGATCCGCCACAACTGGGTCCACGACAACCGCGCCCGCGGCCACACGGCCGGCATCTACTTCGACCACTGCAGCCACAACGCCATCGTCCACTCCAACGTCGTCTGGAACGTCCCGTCCATGCCGCTGCAGATCAACAATCCCTCCTACTTCATGCTGGGCTACAACAACACGTTCTGGAAGACCGGCGACCTCGGGACCTTCGACCACAGCCACCGGAACGACCTCTTCGGCACGAGGCTCCACAACAACATCCCCCCCGGGGCCCTCAACCTGCCCGACCCCGTGGCCAAGGACTTCACCCTTGTCGACCCCAAGGCGCCCGCCCCCCTCTCCCCCGCGCGGCGGCGGTTCGCCCTCAAGCCCGGGTCGCCGGCCTCCGGCAAGGGAGTCCCGCTCGCCGGGGTCACGGCGGGCCGCCCCGTGGACATCGGCGCCTATCAGGGAGGCCGCCCCGAGTGGAAGGCCGGGCACGACTTCAAGAATCCGCCCTCGCCCTCGTTCGAGGTCCCCGAGGTGGCCTGGTCGAACGCGATCCGCAACGCCGCGTTCGAGCTCGGGACGATCGAGTTCTGGACGGCCTCGGGCGAGGGGAAGGCCGAGACCGCCAGGGGCAACGGCTGGGGGAACGGCTTCGGGCGGGGCAAGGCCGAGAAGACCGGCACGTCGAATCACGAGCTCAAGCTCTCCGGGAAGGCCCGCGTGGAGCAGGTCATCGGCGGCCTCCAGCCCCGCACGGCCTACCAGCTCTCCAGCTGGCTGAGGTCGGGCGACGGCAAGGAGGCCGCCATCCTCGGCGTGAGGGACCACGGCGGCCCGGACGCCACGGCCTCGAGCGATTCCGCGGAGTGGACGCGGAAGACGGTGGACTTCACCACGGGCCCCGGGAAGACGAGCGCCACGGTCTTCGTGGCCAAGGCCGCCGACGGCCCCGGGGCGGTCTTCGCCGACAACCTGGGGCTCCCCCGCGTCCCTCCCACCCGGTGACGTCCCCCCGTGTTATAATTATCCGGTACGGGAGGTGGCTCATGGGAAACGCGCTGGCGTTCACCGTGTTCCTCCTGCTCCAGGCCCAGGCGGACCCCTCCACGGCCAAGAACGACGCCTATGGGATCCAGATCTCCCGGCCGCCCAACAACGACGAATGGCAGGTCAAGAGCGAAGGGGGCTCCCTGTCGGTCACCCACAAGGTCCACCGTGTCGGGATCGTGGTCACGCTCGCCATCGTCTTTAACGCCAACAACTACAGCACCAAGAACGCGGCGGAAGAGACGTGGAAGGAAATCAGCGCGGAGGGGAAGCACAAGAACCTCAAGAAGACGGGCGTGTGGCAGGTCCGGCTCCCCGGCAACGCCGCGGGCGGCGTGAACACGCACCGCCTCGACATGACGTTCACGGGCGACGACGGCACGCCGATGGGTTGGAAGGTCTACCACTTCAACAACCGCCAGAGCGAGCACTTCTACCTGGTCTCCGTGATCGGCGACCAGACCGCCCTGGGGAAGTATTCGAAGGAGCTGGACCAGGTCCTGTCCAGCATCAGGACGTTCAAGCCCGGGAAGAACTGACCGGGGCTACTTGCCGTAGACGCCGAACTCCCGGCAGGCCTCCCACATCGCCACGATGTTCTCGGCGGGGACGTTCCCCTGGATGTTGTGCACCGTGTTGAAGACGAATCCGCCCCCCGGCATGAGATCCGTGACGCGCCGGCGGACCTCCTGACGAACCTCCTGAGGCGTGCCCGTCCCGAGGACCCGCTGCGTGTCCACGCCGCCGCCCCAGAAGGCGAGGTCCTTGCCGTACTCGCGCTTGAGCTCCGCGGAGTCCATCCCCGCGGCGCTCACCTGGACGGGGTTGAGGATGTCCACGCCGGCCTCGATGAGGTCGGGGATGACCTTCCGGACCGACCCGCAGGAGTGGAAGAAGATCTTCGCCTTCGTGCGGGAGTGGATGAAGTCGAAGAGCCTCTTGTGGCGGGGCTTGGCCAGCTCGCGGTAGGTGCGCGGCGAGAGGAGCAGGCCGTTCTGCCCGGCGAAGTCGTCCGCCTCCTGGACCACGTCCACCGAGTCGCCCAGGATCCCCAGGGCCTTGTCCCAGTAGGCCAGCTTCATGTCGAGGACCCGGTCCATGATCCGGCAGGCGAGCGCCGGGTTGGAGCCCAGGTCCGCGAAGGCGTCCTCGAAGCCGCGCATCCAGGCGTGCATCTCCATGATGCCGGCGGACATGCTGCCCATGATGACGGCGCGCTTCTCCTCGGCGATGATCTTCCGGGCGGCCTCGAGGATGCCCTTGAAGCGCACGGGATCGAGCGGGTCGGGCCAGGGGTGGCGGTCCACGTCCGCCTCCGTGACGGCCCCCGAGAGCGGGTGCTCGCGCATGTCGTAGTACCACCCGCCCTTCTTGGGCATCCGCCAGCCGATCCCCCACTCGTCGCGGAATCCCGTGTACTCCCCCATATCCTGGATCTGAATCTGGAAGGTGGCGGAGGACCGGGGGGAGACGTTCTTGACGTCCACGCCGAGCCGGTCCATGGCGTCGTCGTCCACGCGGGCGATCTGCTGGACGATGTCGATGATCTTCGGCTCCGCTCGGATCAAGCCCAGGCGGTCGCGGAGGGCGCGGTAGGCGTGGACGTTGATGCCGGTGATGACCGTGCCGCCCATGTCGAAGGGGACGCGGTCGGGCTCCTTGTGGTTGAGCGCCGCCAGGATCCGTTCCCGAGAGTTCACTGGATTCCTCGCGAAATGGAGTTCGCGCGCCCCGTGCGCGTTCCCAGAAGATAACCGCCGGGGACGGCAAAGGCAACCATTCCTCCCGGCCGCCGTGAAATGAAGCCGACTTCGACGAGATCATGGCTGAGGAGGATCGGCTGAAAAAGCTGGCGGCGGAAGAGCCGAAAACCATGGAGGAGGCGCAGAGGATCATCCAGGCGCTCCGGACGCTCCGCCAGCTGTCGGGAGGCACGGAAGAGGCGGTGAAGGCGTACCAGGGCATCAAGGGCGTAAAACTCCCTCCCCCGGAATTGACCATCGAGTTCTCGCCACGATAATCCCCCGAAATCCCGCCCCCGCTCCGCCGGCGGCTGGACCCCCTCCCCGTCGATCCCCTCTCTGCCCCCTCGGCCCCCCGTGCTTATGACCTTCTGGTTCGAATGCCACGTAGTGCTGG
>CAYNDR010000293.1:5016-8384 GCA_964395295.1 uncultured Planctomycetales bacterium
GCTCCTCCGTGCCCTCGTTTCACGGAATCCCCCAAGCTCCCACCCCCGCCCCGGCGTTCCTCGAGAGGAAGCCCTTCTCCCCCCCGCAGGAGGAACGATGATCCCGAGGTTCGCGGCGCTCCTGGCCCTGCAGGCCTGCGCGGCCGCGGGGGCCGGCATCCCTCCCCCCATTGTCATCACCTGGCCCGCGCCGCCCGGCGAGAAGGCCTTCGAGGACTGCACCCTCCAGGTCGAAGGCAAGCCCGTCTTCGTCTACACCGCCACGGCCAACCGCAGCGCCCCCGGACACGGCATCAAGCCCGAGGAGCACGGCTTCGCCTGCTTCGACTTCGCCGGCGAAGTATGGGTCACCGTCAAGGCCCGCCGGAAGCTGGAGAGCGTGACGATCCGCCCCGCCTCCGCGGGCCTCCAGGCCGCGGTCAAGGACGACACCGCCTCCTTCACCCTCGCCCGCCCGCGCAAGCTCTCGATCGAGTTCAACGGGAGCGAGAACCGGCCCCTCATCCTCTTCGCCGGCGCGCCCGAGTCCTATCCCGGCGGCGTCCCCCGGCCCGGACAGCCGGGCGTGCGCCACTTCGGGCCGGGCGTCCACGAGGCCGGCGAGATCCGCCTGGCGGCCGGCGAGACGCTCTACATCGCCGGCGGCGCCGTGGTGAAGGGCAAGGTCGTGGCACAGGGGGCCAAGGGCGTCCGCATCCTCGGGCGCGGCATCCTCGACGGGTCCCAGTGGGAGCCGTGGAAGGCCACCATGGTCTCGCTCGACCGCTGCACGGACGCCGAGGTGCGCGGCCTCGTCATCCGCGACTCCCCCTGCTGGACGGTGGTCCCCAGCCGCTGCGAGCGCGTCACCGTCTCCGACGTCAAGATCCTCAACTACCGCAAGAACAGCGACGGGATCAACTCCGTGGGCTGCAAGCACGTCGCGATCGACGACTGCTTCGTCCGCAACTACGACGACAGCATCGTCGTCAAGGCCCTCGATCCGGACATGCCCGACCCGGAGGACATCCGCGTGAGCCGCTGCGTCGTGTGGTGCGACTGGGGCTTCGCCCTCGGGATGACCTACGAGGCGCGGACGAAGACGATCCGCAGCCTGCGCTTCACGGACTGCGACGTCATCCACGCCATGGCCTGCCGCGGGGCGCTGGGGGTCAAGAACGGCGACCGGGCCGCGGTGAGCGACGTGCGCTTCGAAAACATCCGCGTCGAGGACGCCCGCGTCCAGCTCCTGGAGCTCGTGATCGACAAGGACATGTGGAGCAAGGACGCGGAGCGGGGGCGCATCCAGGGCATCGTGTTCAAGGACATCTCGCTCACGGGGGGCCGCTTCGTGCGCTCCACGCTGGCGGGGCACGACGCCGAGCACGCGGTGGAGGACGTGGTCTTCGAGAACCTCCGCATCCACGGCAAGCCCGTCGCGAGCGCGGAGGAGGGGAAGATCTCGGTGAATCCCCACGTGAGGAACGTCCGGTTCGTCCCCGGGGCCCGTTGACCCCTCAGGCCCGCCGGCCGATCCGGTCCAGGAGCACCGCCACCAGCAGGATCAGCCCCACGACCGCCTTCTCCCAGTGGTCGCCGATGCCCAGGAAGCTGATCGCCGGGCGGATCGTGGCCAGAAGGAGACATCCCAGGAACGCCCCGAGCACGGTGCCCTTGCCTCCGTTGAGGCTCGCGCCGCCCACGATGACCGCCGTGATGACCTTGAGCTCGTCGCCATCCCCCGCGTTCGGGAGCGCCGAGTCGAGCCTCGCGCAGAAGAGGAGCCCCGCCAGCGCCGAGAGCGCCCCCGACAGCCCGTAGTTGAAAAGCTTGAGCCGGTCCGTGGCGATGCCGCTCAGCCATGCCGCCTGCTCGTTCCCTCCCAGGTAGTAGTTCTGGCGGAAGAACCGGTGCTTCCGCAGGAGCACGTCGAAGACCGCGATCAGGAGGAGCGAGACGATGATCGGCATCTGCACGCCCGCCAGCTTCCCCTGCCCCAGCCAGCAGAACGCCTCGCTGAAGCCCGAGCGTCCGCGGCCCCCGGAGACGATGTAGGTGAGGCCCCGCGCCAGGAGCATCGTGCCCAGCGTCGTGATGAAGGCGTTGATGCCGAGCCGGGCCACGATCAGCCCGTTGATGAGCCCCGCCAGCGTCCCCACTCCCAGCCCGGCCAGGAAAGCCGCCGGCCATGCCAGGCCGGAGTCCTTCATCAGGACCGCCGCCGCCATCGCGCTCAGCGCCGAGACCGACCCCACCGAAAGGTCAAATCCGCCCGAGACCAGGAGCATCGTCATCCCGCAGGCCATGATCGCGTAGCCGAAGAGGTACAGCAGTACCGTCTTGATCGTGGACTCGGAGATGAAGGCCGGATTGTAGATCCACATGGCCAGCCAGAAGGCCGCCACCACGGCCAGGATGCGCAGTTCGGCAAACCGGCCGAGGCGCTGCCAGAAAGAGGAGTTATTCATGGTCACGATGAGGAAGGGGCCGCGCCGAGGGCCGCGGCGATGATCTTCTCCTCGGTGGCCTCGTCGCGGCCGAACCGGGCCGCGAGCCGCCCCGCGCGCAGGACGATGATCCGGTCGGAGAGGCCCAGCACCTCCTGGAGGTCCGACGAGACCAGGAGGATCGCCGCCCCGCGGGCCGCCATCTCCCGGAGCTGGGCGTAGATCTCCAGCCGCGCCCCCACGTCCACGCCCCGCGTGGGCTCGTCCGCGATCAGGAGCGCCGGCTCCAGCCCCGTCCAGGCGGCCATCAGCACCTTCTGCTGGTTGCCGCCGGAGAGCCGGCCCACGACCTGCCGGATGTCCGGCGCGACGATCCGGGACCGCTCCCGCCAGCGCTCCGCGTATTCGTCCACGCGGTCGTCCCGCATGAAGCCGCCCGGCGCCTGGAACCGCTCCAGGCGCGGCGCCACGATGTTCTCCCGGATGCCGTGCCGCAGGAAGAGCCCCAGGCTCTTGCGGTCCTCCGTCACGTAGGCGATCCCGGCCCGCATCGCCTCCAGGGGCGTCCCCGGCGAGACCGGCCTGCCGTCCATGAGGATCGAGCCCCCGTCCGGCGGCTCGGCGCCGAAGACCGCACGGCCCACCTCGGTCCGGCCCGCGCCCACGAGGCCCGCCAGGCCCACGATCTCGCCGGGCCAGACCTCGAAGGAAATCCCCTCGAAGGCCCCCTTGCGGCTCAATCCCTCCACCCTGAGCCGCGGAGCTCCGCCGCGGTCCACGGCAACGGCCTTCCCGTAGATGTCCTGGAGCTCGCGGCCCACCATGAGCTTCACGAGGTCAGCCTCCGTGACCTCGCCCCGGGGCCTCGTGGCCACGTGCTTCCCGTCGCGCAGGACGGTCACGCGGTCGGCCAGGTCCAGCACCTCCGGCAGGTGATGGGAG
>CAYNDR010000294.1:0-8374 GCA_964395295.1 uncultured Planctomycetales bacterium
CGGCGAACCCGAGCTGGCCGAACGGGTGGCGCTCGAGGCGAGGATTTGCGTCATGCTCGAGACCCTGGGACTCCAGAAGTCCCACCGCGTGGGACTTGCGGCCGGGCCGGGTCGGAACAAGATCGCCCGGCGGGTGTGGATTGCGGGAGGGGTTGCCGCGGCCGGCCTCATCGCCCTGGCCGCGTTCTTCGTCATCCCGTCCAGGACCGTGGAAGTGGCCCCGTCCCACGCGGCGTTGCGGGTCGTCTTCGCCAGCCCGGGAGTGGCCGTGGAACGGGGCCGGGAGCGGCTGGCCGCGCGCACGGGATTCAACCTCGCCGCCAGCGACGTGGTCCGGACCGGCGCTGGCCAGTCCTGCGTGCTTGAATACGCGGGCGAGGGCACGAGGATCGAGATGATGGAGGACGTCGAGGTCTATCTCCCGGGCGAGGGCACCGGCCGGAGGATCGGGGTGAGGTCCGGCGAGGTGGCCGCCATGGTGGATCCCCAGCCGGCCGGGACGGCCTTTGTCATTGTTACTCCTCATGCCCGCGTGGAGGTCGTGGGGACGAAGATCACGGTCCGGGGGGGCCCGGTTTCCACCCGCCTTGAGGTGAAGGAGGGAAGGGTCCTGCTCGGGAAGCCCGGGGAGGGGAAGCCGATCCCGGTCGCGGCGGGACAGTACGCCGTGGCGGAGAAAGGGAAGGCGCTCGCGGCGTTGCCCTTGCCCGCGGGGGAGGCGCGCGGGCTCAAGGGGGAATACTTCGACAACGAGGATTTCACGAAGCCCGTCATGACGAGGATCGACGAGCGGATCGATTTCACCTGGGGCCTCGGGGCGCCCCATCCCTCGATGGATCCCGACTACTTTTCGATCCGCTGGACGGGCCAGGTGGAACCGGCCTTCAGCGAGACCCATGCCTTCCATGTTGTCTCAGACGACGGCGCGCGCCTCTGGGTGAATGGCAGGCTCATCATCGAAGACTGGAAGGTCCGGGGCACCCAGGAGCGGTCTGGATCGATCGATCTCCTGGCCGGCAGGAAAGTTGACATTTGCCTCGAGTACTTCGACTGCGTCTCGATGGCGCAGGTTCACCTGTCGTGGTCGAGCCCGAGCCGGAGGAAGGAACTGGTCCCGAAGGACCGGCTCACCCCGGCCCCATGATCCGGAACCAGCTGTTAACGCTGTCGCGACTCGACAGAGTTAACAGCTCAGGGTGATCCGGGACGTGACGGGACGCCGGACTGTTAACGCAGTGGCGACTCGACAGAGTTAACAGCTCTGTTAACGCAGTGGCGACTCGACAGAGTTAACAGCTCAGGGGCGGGCCAGGCGGTCGGGAGCGCCGGCGGCCTTGTAGACCTCCGCGGTGCGGTCGAAGGCGGGGTCCTTGGCGTTCATTAGAACCAGAGGGCGGGGGGCCAGACACCCCAGCGCCTCGGGGATGTCCAAAATGCGCAGGACGCTCAGGAAGTGCGGCCCCTCGCGGTGCGTGGCGGGGGGGGAGACGGCCGTAACCCCTTGGATGGCAGGTTCATAGAGGGCCGCATAGGCCGCGATGATCCCCGCCTGGCCGCGGCCGGCGACGAAGACGCCCCCCTCCCGCCGACGCGCGGCAACGATCACGTCCCAGACCCGGCCCGCGTCCACGGTGGTCCCCAGCAGGGCCATCGACCGCTCGACCGTGTTGGGCGGATTCCTCCGCGTCCATCCACCCCGGGGCTTCAGGAGGGAGGCGGGATTGTCCCCCACGATCCCCCGCGCCCACTCGGGGAGGACGTCGGGCTTGTCTTCCGGATCGAGGACGACCATCCACTTCTTGCTCTCCGTGGCGCCAGGGGGGAAGTGCCAGTTCAGGGAGACCTGGAGGCCTTCCTCGGTGAGGGGGGCCTTTTCGTCCTTCGCGGAGGGCGGCGGGGACGCGGGCCACGCCCCGAAGCAGGCCTTCTTCACCTGATCGAGGAGCCCCGTGCGCCACGCCTCGAACTCCTCGGGCTTGGGCGGATCGACCTTCGCCGCCGGGACGAAGGTCTCGTCGATCTTCGTGTTGAGCTGGTCCTTGGGGATGTCCGCGTCCTCGGGGAAGACGCGGAGGTCCTTGAAGGGGATTCGCGGGGTCTTGGCGTCCGGTCCCAGGCCGGCGTCCGGATCGGTCACGGGGCGGGAGTCGCCGCGGAGGTGCCGGTTGAAGAACTCGAAGACCGACCGGCGGAGGTCGGCCCGGTAGGCGTGGCCGCCGATGCTCACCACCGCGTCCACGCGGTCGCTGACCCCGAAGCGCGCGTAGAGGCGCTCCAGGCGGTTGATCACGCGCTCGTTGGCGCTCATGGGGAAGATGGTATCGTTGTCGGAGTTGACGAAGAGGAGCGGGCGGGGGCAGACCAGCGCGGGGATGACGGTCCAGTTCCAGCGCGCATTGTTGTACAGGAACATGCAGTCGCAGTGGCCGTCCACGCCGTCCTCGCCCACGTAGTAGCCGAGGTCGGCCATCCCGCTTACCGGGGCCGAGACCTTGATCCGCTCGTCCGCCGCGGAGATCCATCCCGTCGCCGCGCCGCCGCCGGAGATGCCGGTGGCGCCGATCCGCTCGGGGTCGACCTCGGGGCGCGACTGGAGGTAGTCGAGCGCGCGGATCGCGTTCCAGCACTCCACGCCGGCCGGCGTGTATCCCGCGGAATGCCACCACCAGCGCTGATAGCGGTAGGTCCCGTGGTGGGTGGCCCCGATCTCGCCGAGCTGGAGCGAGTCGAGCACCAGGCAGACGTAGCCGTGCGTGGCGAACCAGATGCCGTGGTCCTGGTAGGCCGTCTTGTTGCCGTCGCGGCCCTTGTTGGAGTGGCCGCAGGCGTAGAGGATCGCGGGGTGGCGGACCTGGACCGGCTTCGGGAGGTAGAGGTTCGCGG
Source organism: uncultured Planctomycetales bacterium (assembly GCA_964395295.1). Taxonomy (GTDB): domain Bacteria; phylum Planctomycetota; class MHYJ01; order MHYJ01; family JACPRB01; genus CAYNDR01. The sequence continues at coordinate 2,884 of CAYNDR010000294.1, forward strand.
TCACGTAGAGCCCCGGGCGGCTCTGGAAGTGGACCTTCTCGACGGCGAAGTCCGGGAAATCGAGGCGGCCGGTGACGGCGGGATTGAGCGGCGTCTTCTCCGGGAGGGGCCGCAGGCCGAGCATGAAGAAGTACCGTTCCCGCAGTTCGGGGCGCAGTTTCTCGAAGTCCTCCGCCGTCTTGACCTCGGGCAGGAAGTCCTTCTCGGCCTTCGCCGACTGGGCCTTGAGGTACTCGCGGATCGCGCGGTCGGCCGGCGTGGGCTCGGGCTTCCTGGCCTGGGCCAGGATGAGGAGGAAGATCGTCGCTTTAACCATGAGCCCGATTATAGCAAACCTGGCGGGGTTGTCACCGGGCAACGGGCTCGAACTCCACCCACCGGGTCTGGACGTTCTTCCCGGTCTTGAGGTCCCATGAGTCCTCCTTCGCGGAGAACGGGAAGACGTGCGACTCCTTGTGCGCGCCGGCGTCGTCCGTCCAGTCGAAGGTGACCTTCACGGGGTCCTTGCCGGCGGCGCGGTAGACGAGGTGCGCCTCGCCGCGGAGGTACGGCCGGTTCGCGCTGTTGGAGAACCGCACGCGGACGGAGGTGACGGAGCCGTCGGCGACCTCGGCCGAACCGTAGCACATGCTTTGCGACCAGAAGTCGCCGGGCTCGTCGCCCCGACGGGCGATCATCCAGTCCTTGACGAGCGGTTTCCACGTCTTGCCCGCGTCGGTCGAGTATTCGATCTGGTACTTGACGTTGGGATCGGGGGGACAGCCGGAGGCCACGTGGGCGACCGCGTGAACCGCGGCCACCGGTTCCTTCCGCGGGGTGGACACCTCCAGGGTCACCTTGGGGCTTCCGAAGGCGCCCTCGACGACGCGGGTCTTCGCCTGGTCGAGGGTGGGCCCGGCCGAGACCACGGCCTGTCCCGAGGCGAGGCAACTCACCTTCGAGCCGCCGTCCTTGAGCCGCGGGATCACCGCCACACTGCACTGGCAGACGGTGGTGATCGCGAGGCCTGAGCCCGCCAGGGCCTTCGCGCCCGCCCCGAGTTTCAGGAGGTACTGCCGGTGGCCCTTGACGTGATCGGTCAGGTCCATCCCGTCGGCGAACGCCCCGGCGTCCTTCCAGGTGGCGCCCTGGTCCACGGAGACCGAGACCGCGGCGTCGGCCTTGCCCTTGAGCACGAGCCCGTTCTTCCCGCCGGCCTCGTAGATGCCCCACGGCTTGTCGTTCGCCGGCGTGGCGCCGATGATGTAGGGGGCATAGAACTCGATGGTGACGTGCTGGTCGCTCTCGTCGACGACGCCCTCCTTGTAGCCGCCGCCGGCGAAGTCCGGGGCGTAGACGTAGACGACGTTGGCGAACCGCGCCTGCCCGTCCACGTGGGGCGTCCCCTCCCGGGACTTGTACATCTTCTCCGGCTGGTTGACCCAGGTCCGGGTGCGCTCGGGGCCCGGGATCCCCTTGGTGTTGTAATTGCGGCCCCAGAAGACGAAGGTCCGGCCGTCCTCCAGGCCGGGCTGAAGGTAACGACGCATCCTTTCTCCACGGCGGAGGTGGACGATCGGCGGCGGCCCCGCGTATCCGGCCAGGTATTCGGCGGCGGCATACTTGCCGTAGACGCCCCGGGCATCGTCGGGGTGCAGGCCGGCCACGAGCCACCCGTGCTGTTTCTCGGGGAGGTATTTCCGGTCGGCGAACTGCTTGAGGTCGGCCTTGACCTCGGGGATGGAGAGCAGGGCGCCGCCGTCCTTGTCGAAGATCACGGTGGAGATGTCGTGGTCCAGGAGGGCCCACTTGCCCTGGCCGTAGGGGCCTCCCGTGAGGAAGACCTCGAAGGAATTGTGTCCCTCGACCCCCACGCCGCGGCCGCGGGCGTGTCCCAGGAGGTACTCCATCTCGGCGGTGAACTGCGAGTGCGTGGTGCCGCAGAGGCCGAACCCGTGGGCGAAGAGGCCGGTCCAGTACTCGCGCGTGCGCAGGTCCGGTCCCGCGGTGAAGCCCTTGCCCCAGAGGTTCTCGGCCCCCTCCTCGCCGTGCCAGTAGTGGAGGTTGCGCCAGTACCAGGAGGCGAGCGCCTTCTGCTCGTCGGTCTTGGGCTCCAGGCCGGTCACGCGCCTGTAAAGGTCCGCCTGCGTGGCGAAGAGCCTCTCGAACGTGGAGAAGGAGAGTTCCCCCCGGTACCAGGGATGGTCGGTGCGGACCTGGGGGTCGCCCGTATCGGCGAAGGAGAAGGCCGCGAGGAACGGGAGCAGTACGGCCGCGGTCCGCGGGATCATGGCGTGCCCTCCAGAGATGATACGGCCGCTCCGATCCTTATGGTGCCTGAGGGCGCCCGGCGTTTCACTTGATCGAGTCGTCCGGGGGGAGACCCAGCTTCTCGTAGAGCTTCCTCCGGCCCGCTTTGTCTCCCTCCAGGATCTTGCGGGCGTAGCGGGCCACGTCCTCCGCGCGGGCGCGGGGGACCACGATCACGCCGTCGCCGTCGGCCACGACGACGTCGCCCGGGATCACGAGGGCGCCGCCGCAGACGACGGGGCGGTTGACGGACTCGATCTCGTTGCGGCCGGGACGGATGCCGCGCCCGGGACGGGCGAAGTAGAGCGGGACGGCCTCGGTGACGATCTCGTCGGTGTCCCTCGCGGTGGCGCTGGTGACCACGCCCACGCAGCCCTTGAGCTTCCAGCCCATGATGTTGTTGGAACCGATCGAGCCCACGTCCGCCCGCGGCGCTTCCTCGATGACGAGCGCGCTCCCCTGGCGGAGGAGCGGCACGAAGGGCTCGCTGGAGCGGTCGCGGTACCAGGAGGAGGCCCACTTGTCGTAGTCCTCGACGGGCATCTTCCCGGCGGGGGGAAGCTGGGTGGGGACGTAGCGGGCGGTGACCGCGATCCCGGCGAACCGGTGGCGATAGTTCTGCGTGTCCTTCCAGAGCGGACGGATATCGGGGTCCATGAGCCCGATGCCCTGGAGGCCGACCGCGTCCATGCCGTCGGTGACGTCGGCGACGCGGAGGCCCCGGAAGAGGTCGAGGACCTTCCGGTCCTCCTCTTCCGCGAAGACGGGGGTCGCGATGAAGGTCTTTCCGGCGCGGAGGTCTTCGGCGGCGGGCTTCTTCGCCTCCTGGGAGGCGCCTGGGCCTCCGAAGCAGGAGAGGAGCAGGGCGGCGGCGAGGCCGGGCCCGGCCAGTTGGCGGATGCTCATGGCTTCTCCTCCTTCTCGTTCGGAGGCAGTGTAGCATAAACCGTTCTTGACAGCATTCGCAAGGGCGGCGAGACTCCAGGCCATGCCGATTGTGACGGAGCGCGAGGCCGAAGCTCCCTTCGTCCTGGCCCTGGACGTGGGCACCTCGTCGGTGCGCACCCTCCTTTTCGACCGTCTCGCGCGGCCGGTCGAGGGCATCGAGGGCCGGGAAACATATTCGGTGCGCGCGACTCCCGACGGCGGGGCCGAGGTCGACGCGCCGGAACTCCTCGGGCGCGTGGAGCGCGCGGTCGACGCCGCGCTCGCCCAGGCGTCCCGGCTGGCGCCGGAGATCGCGGGGGTGGCCGCGTGCACCTTCTGGCACTCGGTCCTGGGCGTGGGGGAAGGCGGCGAACCGGTCACGCCGATCTACACCTGGGCGGACACGCGCGCCGCCGCGGCCGCGGCCGACCTCCGCCGGCGGCTGGACGAGCGGGCGGTCCACGCACGGACCGGGTGCGTCCTCCACGCGTGCTACCTGCCGGCGAAACTGCTCTGGCTCTCGCGGACCGATCCCGAACGGTTCCGCCGGGCCGCGCGATGGATGTCGTTCGGAGAGTTCCTGCTCCTGAAGCTCTTCGGCCGCGCCGCGGTGGGCGCCTCCATGGCCTCCGCCACCGGGCTCCTGGACGTCCACGCCCTGCGGTGGGATCCCGAGGTCCTGGCGGCCGTTTCCGTGAGGCCCGATCAGCTCTCGCCGCTCGGCGACGCGCCGCTCTCGGGGCTCCAGCCGCCCCACGCGGCGCGCTGGCCGGCCCTTCGCGAAGTCCCGTGGTTTCCGGCCGCCGGGGACGGGGCCTGCAGCAACCTGGGGAGCGGCTGTGCCTCGCCGGAGCGGGTGTGCGTGATGGTGGGGACCTCGGGGGCGATGCGCGTGGTCCGCGAAGCGCCGAAGGTCGAGCCGCCGCCTGGCCTCTTCTGCTACCGGGCCGACCGCCGCCGGTACGTCGTGGGGGGGGCGCTCTCGGGCGGCGGGAACCTCGCGGCCTGGATGGGCGACACCCTGCGCCTGGGGGCACCGGCCGGCCTCGATCGGGAGGTCGCGGCCCTCGACCCGGACGCGCACGGGCTGACCTTCCTCCCCTTCATCGCGGGGGAGCGGAGCCCCGGCTGGGCGGCCGAGGCCCGGGCGACGATCATGGGCCTGAACCTCCACACGCGGCCGATCGACATCTTCCGGGCGGGCCTGGAATCGGTGGCGCTCCGGTTCGCGGTCCTCCACGGGCTGATCCGCCGGGCCGCGCCTCAGGCGCGCGAGGTCGTGGCCTCGGGGGGCGCGCTCCTCGGCTCTCCCGCGTGGATGCAGATCATGGCGGACGCGCTGGGATGTCCCATCGTCGCCTCCGCCGAGGCGGAGGCCTCGAGCCGCGGCGCGGCGCTCCTGGCCCTGGAGGCGACGGGCGCGATGCCAAGGCTGGAGGATGTCCCGGCCCGCTATGGGCCGTCCTTCATCCCCGACCCGGCGCGCCATGAACGATACCGGACCGCCCTGGAGCGGCAGGAGCGGCTCTATGGAGCGATCGTGGCCCCACGGACGTTCTTCTAGGGGTTGGCCCGATTTCCATCGGCTATAATGGGGATCGAAGCGGGACCCATCGGCGGGATTGCTCGTGGCGCATATTGAGGATCGCCGTGAAGCCCGGGAGGACGTCCTCCTGGGGCACATCCTCCTGAAGCAGAAGTTCGTCACTCCGGACCAGCTCAAGCAGGCGGTGGCCGAGCAGGCGGCGGGACTGGCCCGGGGCCGCAAGAAGCCTCGGCGGCTCGGGATCATCCTGGCCTCCCAGGGGAGAATCACCGACCAGCAGTTCATCGAATTCCTCCGCGAAACCGAGGAACGGGTCCAGGAGGAGGAATCCGCGCGGGAGGAAGACCGGCGGCTCGGGGAGACGCTGGTGGGCCGCGGCGTGGTCTCGCAGGAACAGGTGGACGAATGCCTCCGCATGCAGCAGGAGGCCATCGACCGGGGAGACGAGGCGATCCGCAGGTTCGGGGAACTGCTCATCGAGGAGGGGTACGCGAAGCCGGAGGCCGTGGTGCAGGCCCTGAAGCCCGAGGAGGAAAATCCTTCACCGCCGCTCCGGCAGGCGGCCCCGCGGCCGCCCCTGAGGCCGGCGTCCCCGCTCCGGCCCGGCCTCTCCCTGAGGGCCCGCATCCCGGCGGCGTCGCCGGCCCCGGCCCGGCCGCTCTTGCGGAGGGCCGTCCCCGCCAGGCCCACCGCGCCGACGCTTTCCCTGACCGTCACCGGGGTCGGCCA
>CAYNDR010000295.1:0-847 GCA_964395295.1 uncultured Planctomycetales bacterium
GTCGAACTCTTCTGCACCGAGCACGGCTTCATCAAGTTCCTCAAGCGCGGAGAGTGAGCGAGGTGGCAAGGTGGCAAGGTGGCAAGGTGGCAAGGCGGCAGTTGGTCGGCGACTCCCACGTGTAGGCGGCCTCGATGGCCTTCTCGGGAGACACCTTGGAGGAGTCGTAGTACTGGTTCCTGAGGACGTCGATCGCCTCCTCCAGGAGCTTGAAGTCGTACTTGGGCTGGGCCTGGAGGCGGCTGCTGGCGGACTCCATGAGCCGGTCGATCTGGAGGTAGGCGCGGGCCAGGCGGCCGCGGTCGCCCGGCTCCCGGGCGATCTCGGCGAGGGTGCCCTTGACCTTGAGGGGCATCCCGATCTCGGCCAGGGCGAGGGCGGCCTCCTCGCGGACCTCGCGGCCCGCGCCGGACTGGTGGATATCGAAGATCTTGCGGCTGGGCTCGATGTGGCCGGGCGACAGGCCGTGGACCGCGCGCCACAGCGAGACCTGGGCGAGGGGGTCGTCGCTCTCGACGGCCTGCTTGCGGAGGCTCTCGGTGATGCGGCCCTTGTCCCGCTCGCCCAGCTCGCGGTCGCCCCCCACGAGCGAGGCGGCCATGTCGGCGGCGGCCCGCTTGGCGGCGGCGTTCCGTCCGGCGATGACCTTGGAGAGGGCGTCGAGGGCCTCGTCGCGGAGCTCGTTCGCGTAGAGGATCTTCGCGGCCGCCACGCGGACGAAGCCGTCGGCCCGCGTGAGGCCCTTGCGGACGGCGCCCACGGCGCCGCGGCCCAGGGTCTCGCGGTCCCGGACGCCCTCCCCGAGGGCGGCGCCCCGCGACGCCTCGATGCGGTCGAAGATCTTCTC
>CAYNDR010000295.1:857-5688 GCA_964395295.1 uncultured Planctomycetales bacterium
GGGGGGGGACAGGAGGCCGGCCGCGAGGACGGCGGCCAAGGCGAGCAGGGCGAAGGTCGAGGGGGCGCGGCTCATGGGAGGCTCCTAAAATGCTTTCCGGCCCGGCGGCCCGGACTATAATTATAGACGCCCGGGGGGGCAAAAGCGTTTTAAATGCTTCCCGGGGCCTGAATCTATTCCCCATGCGGATCCTCGTCACCGGCGGCTGCGGATTCATCGGCTCGAACTTCATCCGGCACGTCCTCAAGGCCCGGCCGGGGGCGCGGGTGGTCAACCTCGACGCGCTCACCTACGCCGGCAATCCGGAGAACCTGGCCGACGTGGAAGGCGATCCGGGGTACCGCTTCGTGAAGGGATCCATCGTCGACGGGGACCTCGTGGACCGCCTGGCGGGGGAGGGCGCGGACGCCGTCCTGAACTTTGCGGCGGAGTCGCACGTGGACAGGAGCCTCTACGGCCCCGTGGAGTTCGTCCGGACGAACGTCCAGGGGACGGCGGTCCTGCTGGAGGCGGCGCGGCGCCGCGGGGTCCGGCGCTTCGTCCAGGTCTCCACGGACGAGGTGTACGGATCGCTCCCGCCGGAGGGGGTCTTCACCGAGGCGACGCCGCTCCACCCGAACAATCCGTACTCGGCCACGAAGGCCGCGGCGGACCACCTGGCGCTGGCGTACGCCCGCACCTTCGGGACCGACGCGGTGGTCACCCGGAGCTCCAACAATTACGGCCCGTTCCAGCACCCGGAGAAGTTCATCCCGCTGTTCGCCACGAACGCGATGGAGGGCCGGGAGTGCCCGCTCTACGGCGACGGCCTCCACGTGCGCGACTGGCTGAACGTGGGGGACAACTGCCGCGGGATCCTGGCGGCGCTGGAGAAAGGCCGGGCGGGCGAGGTGTACAACCTGGGCGGCGGGAACGAGCGCCCCAACCTCGACGTGGCGCGCGCGATCCTGAAGCTCGCCGGGAGGCCGGAATCGCTCCTCCGCCCCGTGCCGGACCGGCCGGGCCACGACCGGCGGTACGCGCTGGACTCGTCCAAGGCCCGGCGCGAGCTGGGGTGGGCGCCCGAAATCCCCTTCGATCGGGGCCTGGAGGAGACCGTGGCGTGGTACCGCGCGAACGGGAGCTGGGCGGCGCGGGTGAAGAGCGGCGAGTACCGGCAGTACTACGAACGGCACTATAGGGGATTGAGTCATTGAGCGATTGAGTGATTGAGCCATTGAGGGTCCCCCCCAGCCCCCCAGGGGGGGAGGGGATTGAGTGATTGAGTGAACGAGCCATCGAATCATTGAGGCATCCCCCAATTCAAGTCCTGGGCGGGGAGGGGAGGGCGGGCCGGGAGCCCCGGTGAATGCTGGTTGCGCGGCCGACGCCCGCGTGATAAGGTGAGAACGGGGCAAGAAGGCCCCCTCCTCGGAGGTGATCGCATGGCGGAAGGCCGGATGGATAATCCCACGGGATCGGTCCCCCTGGCCAACGGCGCGGTGCCGGCCGAGGCCAAGCCGGAGGGGCAGGCCAAGGAGATCGAGCGGCTGATGGTGGCCTGCGCCGGGAAGGAGGCCAGCGACCTCCACCTCAAGGTCGGCCAGAAGCCGATCCTCCGCGTCAACACGCTGATCCACGAGATCGGCAACCGCGGGCTGGCCCAGGAGGAGGTGAAGCGGCTGATCTACGACATCATGTCAGACCTTCAGCGCGACCGGTTCGAGACCGAGCACGACCTCGACTTCGCCTATTCGGTCCCGGGCGTGGGCCGCTTCCGGATCAACGTCTACTACGAGCGCGGCACCATCGCGGTGGCGATGCGCCGGGTCAACACCACGATCCCCAGCTTCCTGGACCTCAACCTCCCCGAGTCGATGGAGAAGCTCTGCGACATCGAGCAGGGCCTGGTCATCATGGCCGGCCCCACGGGCTCCGGCAAGTCCACGACGCTCGCCTGCATCATCGACTTCATCAACAGCCACCAGAAGCTCCACATCATCACGGTCGAGGACCCGATCGAGTACCTCTTCCAGGACCGGAAGTCGTTCGTGAACCAGCGCGAGATCGGGATCGACGTGCCGGATTTCCACCAGGCCCTCAAGCACGTGGTGCGGCAGGACCCGGACGTGATCCTGGTGGGCGAGATGCGCGACTACGTGTCGTTCGACGCGGCGCTGATGGCCTCCGAGACGGGCCACCTGGTCTTCTCGACCATCCACGCCTCCAGCGCCCCGCAGACCATCGGCCGCCTGCTCGACCTCTTCCCCACGGAGCGCCAGCCGCTCATCCGCCAGTCGCTGGCCTTCAACATGCGCGCCATCGTCTGCCAGCGGATCCTCCCGTCCTGCAAGGAAGGGGTGAAGATGGTGCCGGCGGTGGAGATCCTCTTCAACAACGCCACCGCCACGAAGCTCATCATGAACGCGGAGGACAAGAAGCTGGCCGACCTCATCCGGGGGTGCAAGGAGGAGGGGATGCAGGACTTCAACATGTCCCTGGTGGACCTCATCAACCGGGGGCTCGTCTCCAAGAAGGTCGCGCTCCAGTACTCCCCGAACCCCGACCAGCTCAAGATGAACCTCCAGGGGATCTACCTGGGCGACGACCACCGCATCCTGGGGTAGGGCCCCGGCCCGCAAGGGGGGCTCAAGCCGCCGTCCCGAACCTGCCGATGTACATAAGACGGGCCGCGGGATGATCCGCGAGCCCGATCCTGAACGGGGGATCGTTCCTTTGGAGTTCAGCGATTACCTCGCCGTCCTCAGGCGCCGGCTTCTGCCCTTCCTGGCGGTGGCGGCCATCCTCTTCCTCGGCCTGAGCGCGTTCACCCTGGGCCGCGAGACCCCGATGCACGCGGCCGAGAGCAAGATCGGCATCCTGGAGGAGTACCGCGTCTTCACGCCCACGGAACTGGCCCAGTTCATCACCTCGGAGTCCACCGGATACGGCTACTACACGCGCGAGGCGCTGGTGGGCTCGCCCCAGGTCTACCAGATGGCCGCGGCAATCTTCCTGGGCTACCGCGACCAGAAGGAGATGCCCTCGAAGGAGTTCTGGAGGTCCCGCGAGGACGGGCCCATCTTCCGCCTGCTGGAGGAGAAGGGCTTCATGGACCCCCGCCTCCCCGGCCCCACCCGGCTCGTCGAGGACCGGCTCAAGGGGGCCACGGCCCAGCTCCGGGGCGCCGTCCGGACGTCGAAGCCCAGCGAGAAGGTCCAGCTCATCCACGTCCGCGCCACCGCGCCCGACGGGCGGGACGCCGTGCTCATGGCCAACGCCTTCGCCCGGGGCGCGCAGATCTACAGCCGCCTCCAGGCCACCGCGATCCTCGACGAGGCCGGCCGGGACGTCGAGAAGCGGATCCGCCGGACCCATGAGCGCATCGACGCCAAGAAGGCGGAGACGGGCATCACCGAGGAGGACCTGCGCGAGCTGGAGCGCAAGATGGGCGTGGTGAGCACCGCCATCTACGACCTCGAAAAGCAGATGGAGGACGCGCGGACCCGGCAGGACAAGGCGTCCGCCCGCATCCAGACGCTGGAGACCGCGGAGCACCGCCTGCGCGAGGTCCTGCCCCAGGGCCCGGAGGGGGAGGCGCTTTCCTCCGCCCTGCTGGACCGCCTCCGGGAGGACCTGGCGGGGCTCCGCACGGAACTGGAGATCAAGAAGCTCTCGTGGACCCCGGAGAACCCCGACTACAAGAAGATGGTCCTGAGGCACGAACAGCTCCAGGGGGAGCTCCGCGAGGAACTCTACCGCGTGCGGGGCCAGACGATCGTCTTCCTCCGCGAGTCGATCGGCGACGTGGATATCGACCTGCGCAACCTGGAGGAGCGCAAGCTGAGGAAGGCGATGGAACTCCGGGACCTGCAGGACGACCTCCACCGCAAGGACCCCCAGCGCGCCGAGCTGGTCCAGCTGCGCAAGGAGCTGGACGGGCACGAGGACGTCCGGCGGCGGCTGGAGGCGGCCCGCTCGATCCAGCAGGGCTTCTACGTCTTCGAAGAGGTGGCGGAGTCCGATTCGGCCCGGCTGGAGGACCTCAAGGGGTGGCGGACGGTCCCGCTCTTCCTCGTCCTGTCCCTGATGGTCGCCTTCGCCGCGGCCTTCCTCCTGGAGTACCTCGACGCGACCCTGCGGACGGATTACGACGTGAAGCGCCACCTGAACCTGCCGTGCCTGGCGATGATCGAGGACGCCGGAAGCGCCGACCCGGTCATCCTGCGCGGCTCGCCGCGGGACCCGCTCTCGGAGCGCTTCAACGTGGCCGCCACGGTCCTGCGGAGCTACCTCGCGGAGCGGGAGTTCAAGAGCTTCGTCGTCTGCAGTGCCGTGCCCCAGGAGGGGAAGACCACGATCGCGGCGAACCTGGCGGTGGCGCTGGCCCGCAAGGGGCTCCGCGTGATCCTGGTGGACACGGACCTCCGGCTCCCGCGCACGCACGAGCTGTTCGCGCTGGACAACGCGCGCGGCCTCTCGAACTTCCTGCGGGGGGAGGAGACGCCGCTGGAGGCGCTGGTGGCCTACACGGAGATCCCGACCCTGCGCGTCCTGCCCAGCGGGCCCCCGTCCGACTCGCCGGTGGAGCTCATGGAATCCCCCCGCATGGCGGAGCTCGTCAAGACCCTCCGGGAACAGTACGACCTCGTGGTGTGCGACTCGCCCCCCATCGCCAGCGTGGGGGACACGCTGGCCCTGGCGCGGCTCGTGGACACCTCGGTCCTGGTGATCGGGTCGGGCCTCTCGGACCGGCGGATGGTGACCTGGACGAAACAGCTCCTCACCAACGTCCGGGCGGACATCGCCGGGGCGATCCTCAACTTCGCGCCCAGGGGCGGCGGGGCGGGGG
>CAYNDR010000295.1:5698-8373 GCA_964395295.1 uncultured Planctomycetales bacterium
ACCAGCTTGTGCGCGTCGCCCGGGCCCTCGCCCTGCCGGCCGCGATACTCCGGGGGACGCAGGGGCGGCGGGGCGGGGGTCTACTACTACTACGGATCGGGCGCCCGGGAGGGAGGCGGCTCCAAGCGGGTCCGCTCCCGCGGTTAAGGGCGCGCTTCAGGCCCCCCCGGCCCTGCATTCCCGGCCTCCAGGAGGAACGTCACCGGGCCGTCGTTGCGGAGGGAGACGGCCATCGAGGCCCCGAACTTACCCGTCTTCACCGGGCGCCCCGTGAGCGCCCCCAGGCGCCCGCAGAACGCGAGGTAGAGCCGCTCGGACTCGGGCGGCTTCATCGCCGGGTCGAATCCCGGCCGCTTGCCCCGCGAGAGGTCCGCGCAGAGCGTGAACTGCGAGACCACCAGGTACTCGCCGCCGACGTCCTCGTTGGAGAGGTTCATCCGCCCGGCGGCGTCGTCGAAGACGCGGAGCCCCGCGATCTTCCTGGCCAGGGCCTCCGCCTGCGCCTCGCCGTCCCCCTGGGCCACGCCCAGGAAAACGAGGAGCCCTTTCCCGATCGAGGCATGGACGGAGCCCTCGATCGACACGGAGGCGTCCAGGACGCGCTGAAGGAGGGCTTTCATGAATGGCCTGCGGCCCGCGGCCCGGAGTTAGCCGTGGACACAGCCGCGATGGCGGCGGACGTTGGGCTCGTCGCTGACGGATAGCTTCCAGGTGCCGCGCTGGCGGCGGCGGGCGAGCACCTTGCGGCCGCCCTTCGTCTTCATCCGGGCCCGGAAGCCGTGCTTGTTCTTGCGCCGGCGGTTCCGGCTCTTCCACATGTAGCCCATGTCGCGCTCGCTGAGGAATTCGAGCCAGAAGAGTAGCGGGGACGGGGGGCGGTGTCAACTACTTCTTTCGGCCGTCGGGCCGGTCCAGGAGCGTGGGGGCCTCGGACAGGGCCCGGTCCCGGTCGGTGATCACCACGGGGCGCGACCGGTCCTCCCGCTCCATGGGGGCCAGGTAGAGCTGGGGGAAGTGCTGGCGCACGTACTTCTCGAGGGTCACGATCGTGGGGCCGTAGCCCTTGTGGTACATGAAGTACTCGATGTCGTGCCCCATCTGGCCGGCGTCCTGGTAGCGCTTCGCGAGGTTCCGGTCGAGGGCCTTCAGCATGATCTTCTCGAGCGGCTCCGGGATGTCCGGATTGACGTCCCGCGGCCGGGGGATCTCCTTCTTCTGGACGTTGTCCAGGAGGACCGTGGTCTCCTCGTTGGACCCGAAGACGGACTCGCCGGTCAGCATCTCGAACATGACCACCCCGAGCGAGAAGATGTCGCTGCGCCGGTCCGTGGGCAGGTAGGCCGCCTGCTCGGGGGACATGTACTGGGCCTTGCCCATCAGGACCTGCCCCTCCTGGTCCTTCATGAGGTTCCGCGCCTTGGCGATCCCGAAGTCGGTGATCTTGACCTCGCCCTCCGCCGAGATCATCAGGTTCTTGGGCGAGATGTCGCGGTGGACCACGCCCAGGGGCTGGCCGTGCTTGTCCCGCTTGGAATGGGCGTACTCCAGCCCCCGGCAGACGCGCGAGATGATGAACGCGCCGAGCTCCGTGGGGACCTTGATGTTCAGCTCGGTGTGACGGTTCGTGAACTGCTGGAGGTTGATCCCGTGCACGTACTCCATGGCGATGTAGTACGTGTTGCCGATCCTCCCGAGCTTGTAGATCTGGACGATGTTCTGGTGGACGAGGTCGGCCACGAGCTTCGCCTCGCCGATGAACATGTCCACGAAGTCGGCGTCGCCCGTGAACTTCTCGCGGATGGTCTTGATCGTGAGGGTCTTCTCGAACCCCTCGGAGCCGAACAGGACCGCCTCGTAGATCGACCCCATGCCGCCGTCGGCGATCTTGCGGGCCAGGCGGAACTGGTAGGTATCCTTGAACTCGTAGGGCTGGGCGGGCTCCTTGCTCATCGCCGGTCGATCATGCCACGCGCCCCGGGGCTTGTCAAGGCGGGGGTGCAGGGCTACGATGGGGCCGTGAAGCTCGCCTTCAGCTCCAACGCCTTCCGCGCCTTCACGATCGAGGAGACGATCGCGCGCCTGGCCGGGATCGGCTACCGGGGCGTCGAGCTCATGGCCGACCGGCCGCACGCCTGGCCGCCCGACGTCACGCCGGAAAGGGGCGAGTCCATCCGCCGGGCGCTGGCGCAGAACCGGATGGAGGTCTCGAACGTCAACGCCTTCATGATGTGCGCCTATCGCGATCCGGCCACCGGCCGCGCCGGGACCTTCCAGTGGCCCAGCTGGATCGACCGCGACCCCGCCGTCCGCGAGGCCCGCATCCGGCACACGATCGCGGCGGTGGACCTGGCCGCCGCCGTGGGCGCCCGGACCCTTTCGACCCAGCCGGGCGGGCCGCTGGAAGGGATGACCCGCGAGGAGGGATGCCGGCTCTATGCCGAGGGGCTCGCCCGGGCGGCCGCGCGGGGCCGTGAGAAGGGCGTGGTCGTGTGCATCGAGCCCGAGCCTAAACTGCTCATCGAGAAGGGGGACGAGTACGTCGAGTTCGTCTCGAAGCACGCCTCGTTCCCCGGCGTGGGGCTCAACTTCGACCTGGGCCACTCCTACTGCGTAGGGGACGATCCGGCGGAGATGATCCTGAGGATCGGGAGGCGCGCCAGCCACTTCCACCTGGA
>CAYNDR010000296.1:0-5655 GCA_964395295.1 uncultured Planctomycetales bacterium
CGTCCTCGCTCGGCCCCGCCCCGCCTGGGCGTCCGATCTCCCGCGCCCGGAGGAACCTCCCGTCCCCCCCGGACACAGGTCCGTCGTCCATCCGTTTTTCAAAGAGCAAAGTGTCGCTAATTCTTCTCCCGGCCGCCTCCCGCGATCGTTCCCCATACCCCCGGCTTCGACCGCGCCTCCTCCAGCATGGACCGGAACCGGGACCACTGCCCCCCCTCCCCCGCCGTCGCCATGAGCACACGGAGCCGCTTCTCGCTGAAGGTCCCTGACACCACTGGATCGCCGCAGTGGGCGTCCAGGTACTCGACGATGCGCGGATCGAGCTTGAGGAGGCTCAGGACCTGGAGCATCCGGATGTAGGAGACCCCCAGCCGCTTGGCCACCTGGGTCCTTGTGCGGACCCCGGGGCGTTCGAGTTCGGCCTGGTAGCGGCGGGCCTGTTCCAGAGGCGACACCCGTGCGTTATAATTCTTGAGAGCCGCTCGCTGGCGGGCGGTGGGGGGACGGTTCCCGGCCAGGGGGGGCCGGTCACCCCACGCGACGTTTAGGGCCTTGCCCTGCCACTGGAAGAAGTAGGGCTTGTCGAGGTCGACCGTCCGGACATCCCCCTTGGCGGCCAAGGGGTTGGGAAAGCGCGCAGTGTAGCGCGCGGGGTACCAGAATTTCATGCGTTAGAACGAACTTCGATGTGATTCCCCTCAGGCGGCTTTGATGGGCGCGAATTCCTCCGGGGCCAGCGGAGCTGCGCCCAGGTGTTCCAGAACGAGGTTCACGTCCTGCACGGTGACATGGGTGGGGGCAGTGATCTCGATCCCGATGGCTTCCCCCGCAGCGGAATAGTCCACACGAATCCCCGGCGCCATTTCCCGGGTCTGCGCACTCTTCGTTCCCGGTTGACGAGGCAGGTATAGATAGGCGGCCAGAACCTTCCCCTTGCGGAACGTGACCTCCAGGTAGCGCTCTCTCACGACAACACCTCCTACGTTTCGGAAGGAAACGCGGTAACCGCCACCAGGAGGCGGTCCACCGGGTCCGGTTCGACAATTACCTCCCACCGGACGCCGCGAAGCCGCGTCTCGATGACCCATCGTCCTTCCTCGACATCGGGTCGATGCCCCTCCGCCTCATCGAGCATCTGCCGCAGATCCACCTCCGTGAACCCCCGATCGGCCATCCGCTTCTCCATATGCGGAGTGATCTCCAGCTCCCAATCCCACCAGTCCGGTCGCTCGCCGGGCAAACCGCCTTCTCTCCTTTCCCGTGGCGCGATTATAACACCCTCACGTGGACATGACCAGTCGGTATCTTCCCCCGAGCCTGACAGGGGAGGTCATTCGACCGGAACGTCCGGCGAGCCCCTCGACGAGGAGATGATCGACTCGCGGATGGCAGTTCTAAGATCGTCAACGAAGGGGTGCCAGCCTTGACCGTGGTTGCCCATGGTGCTCCACCCTGCCCGATGTTTTCCTGAATAACGATTGGCAATCCTTCGGATCAGAATCGAGAATGGATTCCCCCCTCAGCCCACCAGGACGCCCTGTCCGGGATCGGGGTGGGCGTCTGGGAGAATGTGTCACGGGACCTACCCCATGCCGCCAACCGTGCTGGAATGGGCGATGGTGATCACGGCCGCTCTCGCCGGACTTGCCCTCCTGGCGGCCTCTTCGATCCCCCAGGAGAGTTCCTTCACGACCGGACCCTAGAGGTCCGGGAAAAGGAAGCCCCTGTCCCCATGCCCCGGCCGCGCCGGGGGAGGCCTCCCGGGGGAGGATTTCATCCACGTCAGCCCCTCAGGGAACCGGTTGAGGCTGACACGGCCGCCCTTGGCCACGACGACGATGTCCGCGACGCGGACGCCGCCGAGGTCCCGGCGGTACAGGCCCGGTTCGATCGTGGCGGCGTCCCCCGCAAGCAGTTCGGGCCCCTTCAGGTCCGGGAGCCCGAGCGCGCAGCCGCGGGCCGTGAGGGCGCCGGTGGCGGCCCGGTGGACGTCCTCCCCGGTGGCTCCCGGCGCCGCGGCGCGCTTGCTCGCCGCGTTCGCCTCGCAGACCGCGGGGTGCATGTCCCGGATCTCCGGCCGGACCTCCCCGTGGACGACGGTCCGGGTGCAGTCCCCGTTGTAGCGGGTCCCGCGGTCCTGCGGAAAGATGTCCACGATCGCGCCCCCAGAGCCCGAGGTCGCACTCCACGGAGACCCCGGCCCGCCTGAGGATCTCCGCGCAGACCAGGGGCAGTGACCGGTCGGCCGCGGCCCGGTCCCTTCCGGCGCGGCGGAAGCGCTCGGCGGCGGCCTGCGCCGTGGCGGTCTCGCGGTCGCCGGACAGGCCCCCTGGGCGGCGCGAATTCGGCCGGGCAGGCCACGCGGTCCGCGCGGGCCGTCTTCCGGGCACGCTCCATCTCGACGTCCCTGAGGATGAGGATCGACTCCGCGCCTTGAGGATCGTCCGGTCCCGGGACTGTCCCTGGAGGACGATCTGCTTGGCCTTCTCGCGGTCCGTCCCGAAGGTCAGCTTGCGGGCGAATCCGAGGAGCCACGGCAGGGCCGGCCGCGGCGGATCATACTGATCGAGACGGCCGAGGGCGTCGAGGAAGGCCTCCTGGACGATGTCGTCCGCCGCCCCGGCGTCGCCGATGCGGGAGTAAACGTAGGCCCTCAGGCGCGCCTGATGGGCGCGGACAAGGGCCTCCAGCCGTTCCATTCGATCCGACTCGGCCATGGCAGAAGGGTTCCTGGTCATTCCACATCGTCTCGATCGGGCGGGGGCCAAGGTTACCGGGAATTGATCCCGGGGGCTTTCGCCAACCTCTCCGCCGGCCGGATTCGTGATCTGGAGGAAGCAGGGCGTCTTGAGGCCGACCGTCCAGGGCTTCGTGTCTTCCAGGAGAACCGGCTTCGAATGATCTCGACGACGCCGGGGCCGGGGAGTATAATGTAACCCTGACCCAGAGCGAGCTCCGTCGGCGGCCCCGGCCATGACTGGAACCGACATCGAGAAACTGGACGCCGTCCTGCGCGCCCACCCCAAGGCCCGCCACGCGCTGATCCCGCTCCTTCAGGAGGCCCAGGCGGCCTTCGGCTACCTCCCGCCCGAGGTCCTCGAGCGCGTGGCCGGGCACGCGAACGTCCCCCCCAGCACCGTCTACGGCGTGGCGACCTTCTACGCCCAGTTTTACCTCACCCGCCAGGGCCGGCACAACGTCAAGGTCTGCCGCGGCACGGCCTGCCACGTGCGCGGGAGCGCCAAGCTCATGTCCTCCTCCGAGCGCCGCCTCGGGATCAAGGCCGGCGAGACCACCCTCGACTACGAGTTCAGCCTCGAGCGCGTGGCGTGCCTGGGCTCCTGCGCCCTGGCCCCCGTCATCGTGGTCGACGGCAAGGTCCATGGCCTGATGAACGGCCCCAAGACCGAACAGCTGTTCGCGAGCCTCCTCAAACAGAGCGGGAAGGCCCCCTCCGCTTCGGGGGCCTGACGCGACATGGAATCCCCCACGCCACTGGCCTCGGCGCGTGACCTGGACGCCTGGCGGCAGCGCCTCGTCGCCTCCCGGGACCCGAACCGCCCCCGGCTCACGGCGTGCGGCGGGACGGGCTGCCGGGCCAACAACAGCGAGGAACTGTTCGCCGCCTTCGAACGGGAGATCGACCGGGCCGGGCTCCGCGGGCGCGTGGACCTGAAGTTCAGCGGCTGCCACGGGTTCTGCCAGAAGGGCCCCATCGTGATGGCCGATCCCCAGGGGATCTTCTACTGCGAGGTGGGCCGGGCGGGCATCGAGGACGACGCGCGCGAGATCGTCCGGACGACCCTCGTGGACGGGAAAACCGTCGAGCGCCTGCTCTACTGCGACCCCCGGACCCGGCGCCGCATCCCCCGCTACGAGGACATCCCCTTCTACTCCCGGCAGATGCGGATCGCCCTGAAGAACAACGGCAAGATCGACCCCGAGAGCATCGAGGACTACATCGCGGCGGACGGCTACGCGGCCCTGGCCAAGGTCCTGGCGATGGACCCGGCGGAGGTCATCGACTGGATCAAGCGCTCCGGCCTGAGAGGGCGCGGCGGCGCGGGATTCCCGACGGGACAGAAGTGGAGCCTGTGCCGGGACGCCAAGGACCGGTCGATGCGCTACATCATCGGCAACGGCGACGAAGGGGACCCCGGCGCCTTCATGGACCGATCGATCATGGAAGGCGATCCCCACGCCGTGCTCGAAGGGATGGTCATCGGCGCCTACGCGATCGCCCGCGGCGTCTCCCCGGCCGAAGGATATCTCTACGTCCGCGCCGAATATCCCCTGGCCGTCAAGAACCTCCGGCTGGCCATCCGGCGGGCCGAGACGCTCGGCCTCCTGGGCGAGCGCATCCTCGGATCCGATTTCAGCCTCAAGGTCCACGTGAAGGAAGGGGCCGGCGCCTTCGTCTGCGGCGAGGAGACGGCCCTCATGGCCTCCATCGAAGGGAAAAGGGGCATGCCCCGGCCCCGGCCGCCCTTCCCCGCCCAGCAGGGCCTCTACGGAAAGCCCACGAACATCAACAACGTCGAGACGTGGGCCAACGTCCCCCGCATCATCCTCGGCGGACCCGACTGGTACGCCTCCATCGGCACGGCCAGGAGCAAAGGGACCAAGGTCTTCAGCCTCGTGGGCAAGATCGCCAACTCGGGCCTCGTCGAGGTCCCCATGGGCGTCCCCCTGAAGGAGATCATCTTCGACATCGGCGGCGGGATCCCCGACGGCAAGCGGTTCAAGGCGGTCCAGACCGGCGGACCCTCCGGCGGCTGCCTGCCGGCCTCGTCCCTGGAGCTCCCCGTCGACTACGACAACTTCGCCCAGGCCGGCTCGATCATGGGCTCCGGCGGCATGATCGTGATGGACGAGGACACCTGCATCCCCGACATCGCGCGCTACTTCCTCTCCTTCACCAAGGCCGAGTCCTGCGGGAAGTGCGCCCCCTGCCGCCTCGGGACCTGGCAGATGAAGGCGATCCTGGACGTCATCTGCTCGGGCCGCGCCAAGATGGAGGACCTGGCCCTCCTGGAAAACCTCGCGAACTCCGTCCGCGCCGCGTCGCTCTGCGGCCTCGGCCAGACCGCCCCCAATCCCGTCCTCACCACCCTCAAGTACTTCCGCGACGAAGTCGAGTCGCACGTCCGGCGGAAGCACTGCCCCGCCGCGGCGTGCGAGGAGCTGGTGGACGCCCCCTGCCGGCACACCTGCCCCGCCGGCGTGGACGTGCCGAAGTACGTCCGCCTCATCGCGGCCGGCCGGTGGGACGACGCCGTGGCCGTCATCCGCGAGCGGCTCCCGCTCCCCTCGGTCTGCGGCTACGTCTGCTTCGAGCCGTGCGCCATGAGGTGCCGCCGGCGCTCCATCGACGGGCCCGTCTCGGTCCGGGCCCTCAAGCGCTTCGCGTCCGCCCGCGCGAAGGCCCCGGAGAAGAGCCCCCTGGCCCGTGACCTGGCCGGCGAGGTGGCGCAGCTGTACGACGAGCGGCTCCGGCGCCCGCAGGACGCGGAGTTCTACTACGGCCTGGTCCTCGACATCGACCCGGACTACGCGGGGGCGTTCGAGGCGCTGTGCCGCATCTACCGCGAGAGCGAGTCGACGAAGGAGCTGCGCGAGCTCCTCGAGTCGCGCCTGGAGCGGGATCTGGACACG
>CAYNDR010000296.1:5665-8325 GCA_964395295.1 uncultured Planctomycetales bacterium
CGGGGCCGTGTGGCTGCCGGGCAAACATAGCCTGGTCCGCGCCCCCAAGCGCTTCGCGTCCGACCGCGGGAAGGCGTGCGTCCCCCCGCGCCGCCCGCCGACCGGGAAGCGCGTCGCCGTCGTCGGCTCGGGCCCGGCGGGGCTCACCGCGGCCTACCACCTCTCGCTGGCCGGGCACGCCGTCACCCTCTTCGAGGCCTCGCCGGAATTCGGCGGCATGCTCCGCGACGGCATCCCCCCCTACCGCCTCCCCCGCGAGGTGCTCGACCGGGAGATCCGCCTCATCCAGGGCGCCGGCGTCGAGATGCGCGCGAACGAGCCCGTGGCGTCTCCCGCGGACCTCCTCTCGAAAGGCTTCGACGCCGTCTTCGCGGCGCCGGGCGCCCAGCGCGGCGCGAAGCTCGGCGTCCCCGGGGAGGACCTCCCCGGCGTCCTGCAGGCGGTGGACTTCCTGCGCCGCGCGAACCGCGGGGACCGCGCCTCCCCCGGGCGTCGCGTCGCCGTCATCGGCGGCGGCAACACCGCGATGGACGCCGCGCGCACCGCCGTGCGCCTCGGCTCCGGGGAGGTCTCGGTCCTCTACCGCCGCACCCGCGAGGAGATGCCCGCCGGCGAGACGGAGATCGCGGAGGCGGAGGAGGAGGGCGTCCGGTTCGAGTTCCTGACGGCCCCCACGCGGATCCGCCGGCAGGGGCCGGCGCTCGCGGTGGACCTCCTCCGCATGGCGCTCGGCGCGTTCGACGCCTCGGGCCGCCCCCGGCCCGTGCCCGTGGCAGGCAGCGACTTCTCCCGCGAGTTCGACGCCGTCATCGGCGCGATCGGCCAGGAAGTGGACCCGGCCGGCCGCGGCGGCCTCGACGCCGACCCCCGCGGCCGGATCAGGGTGGCCGACGACGACACCCTCGCCACCCCGCGCCCGGGCGTCTTCGCGGGCGGCGACGCCGTGCTGGGGCCCGCCTCCGTGATCGAGGCCGTGGCCCAGGGCCGCCGCGCCGCGGAAGCCATCGACCGCCGCCTGGGCGGGACGGGCGACCTTTCGCGCCCGGCCGGGATCGCGGACGCGGAACTGCCGCCGGTACAGGAGGGCGAGATGGCCCCCGTGGCGCCGTCCCTCCGGCCGGCCGCGGACCGGAAGACGGACTTCCAGGGAGTCGAGAGCACCTACACCGAGGAGGAGGCCCGCCGCGCCGCGCTCCGCTGCCTCCGCTGCGACCAGGAGGAGGACCAGACGTGATCGCCGATCCAAACCGCGTCGCGCTGACGATCGACGGCCGCAAGGTCGAGACGGCGGCGGACCGGACCGTCCTCGAGGCGGCCGTCGAGGCGGGGGTCTACATCCCCCGCCTCTGCTGGATGAAGGGCCTCGAACCCTGGGGCGGCTGCCGCCTCTGCATCGTGAAGGTCGCCGGGATGCGCGGATACCCCCCCGCCTGCACCACCCGCGTGGCCGAGGGCATGGCCGTGGAGAGCGACACCCCCGAGGTGAACCGCCTCCGCCGCACCGTCTGCGAGATGATCATCGCGGACCACCCCGCCGAGTGCCTGACCTGCGCCTCGAACCGGGAGTGCGAGCTCCAGGAGGTGGCCTCCTACCTCGGCGTGGACCGCGTCCCTTTCCATCCGAGCGCGAACAAGTGGGAACCGGACGCGTCGAACCCCTTCTTCGTGCGCGACCTGGCCAAGTGCGTCCTCTGCGGCCGCTGTGTCCGCGTCTGCCACGATGTCCGCGGCGTGGGCGCGATCGACTTCGCCTTCCGGGGGCACGACGCCCGCATCGCCGCCTTCGGCGGCGGCCTCATCGCCGACTCCTCCTGCGAGTCCTGCGGCGCCTGCGTCGCGGCCTGCCCGGTCTCGGCGCTCCGCCCGAAGCGGGAGACCCTTCCCCCCGCCCGCGAGGTCCGCACGATCTGCCCCTACTGCGGCTGCGGCTGCGGCCTGGTGCTGGGGGTCCGGGAGAACCGCATCGTGCGCGTCCGCGGCGAGGACGCCAATCCCGCCAGCCACGGCGACCTCTGCGTCAAGGGGCGCTTCGGCCTCGACTTCGTCCACGCCCCGGACCGCCTCACGACCCCCCTGGTGCGGAAGGACGGCAAGCTCGTCCCCGCGGGCTGGGACGAGGCCCTCGGCCTCGTGGCCGGCCGCTTCCAGGAGATCAAGGCCCGCCGCGGCGCCGAAGCCATCGCCGGCCTCGCCTCCGCCAAGTGCACCAACGAGGAGAACTACCTCTTCCAGAAGTTCCTCAGGGGCGGCCTGGGCTCCCCCCACGTGGACCACTGCGCCCGACTTTGACACTCCTCCACCGTGGCCGGTCTGGCCATGACCTTCGGCTCGGGCGCCATGACGAACTCGATCGACGAGCTGGAACAGGCGTCCTGCATCCTCGTGATCGGATCGAACACCACGGAGGCCCACCCCATCGTGGCCCTCCGGATCAAGGCCGCCGTGGCCCGCCACGGGGCGCGCCTCATCGTGGCCGACCCCCGCCGCATCGACCTGGTCCGGTTCGCCGACCTCCACCTCCGCCACCGGCCGGGCACCGACGTCATGCTCGTCAACGCGATGATGAACGCGATCCTCGCCGAGGGCCTCGAGGACCGGGAGTTCGTCGCCTCCCGCACGGAGGGCTTCGAGGAGGCCCGCAAGGCGGTCGAGCCCTGCAC
>CAYNDR010000297.1:0-5376 GCA_964395295.1 uncultured Planctomycetales bacterium
CCTGGAAGCCCGGGAGTTGGATTTCAATCAGGGGGGTGGGTTGCGGAACTGCTGGCCGCCCTTCAAGATTCCCCCTCCCCGCACCGATATAGAGTAATGCCCGGTGCGGCGGGAGGAGGGAGTGCAGTTATGGTGCGCGACCTGAACGACCAGGGGGTGGAGGAGCGGGTCCTGGAGGCGGAGGGGCCCGTGGCGGTGGCGTTCCTCGACTACGACTCGGTTCCCTGCGACCATTTCCGGCCCGAGCTCGACGCGGTGTCCGAGCAGCTGGAGGAGAAGGTCGGCTTCTACAAGGTGGACGTCACCGAGAATCCGTCGATCACGGAGGAGCTGGGGGTGGAGGCGGTGCCGACGCTCCTGGTCTTCCGCGAGGGGAAGGAGATCGCCCGGTACGAGGGCCCCTACAGCCGGGAGGCCCTGGGCGACCGCATTTCCCAGCTCCTGGCCGGCAACAAGCCGTCGGTGTGATGGACCCGCTGGCGGATCTCCTGGCGGGCAACAGCAATCCCCGTCCCTTGACCGCCCGCGGGCGTCCCGTCGCCGCGATCTTCACCTGCATCGACACCCGGATCGATCCTTTGGGGATCTTCGGCCGCGGCCCCGGCGATCTCTTCTGCGTGCGCACGGCGGGCCACGTGCTGGCCCCGGAGGTCGTCGGCTCGCTGGAGATCGCCCTGGCGAGGGAATGCCAGCTGGTCCTCGTCCTGGGGCACACCGACTGCGCCGCGATGAAAGAGGCGCGCGGGAAGGAACGGGAGCACTACTCCGTCCTGCGCCATATCGCCTGGGCCACGCGCGGACTGCCGGCGGGCGCGAGCATTGACGAGGCGGCGGAGGCGAACGTCCGCTACGCCGTGGCGGAGCTCCGCCCGCGGCTGAAGGGGCGCGTGGAGGGCGCGATGCTGGACCTGGCCACCGGGAAGGTCCGGGCGCTCGGCTGTTGACGGCCCGGCCGTATCCCCCCACAATGTCCGCGTGAACGCGCGGGCGCTCCTCTCCTGGTTCCGCCGCGGGGCGCGGGACCTCCCCTGGCGGCGCACGAAGGATCCCTACGCGGTCTGGGTCTCGGAGGTCATGCTCCAGCAGACGCAGGTCGCGGCCGTGATCCCCTACTACGAGCGCTGGATGCGGCGCTTCCCGGGCGTGCGCGCCCTGGCGCGGGCGCGGCTTGACGCGGTCCTCAAGGCCTGGGAGGGTCTGGGGTACTACGCGCGGGCGCGGAACCTCCACCGGGCGGCGCGGTCGCTCCGGCGCCTGCCGCGGACGGCGGCGGGCTGGCGCGAGGTGCCGGGCGTGGGTGAGTACACGGCGGCGGCGATCGCGTCGATCGCGTTCGGGGAGCGCGTGGCGGTGTTCGACGGGAACGTGCGGCGGGTGCTCTCGCGGCTCGAAGGGCGGGACGTCGCGGAGGCGCCGCCGCCGCGGGGGAGGCCGGGGGACTACAACCAGGCGCTGATGGATCTGGGGCAGAGGGTGTGCGTCCCGCGGTCGCCGCGGTGCGGGGAGTGCCCGCTGGCGGGGGAGTGCCGGGCGCACGCGCGGGGGGAGGAGGGGCGGTGGCCCTCGAGGAAGCCGCGCCGGGAGGTCCCGCACCGGGAGGCCGCGGTCGGGATCGTCTGGAAAGGCGGCCGGGTGTACGTCCAGAGGCGGGCGGAGGAGGGGCTCCTGGGGGGGCTCTGGGGGTGCCCGGGAGGGGAGCGTGGGCGGGGCCCGGCCTACGAGGCGTGCGTGCGGCGGGAGGCGCGGGAGGAGGCGGGGCGGGAGGTGGGGGTGGGGCGGCCTCTCTGCACGGTGATGCACCGGTACTCGCATTTCTCGGTGGAGCTTCACGTCTATCGCTGTTCCTGGCGCCGGGGGAGGGGCGGGGGGCGGTGGGTGGCGCCGGGGGGGCTGGAGGGCCTGGCGATGCCCGCGGCGAACCGGAAGATCCTGGAGGCGCTGAGGGGCTTGGGTGACGGGCAGATGCCTATTGACCCCCCCGGAGATGCCTCTATAATCGCAAGCGCTCAAACCGGTACTCCCCGGTAGCTCAATGGTAGAGCGAGCGGCTGTTGACGGCGTGGGTTGCGGCCCGCGCAAATAGCAGCTTCCGCGGGAAACCGCGGTTGAAAAATCGGGCGAATTCAGGGAAGCCTAAACCTCGATAAGGGGCAAGGTAATCCTGAGCGAAGCCCCGCCGCCGTTGGCGCGGGGAACGTGCAGAGACTAGGCCGAAAGGCCGTACTCTCCAGAGGCTTGTCATGGGCTTTGGAGGGGAAGCGCCCGACGCCCTACGGGGCGATGAGATAGTCCGAGCCCGGCCGAAAGGCCGGGGCACTCGTAACCGCAAGGCTGCAGGTTCGAGTCCTGCCCGGGGAGCCAATCGCTACTCTGAGCGCAAAGAGGGACGGGGTGGTTACGCCCGTCCCCGTCGCGCTTGACCGGCCGCTCGAAAAGTGAGAGCTGGATCAACCCCTGGCCCTTCTCATCCGGCTCGTGGAAGACGATCCGCTCAACGATCATGGGGAGGAGTCCCTTCAATTCCTCGGGCGTCGCCCGGTCCACGATGTCCGAGAACGTCCGCAGGCTGGTGACCATGACGCCGGCGTCCATGGCCTGTGTCCGGGTCAGTTCGACCTCCCGCTTGATGTCGTCAAGCTGGGCCTCCAGAGCTGCCCGCTCCGCTTCCAGCTTCCGCAGTTCGTCGCCCACCGTCTTCATGGCGGCCTTGCCCATCTCCTTGATGACGTCGATGAGCTTGCGGGCGTTGGTGACCACCGCATCGAGTTGCGACTCGACGCGCCGCCGATCCTCGGCGAGCCGCTGGATCGATTCGTTGGCGCTCGCGTTGGCCTCTCGGACGATCCGCTCCAGTTCCTCGCCATTCAGGGCGATGTGCCGGATTTTCGAGACGATCGCGCGTTCCAGCGCCGGGGCGGACGCATAGCGCATCGAACAGGCGCTCCCGTTCGTGTGCCCGTTCCGGGAGCACTGGTAGTAGAAGTAGTCCTGCTTCCAGGGCGAGCAGGTCTTCGGCGTCATGTGGGCGCCGCACCGCCCGCAGAACAGGATCCCCTGGAGCAGGTAGACGTGCTCCCGAGGTGCCCGGGGATTCTTCCTCAGCGGCGCGTGCTTCTTCAGGTACTCGTTCACCTCGTTGAACAGGTCCTGGGGGATGATGGGCTCGTGCTTTCCGTCGTGGATCTTCCCGTCGTACCGGATCTTCCCGATGTAGACCGGGTTCCGCAGGATGCCGAGGATCGTTGTCTTGTAGAAGGTCTTCCCGCCGACAGGGCGCCCCCGCCTGCTCGTGTGGGCGGGCGTCTTGATGCCCAGGCGAACGAGGTACTTGACGACTTCCCCGACGCTCCCGAGTTCGAGGTACTTTCTGAAGATCAGTTCGATGAGCTTTCGCTCCTCGGGGTGGGGGACGAGAATGCCCTTCTGTTTGGGGTCGAGCTTGTAGCCCGGTGGACGGCCCCCGTTCCACAGTCCCTGCTCCGCGTGCCAAAGCATCTTGTTGCGCGTGCGTTCCGCCGTCATTTCCCGCTCGAGCTGGGCGAAGGTGAGGATCATGTTCACCATCGCCTTGCCCATGGGGGTGGTGGTATCGAACTGGTCGCGGACCGAGATGAGTTGGACGTTGTGGCGCTCGAATTCGCCCCAGAGATCGTAGAAGTCCTTGACGGAGCGGGTGAGGCGGTCCATCTTCGTGACGACGATCGCGCCGACATCGCTGCGACGGACCGCCTCGAGCATCTTCCGGAGCTGGGGGCGATCCGTGTCCTTCGCGGAGCGTCCCTCTTCGCGGAAGATTTCTTGCAGCTGGAATTTCGTCTGCGGGGTTTCGCGGAACTTCAAGTAGTGCCGGATCTCGTCCGTCTGGGCGTCAAGCGATCCATGCTCCATGTCTGCCTGCCGGAGCGTTGAAACCCGGACATAACCGGCGCACGAGACCGTCTTCAAGTCCTTCATGGAATCCTTCACGCCGCCTTGCGGCGTTCTCCTTGTCCCTCGCGGGACAGGTCTTCCCGCTTGCAGATCGCACCCCACATTGCCGAGAGGCGTCGCATCAGACACTCGTGTCTTTCACCAGGCGAAAGGGAGGTATACGGGTTTTCAGGATTCGGCGGAACGTCTCGGAGGCGTACGACCTCCATCGAATACGTTTCTGGATCTCGCCGAGGCTTGCGGCGAGGTGACGCAGGGTGGACGGAGAGAGAGGTAGGGTCGGGGGGTACGTGTGCTTCGTGGCGGGCCTCTTCTTCGGGGGACGCTCCCGGCAGGCCGGGGCGTCGTTCTTCCTTGCCGCTGTCTATTATAACCGGCCGGGGCCGGAAAGGTTCACG
Organism: uncultured Planctomycetales bacterium; assembly: GCA_964395295.1. Taxonomy (GTDB): domain Bacteria; phylum Planctomycetota; class MHYJ01; order MHYJ01; family JACPRB01; genus CAYNDR01. Next base: position 4,329 of record CAYNDR010000297.1, read on the forward strand.
AAATTCCGCCTTCCCCCGCGCGAAATTCTTCGTTTCCCCCATATCCCAGCTCCTTCCTGGGGGGCTTTTCGCCCCCTCTATTAGACAGGATGGTTGGGAACGCAAAAAATTGGACACCCAATCGGCAGTAATGAGAGAAATATTCGAATCCACTCCAAACCAAACCTTATTCCGACAGGCATAGGCTACCGGTTCCCATTCTGCGAGCTGGGCCCGGATGGCGCATAGTCTGAACGAAACCCCCACTGTAACGCCAATGGCCATCACATGGGGCGAGGAGGGATTCCCTTACGTTCGGCCGCGAGGGCCTCTTCCAGACCGTGGAATCCGAGTGCCAGATGGCGCTTGATCGTGTCCACGGAGCGCTTTGCCAGCGCCTGGACGAACGGGATGTCCTCCCATGTCGCGCGGCCCTCCGTGATCGCGCGCCAGACGGCGTAGGCCATTTGGTTTCGCAGGAGACCTGTCCGGTCGACCAAGGCTTCCGTTTCCAACGTCGATGCGATGCGCGAAAGGAGGATCCGCCGTTCGGTCGCCGATCCCGCGATCTCCTTGATGAAGTGCGCGTAGTCCTTCGACGTCATGCGCCGCTTCTTCCGGGAACGGACAAACTCGTAGGCCTCCGGCGAGCAGCACCACAGCTCCTCGAAAGCCCAATCCGAGACCAGTTCCCCCGAACGATGCAGGAGTTGGTCCAACTCTGCCTCCGGCTGGCCCGCGTATTTTGAAAGATCACGCATCCTGCGGACCGGCCCGAGGGGCTCCGGCCCGAAGAAGGATCGGTAGGCGAAGAACGATCCGGGAACCGGGCATCCGGTCTCTTGGTGCAACGCCAGGGCATCGCAGAGGAGGGAGCGGATGAAGTCCAACGACACCGAGGCGACCTTGGCTTCGGCCAGATGCCGTTGATATTGAATGTCGCCCTCCGGCGGCGCAAACCCGGCTCCTTCGATTCCCCACGTCTCGTGGAGGCTCATGGCAACAAGCCCGTACGCTTCCTTGAAGACCAGCGCCACGGTTCGCCTTCCGGTGTTATCCGGAAAGGTTA
>CAYNDR010000297.1:5386-8305 GCA_964395295.1 uncultured Planctomycetales bacterium
GTTCCACTGGTCCCACGGAGAAGGGGCGTGGACGGACGGCCCTCTGGATCATTTCTTTGCAAAGGGATCTGGCGAGCGTTGAGAACGGTCCCCACGTACATCGCGACACCTCTTCAAGCAGCCATGCTGCTCGCGCCTCACCCCATGCCGCAGCCTGGCGAAGGGCCCTTTCGGCCGAAACGACGAATCCCCGCTCGTTAGCGATAGTCGCCACGACGACCTGAAAGGCTGGCCCAAGGGGGAGCCCGAGGTCTTCAGCGAAATCGATCGCACAATCGACCTGTTCCAAGGTGGGTTGTTGTACTCGCAGGCCGGCCGCCTGCATGAATCGCTCCAGCGATTCGATCGATTCCGGCATCACGACCCGGATGTGGCTCATGCTCGATTGAGTCGCGAGAGTCGGATCCCTCCAGGCCAGGTCTCTTGCCTGAAGGGGGATGTCGGCCTTCCCGAGCAACGCCTCTATCCGTCGCTTCCTGTCGGTCTCGATCTTAGGATTACGAAGACCGGCGATCAGGAGGTCGGCAGCCGGACGAAGCCGCTCCGGAGAGAGGTGATCCAGAAGGCGGTACGCCCGCTCACGCGCAGCCGGGTCCTCCTCCCACAGCATGAACAGGGCGAGCGGACACGCGGGATTGCCAATCGCGCGATCCAAACTCCGTAAAAGGGCGTCCGAGTCTTCGTAAGATGGGTCCCTGAGAACGCCTCGCAGGATGGAAATCTGCTCCTCAACTGAAACCTGCAGGTCTCCTCTGCGGGGTGTTTCCTTGGGTTGAGCCGCCTTCATCATCCCGTAGTGTTCTGCGATTTTATGACGGAAGTTCTCGTCGCGCTCAAGAAGTTGACGAACCTCGTCAAGAAGGGCGGCGGCGCGCGGCCCCTGCAAGTGCATCCCGTCCAGTTCGGGGCCAGCATAACCCTCATAGGGCTCGAAGCACCACGAGATCCACGCTTCGGCTGGTGCGCCCGCGGCCGGCATGATGCCGAACATGACCATGCGGCAGTCGCAGGCCGGTTCAGAGCAGTAGAACTCGAGGATCGAGTACGCCCCAGTGCCGAGGACGGGATGGTCGCTCATCACGAGGACGTGCCGGTCGGCCTTTTCGGCGTCGGGGAATAGTGCTCCGAAGGGATTGAGGCCAGGCAGCCCGTTCACGAAAATCCACCCTACAAAAGGCCATGGCCGATGTCCACGACACGTTGCGGGCGACGCGGCAGAATATTCTCCCGAGGAGTCATGAAGACTCTCTTCAGTTCCGCTCCGGTCGCCGTGTCCCATTGGGACGGACACCGTGGACCGACTCCGCGTGGTCGTCATCCATCCTGCGGATGTCGTATTCGAGGTGCCCCTCGCGGTAACGGATGCCCTTGATCTCGACGACACGCGGCAGCTCGCGCCGCAGGAACCGGCCGCATCGCTGAAGCAGACGGTGGGTGGGGTAGCTGGCGTTCGAGACTTTGCATCCGGAAGGCACGCGGCAGACGAACCGGGCCGTTGCATAACGGGGGCCGTACCCTTCGTCCATCCCGAACCCGTTGGCCGCTTCGCGGCCGCTCCGGGCTACGTAGAACCAGTCCTCGTCGTGGTCGGGTGTGGAGCACCAATAGAGCTTCCAGGGGATCGAAAGGGATGAGTGTTTGCGCGATGCCTTGCGTTTCATGAGCAGCTCCTTAATGAAATATGTGCAAGAGGATTATGGGCGCGACTCCTTGTCCGGGACGATCCTGCTTCTGAAGCCCCTTGCGACTCGGCATCCTCGGAGTAGGGGCTTCCCATGTCTTCAACCTCGATTCTGGCCGGCGGAGAGCTTTCACGCCACTTCTTCCCTCCACATCTCCAGGATGTTCGAGAGATGGAGCGACCTTGCGAAGCGATGGAGTTCACGTTCGACGGGAAGTGTCCGCCCTCTTCGTTCATATTCCGCAAGCTCTTCGACGGCGCGATCCAGAAGTGTCTGGAGCACGGCCACCTCCTCCGGCGTGGTGATGACGAATTGTCGTCCGCGAAGTTTACGGCGGATGTTCGCCTCGGTCCGGGCCGATGATTTGTCGCGGAATCCCAAGTAGCGACCGGCGATCTTTCTCGCGACGTGGTCGAGCCTTGTGTTACAGGCCCGGAAGTCGGCCACGGCTCGAAGGAACGCGCGTGCCGGCCGAGTGAGGCCATTCAAATCGACGGGTAGGTTCATGGCGGTAATCTCCTTCTTGCACATTAGGTGCAGGGATCTCCGGTCAAGCAGCCAACTGATTCACCCGCGGGCGACTCCTGAGGCGGCGGATTCCTCTTGACCACAGTTTGTAGGCCGCCGAAAGTTTGATCCCAAGGGACACGGAGATGTCCTGGAAGCTCCATCCATGGGCCCACCTCCTGAGCACCTCGGCTTGGCGAGGAGGGAGGGTCGCGACCTCCGACCAGAGGATTTTGGATGTTTCCTCCTGCTCCAGTTGTGCCGCGGGCGTCGGGTGAGGGTCCGGGATATTCAGCAACTGCCAGCGCCCCTCGTCATCCAGCTCGCTGAAGAGGATCACGTTGTTCTTGCGGCGGGCGACCTGACGGGACTTCTCCCTGAGTTGGTTGACCGCCACCTGGATGATGTAGGGGCGCCACGCCACGATCCGATTGCCGGGAGGCCGCTTCTTGAGTCCCACTAGCATCCGGCAGATGGCGTTGTGGAAGGCCTCACGGGCGTCGTCAACCGAGCTTTCCGTGAGGCCGGCCACAGTCCGGACGTACTTCTCGTACTCCCGGATCAGCTCCAGCTTGAGCTGCTGCACCAGTTCGAAGTTCTCCATTGTCCTGCTCCTATAGTCTTGGGGGTAGGTTCCCGACGTAGGTTGCCGCACCCGCGGCGGCGGTCCCGAGGGCCGGGTACAGGGTCCAGAGGGCGGGCGCGAACGGGCAAAGGGCGACGAAGACGC
>CAYNDR010000298.1:0-3069 GCA_964395295.1 uncultured Planctomycetales bacterium
GTGTGGCTCGAACACATCAAAGACCGGCTGGTACACGTCCACGCCAAGGACATCGGCGGCGCCCTCCTCCAGGAGCGCGGGAAGCTGTCCGGCACCCCCGTGGGCTGCGCCTGCGGCGAGGGCGCGATCGACTGGAAGAAGGTCTGCTCGATCCTGTCCTCGGCGAACTTCAAGGGCGTCCTCTCCGTCGAGTGCGGGACGGTGGAGCAGTCGGAGAAGAGCCTCAGGCACCTGAAGCAGGTCCTGGGAAAGTAGGGGTATTATAAATCAAAGCGTTTGGTTTATAATCACAGCGGTTATAAATCAAAGTGTTTGATTCATAACCACGCCATTTCGCCGCAACATCCGGCCCGGCCAAGGCTATTGGTTCTTGATCTCCAAGCCAAGGGGGGTACACTTGGGGGCCGGGTGGGGTCTTTTCGACTTCCGAACGCACCCCTCCGGCGTACAGAACCTGAGAGCGCTTAAAGGAGGCCGCCGATGAAGCACGTCCGCAAGGTCACCCGAAGGGACTTCATGGCCGCGAGCGGGGCCGCCGTGGCGGGACCGTTGATCCTCTCGCGTTTCCCGGGCCAGGCCGGCGCCAACGAGCGGATCACGTTCGGCCTCATCGGCTGCGGCGGCCAGGGCCGCGGCGACATGGGCAACTTCCTGGGGATGGGGGACTGCCAGGTCCTGGCCGTCTGCGACGTGGATGACAACCAGGCGGCGGGGGCCAAGAAGCAGGTCGAGGACCGCTACAAGAAGCAGATGGAGAGCGGCCAGTACAAGGGCTGCGAGGTCTACAAGGACTTCCGCAAGATCTGCGAGCGCAAGGACATCAACGCCATGATCGTGGGCACCGTGGACCACTGGCACCACCTCTGCTCCCTCACGGCCGTCCGCAGCGGCAAGGACGTCTACTGCGAGAAGCCCGTCACGCACTACTGGAAGGAAGGGAACATCCTCGTGGCCGAGGTGGCCAAGGCCAAGAGGATCTGGCAGACGGGCAGCCAGCAGCGCTCGGAGTTCAACTTCCGCCACGCCGTGAACATCGTCACCAACGGCCACATCGGGAAGCTCCAGCAGGTGGAGGTCGGCCTTCCCCAGGGCCGCGGCGGCCACAAGCCGGGCCAGGAGAAGGTCGAGGATCCGCCCGCGAACCTCGACTACGACCTGTATTGCGGACCCTCCAAGAAGCTGCCGTACATGCGCGCCCGGCTCCACTGGGACTGGCGCTGGAACCTCAACTTCGGCGGCGGCCAGCTCATGGACTGGATCGGCCACCACAACGACATCGCCCACTGGGGCATGGGCGAGGACCTCGGCGGCCCCATCGAGGTCGAGGCCGTGGGCTTCCAGTACCCGGAGGACCCGACGGTCTACGACGCGCCCTACCGCTACGAGGTGAAGTGCAAGTACGCCAACGACGTCACGAGCACGATCACCAGCGACAACAAGAACAAGATGGGCACCAAGTGGATCGGCGACAAGGGCTGGGTGTTCGTGAACCGCGGCCACCTCTCGGCCAGCAACCCGGACTGGGTCAAGAAGGACTTCGACCCGGGCGAGAAGAAGGCCTACCATTCGCCGGGCCACCACCGCAACTTCGCGGAGAACATCAAGACCCGCAAGCCCTGCATCTGCCCGGTGGAGGTCTCGCACCGCTCGATCACGCCCGGGCACCTGGGCTACCTCTCCGACCGGCTCAAGCACCCGATCAAGTGGGACCCGAAGGCGGAGAAGGTCATCGGCGACGCCGAGGCCGACAAGATCCTCAACAACCCGCCCTACCGGGAACCCTGGAAGATCTCGTAGCGCCCCGCGAACACAAGGCCGGCGCCCGGGGCGACGGCGTCGCCGACGACACCGCCGCCCTGCGGCAGGCCGTCGAGGGCAAGGACCGGACGATCATCGGGACGACCCAGGGAGGGCGGACGGAGCTCCTGGGGGGCTACCTCTACAAGAACCGCGAGCGGATCGGCCCCGCGCCCGCCTTCACCAGCGTGGACTCCAGCATCTCGCTCGTCTACAAGGCGATCGGAGTCCCCTACCCGGTGCACGTGGAGGAAATCCGCGGCGGCGAAAAGAGGCAGCTCCCCGTGGGCCAGCTCCCCGCCGGCCGCGCCATGGTCCCCCTCTACGCGGGCCACCAGTGATCGCCGAGAACCTGTGACGGGCAATCCCCCCGGACCCCACATCCTGCTATAATCCGCCCCGAGCAACGAGGGAGGATGCCATGACGATCCAGGTCTCCAGCGCCGCCTTCGCCCCCGGCGCCCCGATCCCGAAGAAGCACACGGGCGAGGGCCCGGACGTCTCGCCGCCCCTCTCCTGGACCGGCCTGCCCGCCGGGACGAAGGAGCTGGCGCTTGTCTGCGACGATCCGGACGCCCCCCAGGCGGAGCCTTGGGTCCACTGGGTCCTCTACAAACTCCCGCCGGCGCTCACGGGCCTGAAGGAGGGCGACGCGGGCGGCGGCCTCCAGGGCGTGACCGACTTCGGACGGGCCCGGTGGAACGGCCCCATGCCGCCGCGCGGGCACGGCGTCCACCACTACCACTTCAAGGTCTTCGCCCTCGACCGGCCGCTCGACGTGAAGTCCGGCCTCTCGAAGAACCAGCTCCTGGCGGCCATGAAGGGGCGCCTCCTCGACCAGGGCGAGCTGGTGGGCACCTACGAAAGGAAGTAGCGCCCGTCAATAGGGAGGCTTGCCCGACGCCGGTTTCGCGCTGTTGAAGTTCTTGAGGAGCCGGATCCCGCTCAAGCCAGCCGTGCCCGCCATCCGCGCGCGGTAGAGACAGCCCTTCTCCGCCCATACCACGAAGGGGCCGTCCGCTTCCGCCCACTCCCAGTCCGGACAGCGGACGCGTTTCCCCGAGGACTCCTGCTCGAGCTCGTGCTCCTCCCAGTAGCGCCCCTTCCCGGGCGGCGGCCCCCCCTCCTGGTGCGCCAGTTTCCGCAGGACCCACCCCCGTGGGAGCGGCTTCTCGAAGACCGAGCACCCGTGCCCCTCGCCCACCACGGCGTGCCGCTTCAGCTCCCACCCGTCCCGCTGGAGGCGGAGATAGTAAATGCCGGGGTCCTCCC
>CAYNDR010000298.1:3079-8220 GCA_964395295.1 uncultured Planctomycetales bacterium
CGTAATACTCCAGCGGCACGGAGGACATGTCCCCGACGACCTCCGGCGAATTCCTGACCCCGCGGTGGCCGAATCCCTCGTTGACCCAGTACGAATGCTTCCCCGTGAAGAGCCCGCCGCCGTGCCAGACGTCCCCCTTCCCCAAGAGCACGAGGGGCTTGAGCCAGGGGATCCGCGAGACGGCCGTCCACGACCCGCCCGTCTCCGCCGGGGGATTCTTGCCCACCGCGAAATAGAGCAGGTACCGGCCGTCGGGAGAGAGGTCGGACCGCCGCCCGTAGAGGCGCGCCTTCAGCCCCTGCCCCGCGGTGAACGCGTCCTTCTTCCGGTCCCACAGGAACGCGCTGACCGATTCGCCGGGGCCCGACCGGAGGACGACCCCCACCGGGGCTTCGGGGGCCAGCAGGACGTGGAGCGAAGCTGCCGCCTTCTTCTTCGTCGCCATGGCGGACAGGATAACAGGAGGAACGCCCGGCCGCCAAGGAGAACGGACTACCGGACGGACGCCTCGCCCGCAGCGCGCAGCGCCTTCCGCGTGGAGACTTCGGGATAATCCGCCGCCAGCCGGCGCACCGCCTCGGCCGAGGAAGGATCGGCGATCCGGCCCAGCGCCACCGCGGCGGCGTGGCGAACGTCCGTAGCGTGGTCCAGGTCTTCCACGACCTTCAGGAGCACCGGCGCCGCCCGCCGGTCCCCGATCCTCCCGAGCGCCCAGGCCGCCGCCGCGCGCCAGCAGGGCGTGAGGTCGTTGTGGAGGAAGAGGACACCCGGGCCCAGAGGGTCCGGCCGCCCGCCCGCCGCCTCGTGCGGGGACTGCTCCAGCGCCGCGACCAGCGCGCCCGCCGACGCCGGATCGGCCAGGTTCCCCAGCGCCCGTGCCAGGAAGAAGCACACCCAGTGCCGGACCGGCAGCTTCGTCACCACCGGGATGCCCGTGTCGAAGACGCGCGGGATGTCCACGGGCTTCGCGCGATACCGCTCGAACGCGGCCCGCAGGCGCGGCTCCCACGCGCGGTCGCGGCAGAGGAGCGAAAGGACCTGCGCCGCGCGGTTCTCGGGATCGGGCCGGCCGCCCCACGCGCCGTGGACCGCCGAGAGCGCCTTCTCGACCTCCGGCGCCCGCTTCGCCCCGGCATCCCCCAGGACCGCCAGGCAGGCCTCGGCCACGGCCGCCTCCGCTCCCCCGCGGCGGATCACCCTCCCGGCAAGCGTCTCGTAGTCGTCGTTCTCCAGGAGCAGGGCGCGGTCGGGGTCGGTGGGGATCGACCGGATCACGTGGGGGATGATGCCGCCGGCCCCCGCCGGTCCGAGGCCTTCGAGGATGAAGTAATGGACGGGCGAGGCGTGGCACGCCATCAGGGCGTCGTGGTCGCCGTACCAGCGGGTGTGATGGATGTAGTCCTTGAGCCGCGTGAAGGCGTCGGCGAGGGCCGCCTCCGCCTCCGGCGTCGCGATGCGGCCCAGGGCCTCCGCCGCCGCCTCCGCGAGGAAAAGGTTCCCCGCCGCGGGGTCCGCATGGCGCCCGAGCGTCTCCGCAAGCAGGGGAACGGCCTCCCTGTCCCGCAGATAGCCGAGCGACCGCGTCGCCGCCTGCAAGGTCCGCGGGTTCGCGGGGGATTGCGCGTTGAACATGGCGCCGTCGCCCTGATGCGTCTTTCTCCACTCGGGATAGGGATTGTTGTCGCGCTCGCGGGCCACATAGGCGCGCAGGGCCGCGCGCGCCGGATCTCCCCCCACGTGGCCCAGCGCCACCGCCGCCCGCCGGACGGCGTCCCGGTCCCCGCTCCCCAGCCTGCGGACGAGGTCCGCCTCGACCTCCTCCCACGCGGCCCCGCGGAACCGGGCCTGCCCCGTCAGGTTCTCCAGCGCCACCTCGGCCGCCCGCGCCACGAGAGGGTCGGGATCGTCCCGCGCCCCGAGAAGGGGCCCCGCCGACTCGCGCGTCCCGCACGCGGCCAGCGCCATCGCCGCGGCCACCCGGACCTCGCGGCTCCCGTCCCGCAGGAGCCCCGCCAGTCCCGGCGCCGCCGAACGGTCCCGGAAGACCGCCAGCCGCTGGGCCGCCGTGATCCGCATCCCCTCGTCCGGGTCCCCCAACTGCTTCACGAGCGCGCCCACGCCGTCCGCGCCGTGCCGGTCGATCCCCGCCACCTCGCGGTAGCGGTCGAACTGGAGCTCCATCAGGCCGGTGACGGCCGCGTTGTTGCCGCGGAACCGGTGCGGCCGCCCCTGCCCCAGCAGGCGAAGGGGCGGCGTCCGCAGGGCCTGGACCGGATCGAAAGCTCGGGGGGGCGCGGCCTGCCGCGGCGCGTGGCACCCCACACAGCCGCGCTTCTCGCCCGGCCGCACGTAGATCCAGGACATCTCGTTGAGCTCACTGCGCCCCTCGGCGTCCACCATCTGGAAGGCGATCGCCGTGTCGGCGGGCACCTCGACGGCGAACGACCCGTCGGACGCCAGCGGCACCGTGCCGAGCTCGACCACCTCGCTCCCCGCGTGGACGATGTAGGAGTGCGAAGAGCGCACGGTGAGGCCCTTCCCCGCAAGGACCCGCACGGCGCGCACGTGGGGCCATCCGGCAGTGGTGTTGCGCGTGAACCGGGCGTCCTGGCAGAAGAGGACGCCCGTGGCGCGGGGGTCGTCGGCCCGGCGCCGGTCCACCTTCGCCGGCAGGACGGGCGGCCGCGGCCGCGCGCCCAGGAAGACCGGCGAGTGGACCGGCCCGTCCGGCGAGTCGAAGAGGACGACGACGCCGTCCTCCCGGCCCTGCGGGTCCGCGATCCCGATCCTCTGGTGATGGGAGCGCTTCGGATCCTTCGGCTCGGGGCCCGCCACCGTGCAGAGGAGGCGGCCGTCCGGGAGCGCCGCCACGTCGCCCGCCTCGATGCGGAGGTGCCGGACCTCCTTGGGCCCTCCCCCGGGCTGTCCGAGGGCAATGGTGGATCCGGTGACGAAGGCCACGCGGCCGTCGGGCAGGGGCGCGGGACTGCCGCAGTTGAAGGCGCGCAGGCGCCCCCCGTACTCCGGGCCGAGGTCGAGGCCGAATTCCGTGTAGCCCTCGGTGCCGTCGGGGTAGACCGCGTGGAGCAGGGTCTCCACCTTGCCGCGGTCGAAGAAGTTGTCGGAGCGGATGAAGAGGATGCGGCCGTCCGCCATCACCTCGGGCTCGTTGTCGAAGATGAACGTGTGGGTGATGGGGTGGACGTCGCTCCCGTCGGCGTTCATGACGAAGAGGGCGCGCGAGGGCGGGTTGTGGTACTCCTCGAACGTCCCGATGCGCGTGGAGGTGAAGACGATCCGCCCGTCCGGGAGCTCGGCGGGATCGATGTCGTGGAACGGGCCGGACGTGAGGCGCCTGGGTTCGCCTCCCTCCGCGGGCAGGGCGTAGAGGTGGAAGAAGGGCTCCCCGTCGCGGGCCATGGAGACGTAGACCCGGCGGCCGTCGAACGAGACGCTGGGCGAACCGATCCCTCCCTTGCCGGCATCGAGGAGCAGTTTCGGCTTCACGCCGGGCCGGGCCGGCTTGAGCGCGTAGAGTTTCTTGCCGACCTTGACGGGCGCCGGGAGGTCGTGCTCCGGGAACGCGCGCGAGTGGTGGGGGTTGAAGGTGGTGACGGTGAGGCTGTCGTGGCTCGTGCCGCTGTGGGCGGGGGGGCGGTAGAGACTGCAGTCGTCCCCGACGAAGACGACCGCCTCCGGCCACGGGTAGTCGGCGGGCGGCTCCAGCTCCAGGGCGGGCCTCGGGCCCGCGTGACCCCCGCCCTTCGCCGCGCGCTTGAGCGCCTCCCACCGCGATCGGGCGGCCTTCCCCGCGCCGTCCGCCCGCACCGCGGGTCCCGTCGCCGCGACCCGGCCCCACGGACCTGAGCCGTAATCGCCGACGTCGTGCGCCGCCGGCCATTTCCGGTCGTCGAAACCGGGCGTCGTCCAGCCGGCGACCTCGTTGTCGCTGCACTTCCAGGCCGTGCCGCTGGCGAGCGTCGCGGACGTCCCGTCGGCCATGGTCGCGACGATCCTCGCCAGGAGCCCCGCGGGCCCCGGCGCCGTGTTGACCGCCTCGACCGCCACGACGTTGCGCCCCGGGACCAGGAGGGCCGCGACGTCGAAGCACTTCGGGCGGCTCCAGAGGTCGGGATCGGGCTCGCTTTCGCCGGCGGGCCGGCCGTTGATGTGGAGCGCGAAGAGGTTGTCCGCCGTCAGGACCGCCACCGCGGAACGGGGGGGACCGGGCAGGTCGAACGCGGCGCGGAAGAGGATGGCGCCTCCGGGGAAGCTCTTCGAGATAGGCATGGGCTCGCGGGAGTACCAGATCCACTTCGCGCCGTCGAAGCGGGGGGCGGGGTCCTGCGCGAGGGCCGCCGCCAGGATTGCCGCCGCGACGTTCATGACGCCCTACCGCCTCAAGCGCTCCGTGATCCGCCCGGCCGCCGCCGCCGTCTTCCGCCCCAGCCCGTCGAAACGCGGCGCCGGGATGCGGCTCGACGGCCCCGTGAGCACCACCGCCGCGACGAGCCGGCCCTCCGAATCATACACCGGCGCGGCCACGCAATGGATACCTTCCAGCTCCTCGGCATGGTCCACGGTGTATCCCCTCTTCCGGGCCCGCCCCAGGTGGGCCTCGAGGGCCCTGCGGTCCGTGATCGTCCGGGTGTTGAACCGCCTCAGGGTCTGGAGGCCCAGCCTTTTCTCCCGCTCCTCCTCGTGCCCGAAGGCCAGGAAGACCTTGCCCGGGGCGTTGGAGTGGAGCCCGATCCTCAGCCCCAGGTCGTAGATGGTGCGGACGGGGTGCCGGGAGGGCTGGAAGTAGACGAGCACCGCCTCTCCGCCGCTGGGGACGAGGAGCCCCGCGCCCTCGCCGCTGGCGTCCCGGAGCGCCCGGATCTCCGGCGCCGCCTCGTCCACGAGGTTCTTGTCCCCCACGCGCGGGACCGCGAGATCCAGCAGCTTCCGCCCCAGGACGTAGGACTTCCCCTCCGTGCGCCAGGCGTAGCCCCGCGCCGCGAGGTCCCCGAGCACCCGGAAGACCATGTTCTTGCTCACGCCCAGCTCCCTGTGGATCTCGGAGAGCGTGAGGCCCCCCGGGCGGAGGCTCAGGAGCTCCAGGATCGCCAGGCACCGGTCCGTCCCCGGCGCCAGGGCCT
>CAYNDR010000299.1:0-8174 GCA_964395295.1 uncultured Planctomycetales bacterium
GGGGCGGGGGGGGGGCGGGGGGGGGGGGGGTTCCCCCCCGGGGGGGGGGGGGGGTTGGGGGGGGGGGGGGGGGGGGCGCGGGGGGGGGCGGGGGGGGGGGGGCCGGGGGGACAGGCTTCGGTTCCGGCTGCGGTTCGGGCCGCGGGGGCTCGACGGAGGGCGGAGAATCCGGAGTCTTCGTGACCTCGGGCGTCTGTTTCACGGGCCGCTCGCGGCTGACCGCGAGGGCCACGACGACAACGGCCGCGGCCGCCGCGCCGGCCGCGATCCACCGCCGGAAGGCCGGTCGCCGCGTGAAGACTACCCGCTTGCGGGACGGGGCCTCGATGCGCTCGACGATCCGCCGGACCAGCGCCGGGTCCTCGGCCGGGCGCGGTTGCAGTGTCCGGAGGTCGGAGAGGAGGGGCCTCAGCGCTTCGAGTTCGGCGCGGCAGTGCCCGCAGGATTCGAGATGGGCGTGGACCCCGAGCGTCGCCGTCCCCAGGAGGGCGTCCGCCAGGAGGTCGTGCGTCAGGTGTTCGGAGGTCATCGGCTTCTCCACCTGGGGAAAGCGGAATATCGCTCCTTGTGGCCTCGGTTCAGCGTCCGCGCAGTCCCGCCAGGCGCTCGCGCGAGACGCGGTCGATCCAGGTCCCGGGGTAGTCCGCGATCAGCTTCTCGAACGCCGCGGCGGCCTCCGGGATCTTTCCATCGCGCGCGAACCGGCCGGCCTCGTTGAAGCGCTCCTCTCCCACGGTGAGGGCGCCCGAGCTGATGCGGACGGCGTCCTCGACGCGCGTGGCCTCCGGGACCTTGGCGAGGACGGGCGGATCGGGGTCGGTGAGGATCCCGAATGCGGGCGGGTGGCGCTCCCGGAAGAGCCGCGCGCGCATGTCCTGCTGGTGGTTGAAGGCGTCGCCGCCCTGGCGGCCGCCGAAGGGATCGAGGTCGGCGATCGCGATGTCGTCGGGCCCCTTGGCCTCGACGAGGATCTCGCCCTTGGGGGAGAGGATCATCGTGCCGGACCCGCGCTCGGAGACGACGAGGTAGACGAAGTTTTCCACGGCCCGGGTGCGGAAGGCCGCGCGGCTGATGTCGCCGTCGCCGATCGCCGCGCCGCCCAGGGTCAGGTGGAAGACGATGTCCGCGCCTCCCAGCGCCAGGCAACGGGCGGCCTCGGGGAAGACCATGTCGTAGCAGACGAGCATCCCCACGCCCCCGAGGTCCGGGGTGGGGAAGACGGGGAAGCGGTCGCCCCGCTTCTTGTGGAGTTCCTGGAGGGGCATGTTGACTTTGTGGTATCGGCCGATCTCCTTCCCGTCGCGGCCCAGGAAGAAGGCGGTGTTGCAGAGGGCGCCGTCGGCGTCCACCATGTCGTTGCAGAAGAGGAGGTACATCCGGTGCTCCGCGGCCGCGCGGCCCAGGCGGTCGATCATTCGCGGGACGGCCGCGCGGAGCACGTCGCCTTCGCGCCCGCGGTGGGCGGCCTCCCACTTCCCGAGGCCGAGCGTGTCCTCCGGGAGCGCGAGGGCGTCGCATCCGGCGGCGCCCGCCTTGCGGACGAGGGCCTCCAGCTCGTCGAGGTTCTTCTCGACGCGGGCGAGGGCTTCAGCGGGGGGGAGTTTCCAGTCGACGAGCCTCGCCTTGGGCTGGGCGGCGCCGATGCGGACGGTGGGTTTCCGCGGGGCCGCGGGCGCCTGGGTTGCCGGCGGGGCCGCACAGCCGACAAGGGCCAGAATCGCGAGGGAAAGGAGGATCCATCGGCAGTTCATGTCATGCCTCCATGGGAATAAAGCGGGAAATCGCCGGGCGTGGCGCGCTTCCCGTCAGCGAGGCGGCGCCCCGCAGAGCGACTTGAGCCGCACCAGCGCGTCGTGCAGGCGCGAGCGGAGCGCGACCTCGCTCTCGCCCGTCATCCTGGAGATCTCCCGGTAGCTCAGGTCGTCGAAGAGGCGGAGCGCCACGACCTCGCGCTGGCGGGGGGGGAGCGACGCGTAGGCCTCGCGGAGCCGGTCGAGCGTCTCCCGCGGCGCCCCGCCGCCCTCCGCGGCGGGCTCCCGGCCTTCCTCCAGAGGGGCGGGCGGCGGGTGGCGCTGGGCCTCCTTGAGCCGCGCCATGCAGAGGAAGCGCGCGATCGTGAGCACCCACGCCAGGAAGTTCGTCCCCGGCTGGAACCGGGCCATCTGCTGCCAGGCGCGGAGGAACGTCTCCTGGACGATCTCCTCCGCCTCGGCGGGCCGGCGGAGGTAGCGCCCCGCGAAGCGGGAGACCGCCGGCTGGTAGCGGCCCACGAGGACGGCGAACGCCTCGCGGCTTTCTTCCCCCCGCAGGCACCGCTCGCAGAGTTCGCGGTCTCCGGCGTCGCCGGGCGTGGCGGCCACGGTCACCCAGCCCTGTCCAGGATGGCGGGCTTGAGGGTCCAGGCCTGCCGCTTCGCCGCGTCGTCGCTGGCGGGCAGGATGTAGTCCTCCGTGTCGAACCAGAGGATGACGTAGGCCCGGGGCCCGTCCTCCGGGGCTGCGGGCGCCCCCGCGGCCGGGCCGCCGCGGCAGCCCGCCGAGAGCAGGGAGGCGAGCGACAGCCCGAGGAAGAGACGCATGATCCTGTCTCCTGACTCTGTTTCTACTCTACGGCGCGTCGGCGGGCTTCGTGGCGGGTCACCGCGCCTCCAGGACGCCGCGGATGACCTCGTCGTAGGCCATGAGGGTAAGGTACGTGCGGAGCGTGTATCCGTTGCTGCGGAGGCCCTCCTCCGAGTAATCGCCTTCGTACGCCTTGGGATTCGAGGGATGGACGCCGTCCCGGGAGATGAGCGTGGGGACGTCGTAGCCCTTGTAGTCCTTGAACTTCTCGGCGGCGCCGTCCCAGTCGTCGGGCCGGCGCTTCAGGCACTCGCCGAAGAAGTCCGAGAGGGGGCAGTCGAGCTCCCGGGCGACGCGCGCGGCGGCCTCGGCGTACTTCCGCGACTTCTCCAGCTGGCCGCCGCGCGGGGGGATGGTCATGAGGATCACGATCGTCCCGCGGTCGAGGCACTTCCGAACGACCTCCCGCGTCTTCTTCTCGTACTCCTCCAGCGGCACCGAGCCGAGGTCGTTCGTGCCGAACATCATGAGCGCGGCCTCGGGATTGAGCTTCTGGAGCCACTTCTCGGCGTTCTCGTGCGCCCAGCGGATGGTCATCATCCCCGTGTTCCCGTACTCCGATCCCTTCCAGCCGCGCCAGCAGGCGGGCTTCATGAAGGCATTCACCCGCTTGAGGGCCGCCTCCGCCTCCGGACTCAAGTTCCGGCCGCCGCCCTGGAGCGGGGCCCAGAAGGCCATCGTGACCGTGATCGAGTCGCCGAAGTGGGCGAACGTCCCCTTCTCGCCCGTGAACTTCGCGCGGACCTTCTTCATGGGCTCGGCCCAGGGCTTCGGCTCCTGGACCGGCGCGAGGGCGAGGAGGACGCAGGCGGAGAGGGCGGTCTTCATGCCTTCCTCACGATCTTCAGTCGGGAACGGATCGCCGTGAGCCTGAGAGCCGGGACCGTGACGAGTCCCGCCCCGTCCGCCGCGGCCTCGCCCGACTGGGCGGCCATGCCCTCGGCCGGGGCGTAATGCGTCCAGAGGAACCGGTCGCCCGCTCCGGCCTTGAACCTCTGGCAGCGGCGGGGCGTGACGTCGGTGGTCGCCTCGGGGGCGGGGCTCTCCTTCGCGAGCCAGAGGGTGATCTCCCAGCGGTCGGGCTCGTCCGCGATCGTCTCCGGCTCCCATCTCTGGTGGAGGTTGATCCCGCCGCCCTTCTCGGCGTCGGCGTGGTCGCCGTCGCCGGGGCTGTGGTCGAGCGAGCAGTGGGTGAAGGCCGGCAGGCTCTGGCGGAGCCGGAGGCGGGGGACCAGCTCGTGGAGCGGCGCGGTCGGGCCGGGGCCGTTGGTCGACCAGTTGGCCGCGAACGCGCGCTTCGTGGAGACCATCGCGTGGATCATCTCCGGCCAGGGCATGAAGCCGAAGTCGCCGATCGTGTGGGCCGGGTAGGCGCCGTAGGCCGGGGCGCACAGCCAGTAGGGCAGTTCCACCGTCGGATTCTCCCGGATCCACCGGGCCAGGTTCATGTAGCTCCACTGGTCCACGCCCAGCCAGTTCCTGCAGGCCTTCGGGTAGGGCCCCCACTTCCAGCCATGCTGTTGGGCGAGCTTGCCGATCGAGAGGTTGCCGTAGCCGTTGGACATGACCGCGGCGAAGACGTCCCCGTGGCGGAGCCCCCAGGAGGCCAGCTGTCCCCAGAGGGCGACGCGCTCCGGATCGACGAAGAAGTCCTCCTTCGCCGCGGCCCACGCCGCCGCCGCGAGCACGCGCCTCTGCGGGTAGTTGTGCACCACGCCCTGGTCGTACCCGAGCAGGGTGCCCACGCCCTCGTGGAAGCCCTGCCAGAGGCCGCCCTCGGAGAGTCCGATCGTGAAGGCGCCCTTGACGTAGCGCCGCGCGGCGTGCCAGCCGGGGCTGGCCGCCTCCGTGGCGGTGCCGCCGTACGTGCCGTGGTTGATGAAAAGCGGCAGGCGGTCCCGCGCGTCGCCCTTCGGGAGGTCTTTCCAGCGCACCACGAAGGTCTCTGAGACCTCGGGGACGTTGTGGAGGGGCGGCTCGATCCAGGAGTTGAAGACGTCCACGGAGGGGGACTCCCACTCCTTCGGGCCCGCATCCTGCGTCCGCTGGTAGACGATGGCCGGGAACGGCGAGGGCGACTCCTCGACCGGCTGCCGCAGGGATGCGCCCTCTCCAAGTTCGGAGACCGCCTCGCGGCCGTCGATGGAGGCGGTCACCGCGTAGTATCGCCTGCCGGGCGCGGTCGCGGTGAAGACCGCCAGGCCCGTCCCGCGGGGGAGCGGGTCTCCGCCTTCCGCAATCCGGTAGCGCCGGACAACGTCGGCCCGCACGAGGTTGTAGCCCGACCGCAGGGAGGAGTTCTTCGTCTCCTTCTGAGGGTGCTCGGTGTTCCGGATCGCCTTCAGGTTCCAGCAGGAGAGGGCCTCCGGCACCTCGCGGGCGACCTCCGCCTGCCCGAGGGTTTCCACCGTGACGGGGCGGTCGTGGCGGTAGATGCGGTAGACGACCTCCCGCCTCCGGCGCGCCTCGAGGACGGCCTTCTCGAAGTCTTCGAAGGCGGGATCGTCGCCGCCCACGACGTCCTCGATCTCGGTCCAGGTGACGAACGTCTGGCCGCTCCGGTGGACCGCCTTGAGCCCGCGGACCGGGGCGATGGGCCGGGGGGCGGCGCCCGCGTGGCTCACCTCCAGGACCGCGGCGCGGAAGTCCACGCCTCCCTTCTGCTCGATCTTGAGGCCCAGGTTGCCCTCGGGGCGGGCAATCCAGGCGCGCGCGGCCTCGGTGAGGTCGAAACTGCCGAACTGGGGAGGTCGGAGGCGAGGGGGCGCCGCGTCGGGGAGGCCCACGGGGATCGCTCGGATCGTCTCTCCCGCCCACCGGCCGCGGGCGGGGACGCGGAGGACGGCTCGGAAGACGCGGGCGGCTGGCGGCAGTGCGGAGAGGTCGAAGCGGACGATGTCGCCTTCGGCCTTGAGAGTGCCCCGGTGTTCGCACCGGTCGCCGTTGCCGAACGTGGTCGTGACGCAGGAGTCGCCCTGGGGCGGGGCGGCGGGCAGCAGGGCCAGGACGAGAGCCGCGAGTCTCATGGGGCGGTCCGCTGGACGCTGAGCCGCGCGGGCCGGCCGAACTTGAGGTCCGGGATCGTGACGAAGCCGTGCCCGTCGGCCTGGACTTCGCCGGCGGCTTTCGCCGGGCCGTCCGCGAGGCGCCAAGTTACCTTTTCTCCGGGGGCGGGCCGGAACTGCTTCGCGTTGCGGACGGTCGCGTCCTTGGTGGCGCTTCCGGAGTAGGCCACGTCGGAGGCGGCGTAGACCGTGATCTCGAGGCGGCGGGGCTCATCCACGGCGTCCTCGGACAACCAGCGGGGCACCGTGTTGAGCCGGCTCCCGCCGGCGTACCCGCGCTCCCCCGTGTCGAACTTGCTTCGCATGAAGTCGGGGAAGAGCGGTGACTTGGGCTTACAGGCGAGGATCGGCCGGTCCAGCCGCGGCTCGAAGGGGCCGATGGGGAGGGGAAGGACTTCCGAGCTCCCCCAGAAGAACTCGGCCATGAATCCGTTCCACGTCTCCAGGTACGCCTTCAGCAGGTCCGTCTCCTGTTTCCAGGTGACGTGCTGGGACCCGGCCCCGAGGGCGAGGAAGGGCATCGTCCTGGACGGTTCCGCCCGGACGAGGGCGGGGAGGTCCATCTCTTCCCAGATGGACTTTTCGCCCTCTCCCGGGACGCCCCATTCGACCCTGCCCCAGACGGCCTCCATCGCCGCGAGGTGGGTCTTCACGGGCCGTTCGTCGGCGCGCCCGTAGTACTTGATCTCCGGCGGCGTCTGGCGGGGATCGGGGTCGGGGGACTGGTCGGCCATGACCCAGGCGATCCGGCCGGGTCGCCGCAGGCCGTACTGGAGCGCCGCCGTGCCGCCCCATGTCCCGTGTCCCCCGCACGAGATCCGGGCGGGGTCCGCGCCGAACTCCTTCACGGCCCAGTCGAGCATGGCGTCCACGCGCCGCGCGAAGAACGGCTGGACCCGGCCCTGCCGGAAGGAGCGGAGCGTGCCCAGGGATTCGTGGTGGCCGTAGCCGTAGGACCGATAGGGCGCGTCGTGGGGCGAGAGGATCACGGTGTCCTGGCGGTGCGGCCAGGGCGGCTTGAGATAGCGCTGGGTGGCGTCGTGGAAGAAGATGCTCAGTCGCCGGGCCGGTGCGGCCTCCCAGCCCCGCGGGACGAACACGCCCCAGTTGAAGTACGTCCCCGGGAGGTGCGCCAGCGGCGGCGAGGCCCACTGCACGTAGCGCCAGCGCGTCCCCGGGTAGTCGAAGAAGACGGAGAGTTCCGGACTCCCCTGCCGCACCGGGACGCCGAAGCCCGCGGTTTCCCGGACGGGCGCCTCCAGGCTGTTGGTCCCGGAGAAGTCACGGAGGTTGGCGACGCCGTCCTCGCAGGCGGCCACCGCGTAACAGGCCTCTCCCGCCTGCGCGGGGTGGTGGACGAAGAGGCCCGTGCCGGGCGGGAGGGGTTTGTCGTCCTCGATGGCGAACCTCCCCGCGGGGACCTCGGCCATCTCGGGCATGTCGGGGGAGCAGCGCGAGAAGTAGTCCGTCCGGGCGAGCTTCTTGGCCAGCTCGTCGTCGACGACGGCCCTCTTCCGGACCCGGGAGATCAGCTCGTCGACGGACCGGCCGCGGGTGTTGCAGGCGCTGGAGGGGCCCGCCTCGCCCAGGCACTGCGCCTCCGCGACCGTGGCCGCCGTGATCGGACGGGTGTGGCGGTAGACGCGGTAGCGGACCTCTCCCCCCGGTTCACGCGGTTCGATCTCCTGCCACGTGATAAAGGACTGGCCGGCGCGGTGGAGGACCTTGAGCCCGGCGGCCTGCCGGGGCGGATCTGCCGATCGGCCCCGGTAACAGACGTCGAGATGCGTCTCCCCGCTTCGCCAGCGCGGGCAGGCCTTGACGAGGAAGCGGCGCCCGGCCGACGGGTCCCGCAGCCAGCGGCGCACCGCCTCGGTGGCGTCGAAGCAGTCGTACCCGGGGGGAAGGAGCCGGAGGGGACGGCCCGCGGCCTCGTCGCCATCGAAGACCTCCACGTCCACCCGGGCTTCATCCATCGTCCCGTCCACGGGATCGCGGGGAAGGACGAGCCGCGCGGAGTGGACGGCGGTGTCCTTCTTCAGGATTGAGATGTCGACGTCGATCCATCGGCCCTCGCGCACGGCCAGCGCGCATCGCTCGAGGGCCGTCTCCTGCCGCGGCCCGCCCGGGGCGAGGAGGAGGACCGACAGGATAAGACCCGCGCGTTTCCTCATATCACTGCCGGACGACACGGATGCGGTTCCGGCCCTTGGAGACCTCGACCTTCTCCAGCGTGATCAGGGCGTGGGCGTCCGCGACGGCGGCGCCCGACTGGACTTCCCGGCTGTCCTTCAGGGACGTGTTGCTCCAGCGGAAGGCGTCGCCGGGTTTCCGCTTCATCTTCTGGAGGCGCCGCGGGGTCAGGTCCACGGTGCAGGAGTCCTTCGGCGCGGAGTCGATGAGCGAGGCCGTGCTCTCCCAGCGGTCCTCCTCGTCCACGACGTCCCTCGTGTCCCAGCGGCGCCAGAGGTTGAGCTGTCCCTTGCGG
>CAYNDR010000300.1:0-3785 GCA_964395295.1 uncultured Planctomycetales bacterium
ATTGGAGATGTAGATGATCCCGTGATTCTGCCCGCGGAGCCGGCGGATCAGGGAGAAGAGCGACTCCTTCTCCCGCTGGGTGAGGGAGCTCGTCGGCTCGTCGAGGAGCAGGATGCACGGGTTCGCCGCGAGGCCCTTGAGGATCTCGACCACCTGCCGCTCCGCCACCGAAAGCTCCGCCACCATGGCGTCGGGATCGATGGCCACGTCGAACGTCCGCAGGATTTCCCGGGTCCGGCGCATCAGCTCGTCCCGCCGGATGAAGCCGAGGGCGTTCACCGGCTGGCGGTTGGCGAAGACGTTCTCGGCCACCGAGAGCGTCCCCACCACGCTGAGCTCCTGGAACACCGCGGCGATCCCGGCCGCCGCCGCCTCGCGGGAACTGCGGAACCGCATCTCGCGCCCGCCCACGACGATCCGCCCCCCGTCGGGCTGGAGCGTGCCCACGAGCAGGTTGATGAGCGTGCTCTTGCCGGCGCCGTTCTCGCCGATGAGGGCGTGGACCTCGCCGGCGCAGACGTCGAGGCTCACGCCGTCCAGCGCCTGGACGGGCCCGAAGCGCTTGCTCAGGCCCACGACCTGGAGGGCGGGCGGGCGGGCGTCCATCGCTACCGCAGGAAGTACTTGCAGTTCGACTCGTCCACGATGAGGACGCCGGTGTCCACGACGTTCGGCACGCCGGAGACCTTGGCCGCGGCGTTGTCGCTCGTGATGGGCACGTCGGCGTGGTTGAGCTGGTAGAGGATCGCCACGGCGTAGACCGGCATGAGGGCCGTCTGCTGGGCCACGGCGGCCTGCACCACGTCCTGCTCGATGAACTTGAGCACCGAGTTGTCGCGGTCCATGGCCACGACCTTCACCTTGCCCACGCGGCCGGCCTCCTGCACGGCGGTGGCGGCGCCGGGGCCGCCGGCCGCCTCCGCGCAGGCGATGCCGGCGAGGTCCGCGTGGCGCTGGAGGAGGAGCGACGCGATCTGCGTGGCCTTGGCAGGATCGCTGTCGGTATTGGCCACCTGCACGACGGAGATCTCGGGGGACTTGGCCAGCGCCTCCTTGTAGCCGCGGATGCGCTCCTCCAGGTTCGACTGCCCCGTCTTGGTCAGCAGGGCGACCTTGCCCTTGCCGCCCACGAGCTCGGCCAGCTTGAGGCCGCCCTGGTAGCCCGCGTTGTAGTTGCCCGTGCCGACGAACGCGACCCTCCTGGACCGCGGCAGGTCGGCGTCCACCGTGACCACCGGGATGCCGGCCTCGACGGCCCTGTTGACCGACGGCACCAGGGCGTCCTCGAATCCCACGACGACGAGGCCCGCCGGCTTCCGGTCGATGGCCAGGTCCAGCGCCGCGACCATGGCCGCCATGTCGAAGTCGGAGGGGCCCACGTACTCCGTCTGCACCCCGAAGAGCTCGCCGGCCTTCTTCATCCCCAGCTTGTGGTCGTAGAAGTACTCCAGGTTCCCGAGGGCCGAGACCTGGATGTAGAGGTCGGGGCGCTTGCCGCCGCCCTTGGCGGCCGGGGCGGCCTGGCGGTCACAGCCGGCGAAGGCGGCGGCGCACAGCAGGGCGGCGAGGGTCGTGCGTCTCATGTCTTTCTTTCGCCCTCCGGAAGGGACTCCGGGCCTCATCCTATATTCCGATGGGGAAAGGTCAAGCGCGGGGCGCGGCGGCCCCGTCTGTGCCGGACTGTGCCGGGAGGGACTGTGCCGGCCGCGGGCCGACTGTGCTGGTCCGGGGCGGCTGCCGGCCCGGTAGCGCCGCCGGTCACCTCCGGAAGGGCTTCAGGACCCGCTCCTTCGGCGGCCCGATCGAGGCCGCGCCCTCGCCGTTGACCGACGAGAGGACCCAGTACGGCCCCGCCGCCGCGAACACGAGCGTCTCCTTCCCGCCGGCGTGGATCACCGTGAGCGTGCCCCGGTCGAAGGCGGCCTTGACGCCCTCCTTCCCCGGCCACAGGACCGCCACGATCGTCTCCGCCGGGCGGGCTACCCCCGGCTTGATCGACACAAAAGGCAGGGTCGCCTTCCCCTGGGAGACCTGCGCGTCGGGCGGGTGCGCCGCGACGACCTGGAGCGACTCCTTCGCGCCCGCGAGCTGGGCCCTCCGCTCGGCGGGAACGAGGTCGATCTTCGCGCGCGTCTGGAGCCGCCACTCGACCTCGGCGCCCGGCGCCGGCGCGAGGTCGTCCATCAGCACCAGGTAACTCCCCCTCACCATCACCCCGTGGCGCACCCACTTCTTGAGATCCTTGCTCGTGGCGGTGAGGTCCGAGGCGAAATAGTGGAACGTCTTCCCCGAGCCGTACCGCAGGTAGGTCCCCTGCGAGGCGAGGACCTGGTCCCGTTTGTTCACCACGACCGTGGAGTGCTCGCCCGTGGCCGTCTTCCCGTAGCCGGGATCGCTCACGAGGCGCTCGCCGCCCGCCACGAGCACGAACGTCCCCAGGTCGAAGTTGTGGTGCGACTTGTCGCTGATCCAGCCGCCGTTGCAGGCGAACCAGAGGAGGGGCGACTGCCAGACGACGTGGCCCGACCCGCGGAAGAGGACGGCGTCCTGGAGGCGGGGCTTGGGGCCGGCGGGCGGGCCGTCCCGCCGCCACAGGATCGTGAAGGGCGACGCGCCGTCGTAGCTGAAGAAGCAACCGCCGTTGTCGGCCGCCCAGAGGAGCAGGGGGTCGCCCCCCGGCACCTTGGACTCGAAGAGGGCGCAGAGTTCGCCGCTCGGGCCGCCCTCGTCCTGGCCCCCCTGCCCCCAGAGGCCCCCGAACGTATCCTCGTTCATGTCGTTGAAATTCGCGTACTTGAGGTCCGGCCCCTGCATCGCGATCTCCCAGTAGCCGGCGAGCTTCTTCGTGAGGTCGTCGAAGAGGCCCCCGTCCCCCCCGTAGAACCGCGCGGCGGCGGTGGCGAAATAGAACGTGAAGACGTTCCGGCTGTACATCACGCCCTCGTGGCAGTCGCCGTCGGCCAGGTAGAGGTCCCGGGCGAATTTCTGGATGTGCGTCCACGCGGCCTCGGCCGCCTTGGGCGCGTCCGGGACCTCCCCGTGGAGCGCCAGCGCCGCGAGGCCGCACCCGCCGTTCACCGTCCCCGTCCAGTTGCTCACCGTGCTGTTGATCCACCAGTCCTTCGCCGCGACGGACTTGAGGTACGGCGCCACCGACTTCTGGACCAGGAGGTCGCGGAATTTCGCCTGCTCGTCGGCGGTCATCGCGTCGAAGCACCAGTCGTAGACCAGGGCGCACGCCACGCTCCCCTCGGCGGTGCAGAGGTCGGCCCCCGTGACGATCCGCGCGTGGGCGCCCTCCATCCATCGCGGCCCCTCCAGGAGGGAGAAGGCCTCCTTCTTCGCCCGGTCCGCGTACTTCCGATCCCCCGTGACCGCGTAGGTGAACGCGGTGTTGACGCAGATCCCCAGCGAGGCCCGCGTCCGGTTCATCCCGGCGCCGGCGGCCGGGCCGGCCGTCAGGCACCGGTTGGCGTGAGCCTGGATCGAGGCCCACCGCTTCGAGAAGGGCGCCGTCGCGATCCGGGCGCGGAGGAGAGGGACATCCTTCGCCGAGAAGTGGAGATACGGATGCTTGAGGTCGCCCTTCGGCATCCCTCCCGCGGCCTGGGGAGGCCGGTCCGGTCCCGCGCCCAGGAAGAGGACCGCGGCCGCCAGGCAGATCTTCGCCACGCTGTTCTATTTAACCCCCGAAGGCGTGAAATCACGCCTCCACCGGAAGTTGACTCGGTTCCCGGCACGTGCTACGTTCCGCCTGAGATTAGGGAGGACGGTCATGCGACACC
>CAYNDR010000300.1:3795-6706 GCA_964395295.1 uncultured Planctomycetales bacterium
TCCTGGCCCTCGCCCTCGGCGCCCAGGACGACCTCGAGCCCGGCCTCATCGGCGAGTACAAGGTCCTTCCGGCGGCGGCCCCCAAGTAGGGCCCCCGACATGAGGATCGCCGCC
Organism: uncultured Planctomycetales bacterium; assembly: GCA_964395295.1. Classification (GTDB taxonomy): domain Bacteria; phylum Planctomycetota; class MHYJ01; order MHYJ01; family JACPRB01; genus CAYNDR01. The sequence goes on from CAYNDR010000300.1 coordinate 3,910, forward strand.
GCCGTCCTGCTCTCGGGCGCGCTCCTCGCCGCGCAGGCGAAGAAAGGCGACGTCGCCTTCGAGGCGGGCTTCGAAGGGCCGGACGCCCTCAAGGGTTGGCAGGGCGCCGACTCCAGGGCCGTCCGGCTCGCCCCCGGGCCGGGCGGGTCGCAGGCCGTGTTCGTCGAGCAGGCCGCGGCGGGCGGCGCCGCGAGCGTCCGCATCGCCCTCCCCGTCGAGAAGATCCGCGGCGCGCGCCTCCGCTGCCGCGCGATGGTCAAGGCCGAAGACGTGAGCCCGCCGCCCAAGCCCTGGAACGGCGTCAAGTTCATGCTCCAGCTCGTCTCCCCGGAAGGCACCCAGTGGCCCCAGCGCAACGGCCTCTCCGGGACGTTCGAATGGAAGGCGGTGGAGTTCAAGGCCGCCGTCCCGCGCGACGTGACGCAGGCGTGGCTGTCGCTGGGCCTCGAATCGGTGACCGGCAGGGCCGGCTTCGACGACGTCCGGATCGTGATCGACCTCCCTCCGCGCGTCAAGCCCGCCCAGCCCCCTGCCGGGCCGCCCTACAAGGGCCATTCCCTCCCCCGCCTCCGCGGAGCCATGGTCAGCACGGGCGTCACGGAGGCCGACCTGCGCGTCTTCGGCGGGGAGTGGAAGGCCAACCACGTCCGCTGGCAGCTCACCTGGGGCGGATTCCCCCGCAGCCCCGCGGACAAGGGCGACCTCGCCGCCTACGACGCGTGGCTGGAGGGGGTCCTCGCCCACCTCGACCGCCTCCTGCCCGTCTGCGAGGAGCTCGGGATCCTGGTGCTGGTGGACCTCCACACGCCTCCCGGCGGGCGCAACGACGCCAGCGAGTGCCGCCTCTTCCACGAGAAGCGCTTCCAGGACAAGTTCCTGGAGCTCTGGGAGAAGATCGCGCGGCGGTACAAGGGGCGGAAGATCGTCTGGGGCTACGACCTCGTGAACGAGCCGGTCGAGGGCGACGTCGGCGAGGGCCTGATGGACTGGTCCCAGCTGGCGGAGGCGACGGCGAAGAAGGTCCGCGCGATCGACCCGGACCACGCGATCGTGATCGAGCCCGCCCCCTGGGGGGGGCCGGAGGTCATCTCCCACTTCGCGCCGATCGACGTGCCCAAGGTGGTCTACAGCGTCCACATGTACCTCCCGCACAAGTTCACCCACCAGGGGGTCTACGACAATCCGACGGGCCTCGAGTACCCGGGCGTGATCCAGGGCGTGAAGTGGGACAAGGAGCGCGTGCGCCTCGCGCTCAAGCCGGCGCTCGACTTCCAGCGCGACTACGGGGTCCACATGTACATCGGGGAGTTCAGCGCCATCCGCTGGGCCCCGGGCGAGAGCGCCTTCAATTATCTCCGCGACGTGATCGAGGTCATGGAGGAGCACGGCTGGGACTGGGCCTACCACGCCTTCCGCGAGTGGGACGGCTGGAGCGTGGAGCACGGGCCGGACCCCAAGGACCGCTCCCGCGCGAAGTCCCCCACGAGCCGCCAGCAGATCCTGTGCTCCTGGTACGAGAAGAACCAGAGGGCCGGCCCCGGCCGCTAGGGGAAATGACCCATACCCGCCGCTCCTTCCTGGGATCCGCGGCCGCGCTCGGGCTGGCCGGCTGCGCCGCCCCCCAGGCCGCCGCCGGCCTCGACGCCTTCAAGGCCCGCCTCCGCGGCCTCCCCCGCCGGAGCGGACTGCGCCTCAGGAGCATCGAGACGTTCACGCGCGACACCACGGTGGCCCTCGTCCGCGTCACCGCCGACGACGGCGCCCAGGGCTGGGGCCAGATCGCCCCCTTCGACGCCGACCTCTCGGCCAAGGTCCTCCACCGCAAGATCGCCCCGGCCGCCCTCGGATCGGACCCGTACGACATCGACGCGATCTCCGACCGCGCGGTCGAGTCCAACTACAAGTTCCCGTGGTCCTTCGTCTGCCGCGCCCTCGCCGGGCTCGACACCGCCCTCTGGGACCTCCGCGGCCGGCGGGAGAGGAAGGGCGTCGCCGAGCTCCTGGGCGCCGCGGCCGGCCGCCCGGTCCCCGTCTACGGCTCCAGCATGAGCCGGACGATCAAGCCCCCCGAGGAGGCGGCGCGGCTGGCGCGCCTGCGCGACGAGAAGGGCTTCCGCGCCTTCAAGGTCCGCGTGGGCAAGGTCTGCGGCCACGACCAGGACCAGTGGCCCGGGCGGACCGAGGAGCTGGTCCCCGCCGTCCGCAAGGGAGTGGGCGACGCCGTGGCCCTCTACGCGGATGGGAACTCCTGCTACACGGCGAAGAAGGCGATCGAGGTCGGCCGCCTGCTGGAGGCCCACCGGTACTCCCACTTCGAGGAGCCCTGCCCCTACTGGGAGCTGGAGTGGACGGCAGAGGTCGCGGCGGCGCTGGACATCCACATCACCGGCGGCGAGCAGGACAACGATCTGGCCCAGTGGCGGCGGATGGTCCGGATGCGGGCCGTGGACGTCGTCCAGCCGGACGTCTGCTACGTGGGGGGCCTCACGCGGGCGCTCCGCGTGGCGGTCCTGGCGGCCGAGGCGGGCCTCCCCTGCCTCCCCCATTCCGCCAACCCGTCCCTCGTGCAGGTCTTCACGGTCCACCTCCTGGCGGCGATCCCCAACGCCGACCCGTTCATGGAGTTCAGCATCGAGAAGACGGGGTGGACGGAGGGGATGTTCGAGCCGGCCTTCTCGGTGAAGGACGGGGCGGTCGAGGTCCCCCCCGGCCCCGGCTGGGGCGTGACGGTCGTCCCCGCGTGGCTGGAGAAGGCGGAGCGGCAAGGCTACCTGTACAATGTCGGCGTCGAGGCCGA
>CAYNDR010000300.1:6755-8104 GCA_964395295.1 uncultured Planctomycetales bacterium
GTGGCTGGAGAAGGCGGAGCGGCCGGCCAGCGAGAGGGCCGGATAGGCGCCATCGGACGTTGCGGGCCCGGAGAACTCCAGCCCCCTCAAGGAGTAAGGCGTTCAAAAGCCATCCCACACGCACGGCGCCACGCAGATCGTCATCACCGGTCGTTTGATCTCTTACAAGCTGGCCGGATCCGGGCGGAGGATCGGGGGCTCAAGTGGCTCCCCATAATCCGCCCCTGACTGGCTCGCTTGGCCTGCCCTTTGAGAGGGGCAGACCAGAGCATTGACAACATGTAACACATTGTGTTAGCATACCGCAGGAGTCAAGGAGTCCAAGGATGGGCGCGGCCCGTAAGGCCCGGCCGGAGCACCGGAAGACCGCCGTCTTCTTCTCCGCGCGGATCCCCCGGCACACGAAAGAAGCCCTCGATGCGTATGCGGGGGCCCGGGACGCCTCCGCAAGCTCGGTCGCGGCCCGCCTCATCGAGGAGGGCCTCAGGATGGAGCACTTCCCCGGGATCGACTTCCGCTGGGCCCCCTCGGGCCGCCAGGCCTGCGTCACCGGGACGGGACTCTCCGCCTGGGAGATGCACCTGATCTGGGAGTCCCACTGCCGGAACATCGACCGGGTACTCCGGGATTACCCCCACCTCAAGGCCGCCCAGGTCCAGGCCGGCGCGGCCTACATCGAGGCCTATCCCGGGGAGAAGCCGTCCCCGGAATGCCCTCCATTTCTCCAAAAGGTGCGGGTCTAGGAAGTGCGCCCCAAATATCTCCTCGACGAGCAGATCAGCCCCCGGGTGGCGGAGACGTTGGGGAAGCTCGGCGTGGACGCGGAAGCGATCGCCGGATCGGCGTTCGGGGGACTCGACGACCGTGCGATCTTCCGAAGGGCGATCGAGGCCGACCGGGTGCTTGTCACCTACAACATCCAGGACATGAGCCCACTCCTAGGGGATTTCATCCGTGAGGGAACAGCGGTGCCGGGTGTGGTTTTCGTGGACACAAGGACCCTCCCGACGGACGATCTTGGGAGATTGGCTCGGGCGCTCGCCAAACTGGCAGATCTCGTGGATCGGGGAGAGGCCAATCCTTCGGTAGGGCTCTTCCTGAGCCGATGATCGTAGCGAGAGGAGGGGACTGAGAATCCTTCCCCGTCGTAAAAGAGTGGGAGGGAATTCCAGCCTCGGGGACATGGGAGAGGGGCAATCGGGAGGGGCGGCAAGGCCCTCTGTCCGGGGGGAGCGGGATTCCTGCGGGGGAGGGAGGAAGAGCGGGGCTGAAAACGCGGCATGGGCACTATCGGACGTTGTAGGATTGGAGAACCCCCGGTCCCCTCAGGCGGTTTCCTGCATATTGCC
>CAYNDR010000301.1:0-8088 GCA_964395295.1 uncultured Planctomycetales bacterium
TTCATGTGGGGCAGGGTCAGGTGCGCCCCCCGCGGGATGTCACCGGCGCAGTCGTCCTCGCCCACGTTGGGGTAGGCGTAGTCGAGCTCGTGGGGGCGCCACCCGAGCGCGCGCTGGCCCGCCTCGGCGGCCTCGAAGATCGTGCGCCCCCCGTACCGGCCGTCCTTCCACTCCTGGGGCCCCAGCATCTCAAGGAGCTTGACGTCCCAGGCGAGCGGGTAGAACCCGTAGGGCTTGGTCTCGACGTTGTTCCAGAGGACGTACTCCTGCCCCTTGCCGCTGGTCCAGGTGGTCTTGCAGGCCAGCGTGCAGGTCTGGCAGGCGATGCACTTGTTGGTGTCGAAGACGGCCCCGAACTGGCGCCGGGGGCGCGAGTCGGGATACCAGTAGGACATCTCACGGCGGAGGTGCCAGTTGTAGACGCGAGCCATCAGGGATTCCCTCCCTTCTTGGAGTCCGTGGAGAAACGTCCGGCGAGGTAGCTCCGCATCGCCTCGTTCTCGTACCGGGGGCGGAGCCCGAGCGCCGCGGGCCGCCACAGGCCCTGGCCGCCCAGGCCGCCCGGCTCGGCGCGAGTGATCTTGACGATGGACTCGCGCGGCGCCCCCGTGGGGCAGTGGACGTCGGGCAGGAAGCCCTTGCCCACGGTCTGCCCGAACAGGTCCTTCCGCACGAGCGAGTCGGTCATCAAGGTGGGCTTGAGCCAGCCGCGGGTGGCCGACTGGTGGGAGCCGGAGCGGAACATGGCCTGGTACTGGGTGCGGGGATTCCGCGCCAGGCCGTCGGGCCGGGAGGCCTGGCCTTCCACGGAGCCGGGCGTGGCCCCGTACATGTTGAACCACATGCGCGTGACGCCCCGCGGGGTGCCCGGGTAGTAGCGCGCGCGGCAGAGGAGGCGCGAGAACGCGTAGTCCCTCGGGTTCTTCTGCCAGCCGCGGAACGGGCGGTCCTCGGGATCGGAGTCGATCCACACGTAGTCGCCGTCCTCGATGCCGAGGCCGCGCGCGTCGTCGGGATGCAGGTCCACGTAGCCCTCCGAGATCCACGGCGCGCGCTTGTCCCGGCGGTAGACGTCCCCGAACGGCCCGAAGAGCATGGCGATCACGTCGGTGTCGATGGGCGTCGTGTGGGCGCCGTGGCGGTACTTCGGGGTGTGGAAGACGAACCGGTAGCCGGCCTTGGCCAGGGGGTGCTCCGAGGCCTTCGCCTGCGCCCACGTGCGGACGACGTTGCGGCCCTGGCGGACCTCGCAGGAGAGGTCGTCCTCCGCGAGGCCGTAGTCCTTGGGCCCGCGGGGGCGGAGCGCCTCGTGCGGCGGGGCCACGATGACGTTGGGCTCGTAGAAGGTCGAGTCCACCGGCTCGCGGTGGACGGGGAGGTTCTCCCCGGCCGCGATGAACTCGTCCTCCTCCCGGTAGAACTCCATGCGGCCGGTCTTCGTGTACCAGGGCCGGGACTCGGCGACCTGCTCGTAGCCCACGGCCTTGGGGTAGGTGCGGTTCATCATGAGGGCGGGGACGCCCTCCTTCGCCTTCTCCTCCAGCCGGGCGAACCGGTAGCCCCGGCCCGTCGTGGAGGCGTCCAGGATGCGCTGGAGGTAGACGGAGGTCTCGCCCCGGTCCACGAAGTGCCACATCCGGGCGAAGCGGTCGTCGCCGGTGTGGCGCGCGAGGGCGGCGCCGACGAGGGCGAGGATCTCGTGGTCGCCCCGGGTGTCGAAGGCCCTCGGCAGGGGGCTCCGGGGGAAGACGCACAGGAACGAATTGGTGACCGACGCCGTCATGTCGGGGAACTTGTGCTCGGCCCACGAGTCGACGGCGAACACGACGTCGGCCCATTCGCACGACGCGGTCCACCACCACTCGTTGACGGCGATCATCTCGATCCTGGGGAGGACGTTGACGACGGTGTTGTAGTGCCACTTGACGTTCCCGAGGATCGAGTTGGCGTTGCTGAACCACAGGCTCTTGGTGGGGGTGGGCATGTGGGTCTGGCCCGTGATCATGGTCTTGCCCATCTTGAGCGGGTGGTCCTCGTGGTTGTAGTAGTGGGCCGACTCCGCCCTCCAGAGCTGGCGGGGGCGGGCGGGCTTGGCGGGGTCGAGCTCGATGTCGAAGGGGTCCTCGTTGATGTACTGCGGGGAGCCGTTGAACAGCGCGACGCGGTAGTTGCCCGCGTAGGAGCCCACGTTGCCGCCGATCCGGCCCGTGTTCCCGGTGAGCGCCGCCAGGAGGAAGATCGCGCGGTCCTTGTTGTCGTTGTTGAAGAACTGGTTCGGGCCCATGCCGACGGCGAAGAGGGTGGTGCCGGGCTTGGCGGCGAAGCGGCGGGCGAGCGCCTCGATCGCGGCGGCGGGGGCCCACGTCATCTCCTCGACCGACTTGGGGTCGAAGTGCCGGACGTATTCCCAGGTGAGGTCGTAGGAGGTCCGGCAGCGGACCTTGGAGCCGTCCTTGAGCGCCACCTCGACGGCGCCCTCGAGGAGCGGGTCGGCGACGGGCGAGCGGGCGCCGACCTGGTCGCGGGTGATCGCGCGGGGGGTCCCCGTCGCGGCGTCCCACCACACGAAGTCGCCCCATTCCCGGCGCAGGGCCTCCGGGATGAGCATCTCCTTCTGCATCCCCGGCGGGGGCGGCTTCTCCCCCGCCGCCAGGACGCGGGTCTGGTTGTCCAGCGGGGCGGGCCCGCCCCCGAAGACGTCCTGCGCCCGCAGGAGCTTGAGGGTGTCCATCCGCACCAGCAGGGGCAGGTCGGTGAACCGCTTCACGTAGTCGGCGTCGTGGATCTTGTCGCGCAGGATCACGTGGGCGAACCCGAGCGCGAGCGCCCCGGCGGTTCCGGGGCGGACCACGAGGGCGTCGTCGGCCTTGCTGGAGGTGGAGGAGTACTCGCAGGCGATCACCACGACGCGGGCGCCCTTGGAGCGGGCCTCGGTGAGCCAGTGGGAGTCGGGCATCTTGGTGGTGATCCAGTTCATGCCCCAGACGACGACGGTCTCGGCCTGCTCGACCGCGTTGAGGTCGAACTCCACGGTCTGCTGGCCGGTGACCATGGGATGGCCCGGAGGCAGGTCGGTGTGCCAGGAGTAGTTGTCGAAGCCGCGGCCCCCGAGGGCGGTTTCGGGCGTGGCGCCCCGCAGCTTCGCGTCCAGGAGGGCCATGGCGTTGGCCATGCGGTAGAGGCCGAAGACCCGGGTGATGCCCAGGAGCGGCATGCCGCCGCGGAACTTGAGGACCTGGGTGCCGGCGCCGCGGGCGGCCTTGACGGTCTCGGGGTAGTAGTGCTGTTTCTCCAGGAGGGCGGCGCCCTTCTCCCCGGTGTAGGTGGCGGCGATGTTGATGAGGGCGCGGGCGACGAGGTCGGCGGCCTCCTCGTGGGTGGCGCGGAGCCAGCCGTCGCGGGCGCGGTTGAAGTATTCGCGGGGCGGGAGGCCGTCCTCCCCCCGGGGGAAGCCCTTGTCGGCCCAGGCCTTGAAGCCCGCGCGGACCATGGGGTGGCGGAGGCGGCGGTCGCCGTAGAAGCGGCGGGTGAGGGCGAGGCCCTTCTGGCAGATGCGCGGGTCCCAGCGGTGGGAGGCGATCTGCCGGCCGTCCGCGTCCTGGGCCTCGCCGTACCGCATGGTGGGGCCGATGCGCGTGACGACGCCGGAGCGCACGTAGGCCCTCAGGATGCAGTTGTGGGTGTCGTTGGGGGCGCAGGTGAAGGTGAAGTCGCCGTCGCATTTCCAGAGGTCGCGGTAGACCTTCTCCCAGTCGCGGTCGGGGTAGCGCTCGAGGGGATTCCCCACGTCCTGGCCCAGCCCCCACGCCCCGGCGGCCGAAGACAGGAAGGCGCCGAAGCCGGCGGAACCGATCCCCCGCAGGAACCGGCGCCTGGACATGTCGCTCATGGCTTGACCTCCCACGTGCGCAGGAAGGAAACGACGGCCTCGATCTCGTCCGCGGCGAGCGAGCGGCGGACGGGGGAGCCCTTCCCGAAGCCTTCCATCGGGGTGCCCCGGCGCCCGCGCCGGATCGTCTCGGCCAGGTAGGTGTCGCTCGCGGCGGAGAGGAGCCCGGGGTTGTTGAGGGCGACGCCCTCGCCGCCCTGCCCGGAGGCCCCGTGGCACGCCGCGCAGTTTTCCGCGTAGAGCCGGCGGCCCAGGGCGGCGTCGCCCCGGGCCCAGAGGCGGGGCTTGGCGTCGGCCTCGGCCTGGGCGCCGCCGGCGAGGGCGCGGAGGTGGCCCGCGACTTTCCGGATCTCCTCGGGCCGGAGGCCTCCCTCGCCGGCCCCCCACGCGGGCATGCGGCGGCCGGGCCGGCCGCGGGCGAGGGTCGCGGCGAGGAAATCGTCGGAGGCCAAGGCCAGGAAGTCCTCGTTGGCCACGGAGGGGAACGGCGGGAGGATGCCGCCGTAGCGCATCCCCCGGCCGCGGGCGCCGTGGCAGGCGGCGCAGAACGTCCCGTAGAGGGTGGCGCCGTCGGTGGAGAACTCGCGGTGGGCGAGGCGCAGGGCGCGGAGGCGGTCCTGGGGCCAGAAGGCCTCGGGGGCCTCGGCGCGGCGGAGCGAGAAGAGGTAGAAGGTGAGCGCGTCGATCTCCGCCTCCGAGAGCCCCATGGCGGGCATCTGGGAGCCGGGGACGACGAGGGCGGGATTCCGGAAGTGCTCCGCGAACCAGTGGGCGAGCGTCTTCCCGCCGCGGACGCCGGCGAAGGACGTCTGGCCGGGGTCGCGCTGGCCGGCCCGCGAGAGGTCCGGCCCGTCCGCGCCCCCGACGCCGTGGACCTTGTGGCAGCCGAGGCATCCGAGGGAGTGGAAGAGGGCCTTGGCCTCCACGAGCCCGGGCGCCGCGACGCGGGAGCGGAGGAAGGCCTCGATGGCGGCGCGGTCCTCGGCGGGGATCTCGCCGAAGGCCGCCTTCCAGGGCAGGGGGGCGTCGGCCGGGGCCCGCTCGCGCTCCCCGAGGTGGTGCGCGTGCCAGTCGGCGCGGAAGCCGCGCGTGCCCACGCTGGAGAGGTTGGGGCCCTCGCCCCCGCCGGCGCCGCCGGGACGGAGGGTCCCGCCTCGACCGTCGATGCGGTGGCAGGCCAGGCAGTCGTGGCGCTCGGCGAGGGTGCGGCCGCGGGCGAGCTCGGCGAGGTTGGGCACCTCCAGGTGGGTGTGGCAGGAGCCACAGCCGGCGTAGGCGTGGCGGGAGGGGATCATGGGCTCGGGCCAGTGGGGCACGGCGCCGTGGGCGTCGGCGACCGTGGTCGCGCGGCCCTGCCCGCCGTGGCAGGGGGTACAGCCGAAGGTCCCGGGGTCGTGGACCACGTCCGGGTGGCGGCCGTAGACGGGATCGTTCGGGAGGCCCGTCTCGCCGGGGGCCATGCCCACGTGGCAGCTCGTGCAGCGGTCGACGACGCCGAGGGGCGGGACGACGATCTGGCGGAGCTTGACCTCGATGGTACTGCCGGGGGGCAGGCCCGCCGCGACTCGGCGCTGGGACCGGCGCCAGTCGGAGAGGAAGTTCTCGGAATAGGCCGACCAGCCCAGGACGGCGAGCGTCCCGAGGCTGGACCAGAGCAGGAGGTGCTTGTTCGCTCTCATGGCCCGTGCCCCGGCCACAGGCCCGGGGACCAGTAGAAATCCCAGTTCGGCCCGCGGAAGTGCGTGCCGATGACCGTGAGGACTACGAAGCCCGCGAGGCAGCAGGTGAACAGCCACAGGGCGCCGGCGCGCGTGGAGTCGGCGGCCCGCACGACCGCCACGGAGCCGAGGCCGTAGAGGGCCGCGAGCACCGTCCCCGGGTTGAACAGCGTGATGAGGAGCTGGGGGCACCCGGGCCACCATTGCCTCAGCCAGCCGAAGCGGATGGCCACGGCCTCGATGCCGACGACGACGGCCAGGCCGATGGCCAGCGACGCCAGGACGAGGCGGCCGCCGCCGGGGCCGCCGAACCAGAGGCCGGTCCCGGCGTCCTCCCGGTCGAGGTAGGGGATGAGGCCGAGGCCGACGAGGACGAGGAGGGGGATGCCGATGCCCCCCGCGAAGGCCGAATGGGCCACGAGTTCCTGGAGCCCGAGGAAGTACCACGGCGCCTTGGCCGGGTTCTCCGGGACGAGCGGGTTGGCCAGCTCCTTGAGGGGCGCGTCGAAGAGGAGGCTCAGCAGGACGCAGGCGAAGACGGTGATCATGAAGGCGGCGGCTTCCGCGTAGAGCAGGTGGGGCATGGAGGGGACGGTGTTCTCGGGCCCGTTCCCCACGGCCGGCGTGCGGCCTTTCACGAGGGCCGCGAGCGAGTAGGTCTTCCGGGGGGACTCGGTGAAGACGGGGAAGGTCCCGGCGCCGGGCGGCGGCAGTCTCCGGTCGGCGTCGCCGGGGCGGGCGAGGCCCCCGTCCTTCCGGATGCGCCAGAAGTGCGCCGCCACGAGCGCCGCCAGGGCCAGCGGCAGGATCATCACGTGCAGGAGGTAGAAACGGATGAGGGCCTCTTCTCCGACCTCGTCGGAGCCGAGGAGGAGGAGCTTCTGGAGGCCGCCGGGGTCGAAGTGGGGGGTGAGCCCCAGGGCGTCGGTGATCTCGCGCGGGGACTGGGCGATGTTGGCGCCGATCGTGACGGCCCAGTAGGCGAGCTGGTCCCACGGGAGCAGGTAGCCGGTGAAGCTCAGCCCGAGGGTGACGGCCAGGAGGAGCATCCCGATGACCCAGTTGAACTGGCGGGGCTTGCGGTAGGCGGCGGTGTAGAAGACGCGGGCCATGTGCAGGAGCATGGCCACGACCATCAGGTTGGCCGCCCAGCGGTGGATGTTGCGGATGAAGCGGCCGGTCGGGACGACGAAGTGGATGTCCTTGATCGACTGGTAGGCCGCATCGACGTGCGGCTTGAAGTAGAACATCAGCAGGACGCCGGTGACCAGCGTGATCAGGAAGGCGCTGAAGGTGACCAGCCCCAGGCCCCAGGTGGTGGCCCAGCGCAGGCTCCAGCGGTGGGTCCGCGCGGGGTGCAGGTGGAGGAAGACGTTGCCGAAGATGAACGCCGAGCGGGTCCGGTCGGTGGCGGGCCGGCCGTCCCGGAACATCGACGCGACGAACCGGCGGGGGGCCTGCCACAGGTTGTCCAGGAGGCGGCGCAGGGCCGTCGGGTTCATGTGGCCTCCCGGGTCCCCATGGGGACGACCGTCCCCTCGTCGACGATGACCGCGCCGCCCCCGGCCGCCCGCACGGCGAGCCAGGGCAGGGGCTTGGGGGCGGGGCCGCGGAGGACGGAGCCGTCGCGGCCGAACTTGGAGCCGTGGCAGGGGCAGTCGAAGCCCTCGGGCGCGGGCTTGACGATACAGCCCAGGTGCGTGCAGACCGTGGAGATCGCGTAGACGCCCCGGCCGTCCCTGAAGAGGGCCACGGCGCGCCCCGGCGGCACGAAGGGCTCGCCGGGGGCGAGCGTCTCGGAGAGGGCGACCTTGTACTTCTTGGACGCCGAGGGGAGGACGGCCGCCTTGGGGAGCTTGAGGGCGCCGAGGAGCGCGAAGGCGCAGGCGGCGCAGGCGGAGCCGGCGGCGGCGAGGCCCAGGAAGTCCCGCCGCGGCGAGGCCTCCGGATCGAGGCGGGAAGGGGCCGGATTTCCGGGGTTCATTCGAGCCTCCAGTCGGAGACGAACCGCACGCGCTCCATGGCGATCGCGTCCACGGGGCAGCGCCGGACGCACAGCGCACAGCGGATACAGCGGTCCTCGTCCTTGAGGATGGCCGAGTCGCCCTCGCGGTCCGCGCCGGGGCCGAGGCCGCCTTCGACGGCCGTCGCGGAGAGGGGCCCGAGATTCAGGCACAGCGCGGGGCAGACGTCGACACAGCCGCCGCAGAGGACGCAGCGGGAGCCGTCGAAGACGGGCGTGACGCCGCAGTCCAAACAGCGGGAGGCCTCCCGGCGCGCCTCCCCCGAGCTGTAGCCGACCTCCACGGCGCGGCCGGCCTCGCCCATCCGCTCGCGCGGATCGGCCGTCGGGATCTCGACGCGGCGGATGGACTCGAAGCCGCGCTCGCGCTCGTAGCGGTCCAGGGGGATGTGGGCGGTCACCGCCCGGACGGCGAGGCGGCGGCCGGTGACGGCCGCGTAGACCGACCTGGCCGCCTT
>CAYNDR010000302.1:0-8082 GCA_964395295.1 uncultured Planctomycetales bacterium
TCTCCAGCACGGAGATGTCCAGGGGATCGCCGTTGAGGGACAACGTGAGCGCGGGGAGCCCCTCCCGCTCGGAGACGTGGAAGAGCTGGGCCTCGGAGATCTTGTTGGGCATGCACTCCAGGGGGCCGACGCTCACGACGCCGTCGATGTGCCCCTCCTGCCATTCGTGCGCCGGAGATCCCACCGTCAGGACCGCCTCGCCCTCCAGGGCTTCCCGCAGGTAGGGGGCCGCGGGGCGGAGCGCGTCGGGCACCGTCGGGCGCGCGGGCCATCCCAGCGCGCGGGCCACGGCGCGGTAGGTCACCTCCTGGATGCGCCGCCGGAAGAAGCAGTTCAGCCGCGCGCCGAAGCCGCCGTCCCGGCCTTCCCTGATGTTGCAGTGGTCGGTGTACTCGATCCATTCGCTGAACGGCGAGGTGCGGCAGCGGATCCCGAGCGCCTCCAGCTTGTCGATCACGAAGTCGTTCGAGAACGGTTCGCACCGCACGTAGATCTCTCCCGTCACGAGCACGGTGGGCATCGGCCGGCCGGAGCGGATCGCCGCGAATTCCTCGGAGGCCTGCCGCAGGAGGTCCGTGACCCCGAAGAGCCGCCCGTGGGAGGCCTGCCCGAGCGCGCGGGCCATGGAGAGCCCGTCCCCCGCCCGTTCGAGGAGCCCGAACAGCTCCTCGCGGTACCGGTCGTGGATGGCCTGGGCCGCCCCGGGCCGGGCCTCCGCCGGCCGGGCGTCGTACCGCGCCTCGTCCAGGAGGTCCGATGCCATGAAGGCGGTGAAGACGAGGATGTTGAACCCGGGGGGGAGGGCCTGGAAATAGCCTTCGTCCGAAGGCGACCAGATCCGCACGCGGTCCCCCCAGCCCAGCCTCTCCAGGACGAGCCGCTGGAGGACGTGGTAGACCCCGAACCGGCAGGGACCGACCGTCTTCGGCATGAGGAACGCGAACCGCTCGTCGGTCCCGCGCTCCCGCTCCAGGCGCTGGAGGAGACTGCCCAGCGTGACGCACGCCGGGAGGCACTCCTTGCCCGACGTGTGGCGGCGGCCGATGCGGACCGATTCGCGGCTGGGCATGGGGAGGGATTCCGCCCGGACCCCGATGCCGCGGAAGCAGGCGGCGAGGCATTCGGCCACGGGCCCGATCCGGGGGATCAGGAGGCGCTCGCCCCGCCGGCGGACCTCGTCGAATCCCAGCCCGTCGCCCTCCGCGGCCCGGAGATCGTTGGGGGCCCCGCCGCGGGCGCCGCCCCCGAGGTCTCCCCGGACGCAGTGCAGGAACGCCTCGATCCGCGTCTTGGTGCCGGCGTCGCCGGAATGCCCGTCCGTCTCGATGACGGCGAACGGCTTGCCCTCCATGGCGTGGGAGTAGAAATGGAGGAGGAAGCTGTCTGGCCCGCAGGAGTAGTTGCTGCAGTAGACGCCGTAGACGCCGGCGCTCCGCCGGATCTGGTGGGCGGCCCGCAGGTTGCGCTGGCCGTAGCCCCAGAAGACGGACGGGAACCGGGGGACGCCGGCCTCGACGGGATAGCAGTCCACGGGGATGGGGAGGGCGCCCTGCTCCCGCAGGAGTGCGGGGACGTTCGAGTTGAGGACGGTGTTGTGGATGGTGTAGGCGCGGCCCAGGACGACGACGGGGACGATGCCGCGGGCGGCGGCGAAGTCGAGGGCGCGCCGCCCGAGGTCGAGGCAGGCGGCCTCGAAGCGGGCCTGGGCGTCGACGCCGGCGCGGTAGGCCCGCCGCCAGCGGCCCCCCCGGCCGAGGTCGGCCGCCATCCGCCGACAGCTCTCGCGGAAGGCCCCGGACGCGAGGTTGCCCTTGCCGATGTCGATCACGGGGGAGACGATGCGGGGCCGGTCCGCCCCGTCGAGGTCCAGGCGGAGGATGTCCGGGCTGGCCTGGGCCACGGGGCAGACGGCGGCGTGGGCCACGCCGTCGACCCTCTGCGTCCCCCGGATCATGGGCATGAAGAGGACGTCGGCCTTCTCCCCGGCCAGGGCGGCGACGATGCCGTGATAGTGCTGCATCGGCGCGCAGTAGGGGACGTTGGCCTCCTCGATGCCGCGCTTGAGGGCCTCGGGATCGGAGCCGGAACGGACCACGAGGTCGAAGCCCAGATCGCGCAGGAAGGCGGCGAAGAAGGGGAAGAGCTCCTTGAGGACGAACTCGTCGGTGACGGCCGCGCGGGGGCCGCCCCGCGGGAGGGAGAGGTCCGCGGCGAGCTTGCGGGTGAGCTCCTCCCGTTCCCGGAAGGGGTCGGGGGCGAGGTCCGGGAGCTTGCGCCGGCGGGCCCCGGCGTCGTACAGGGCGCATCCGCCGCCCCACATGAAGCGCCCGCGGGCCCCTTCGACCAGGGTGGTGATCGCGTCGATGCGGCAGCGGTTCCCCGATCCCCCGCAGCCCCGGGTGGACTTGCAGACGAAGGTCTCCTTTTTCTCGACGCGCGCATCGAGGAAGCGGCGGAGGTCGAGCGGGGGACGCCCCCCGGTCTCCAGCTCCTTGCGGGCCAGGAGCGCGATGCCCAGCGCCCCCACCGTCCCGGGGTTGGGCGGGACGACCACCTCGACGCCGGTCTGCCGCGCCACCGCGGCCGCCAGGGCGTCGGAGGAGAAGGGCATCCCCTGGCAGAAGACGACCTGGCCCACCGAGCGGCACCCCTTCACGCGGTTCAGGTAGTTCCGGATGATGGAGTCGTAGATGCCCGCGACGATCGCGCGCCGGTCGATGCCCGCCGCCACCGCCTCGTCGATGATCTCGGCCATGAAGACGGAGCAGTGCTGGCCGAGGGAGACCCCCGAGGGGGAGGCGAGGGCCTCCTCGCCGAGGTGGACCACGTCCCGGATGCCCTCGAACTTCCGGCCCTGCTCCTCGATGAAGGAGCCGGTGCCGGCACTGCAGGCCTCGTTCATGGCGGCGTCCACGACCCGCCCCTCCGCGAGGCGGATGTACTTGGCGTCCTGCCCGCCGATCTCGAAGATGGTGTCCACGCGGGGATCGTGGTGCAGGGCGCCCTCGGCGTGCGCCGCGATCTCGTTGAGGACGAAGACCGCTTCCGGCCCGAAGCAGGTCGCCAGGAGCGAGCGGACTATCTCCCGCCCACTGCCGGTGACGCCCGCTCCCAGGACGGGGTAGGCCCCCACGGGGCCTTCCACGAACCGCCGCTCGAGGGTCTGGGCGGCCCCCACGGGGTGGCCGTTGGTCTGCGTGTACGCCTCCCACACGACGTCGCGGGTGCGGGCGTCGATCGCCACGGCCTTCGAGCCGGTAGAGCCGATGTCGAGCCCCAGGACGAGAGGCGAGGGGTGGCCGTTGGGAGAAGGCTCGGGGCGCGCCATGCGGCGGACCCGGGAGCGGCAGGCGGAGAGCGCCGGGAAGGTCTCCAGGGTGTTCTCCGGCGGCGGGACCAGCAGGCGGTCGAGCGGCGGGACGGCCGCGGGCGCGCCGGCCGCGGCCGCGGCACAGCCGAGGGCCTCGCAGAAGAGCCCGTCCTCCTGGTCGGTCTCCGCCAGGACCATGCCGTGCCGCGCGAGGGGCCGGTGGAAGTGCTCCTGGTTGGGCCGGGAGCGGGCCATGCCGCCGATGAGGTGGACGGGGGAGGGGCTGACGCGCGGCTTGACCAGGACCTGGACGTTTTCGCAGACGGCGTCGAAGAGCCCGGCGAGGATGCGCCCCCGGTCCTCGCCCTTGTTGGCGAGGTGCGTCATGTCGGTCTTCAGGATCACGGGGCATCGGCCCGAGAGGGGGAGCGGGTCGGCGACGTCCTCGCAGAGGCGGCACGCCTCGTCGAGATCCAGGCCCAGCCGCTCCACGAGCTGGCGCAGGAAGTTCCCCGTCCCCTGGGAACAGCGGGAGTTCTCGCGGAAAATATCGACGCCGCCCTCCCGGAGCTCCAGCACGGAGAAGCCGTGGCTCCCGATGGAGACCAGGGTGGCGGCGCCGTCCCCGTGGCGGAGGCGGAAGCCCGCGGCCTGGGCCTGTTTCATCGGGACCCGCGGGAGGTCCGCCAGGCGGCCCAGGCGGCCGCAGGCCGCCGCGCCGGACACGTGCGCCCAGTCCCAGTCCCTCAGAAGGTCGAGGACGGCGGGGCCCGGGTTCTTCCGGTGCTCGGCGATCCGCCGCCGCGTCTCGCGCAGGCCGGGCCCCTCGCGGACGACCTCAACGGCCTTCACCGTCTCGGCGCCGATGTCGATGCCGACAAACCGGGCGGTCATGGTCCTCCCATAGGGAACGGGGTGTCCGTGTTCAACGGTGCAAGAAGGGGCAATTGTATTCGTTCGGGGGGGGGCAGGCAATAGGCAGGCGGTCCCTATATTCCGTGGATCGGGAACACCGTGTCCTTGATGAAGGACACCACGCGGTTCACGTCCACCTTGACGCGCTGCCATTCCTCGGCCCTGGCGTAGATGCGGGGATCCCGGAGGCCGGCGCTCCACTCGCTGCTGCCGAGGAACACGCCGCCCATGCCGATGGACAGGTCGGGGTCCGGCTCGAGGCCGCACAGGATGCTCCACAGGAGCGCCCAACTGCGCGCGGTGTTGTCGGGGTGGTAGCCGCCGCCGCCCGTGGCGAGGATAGGCACGCCCGGCGCCAGGACCAGGGGGAGGAGGTCGGCGAAGGCGTTGTTGGTCATCATCAGGTGGGCCAGGGGATCGGTGGCGAGCACGTCCATCCCGAGCTCGAGGACGATGACGTCCGGATGGAACGCGCCGAGGAGCGGCGGGACGATCTCCCGGAAGGCCGCGCCGTAGAGCTCGTCGTCGGTGTCGGCGGGGAAGGGCAGGTTGACGTTGCAGCCCCGCCCCGGGCCTTCGCCGATCTCGTCCTCGTGCCCGGCCCAGGGGTAGAGGGTCTTCCCGCTCTCGTGCAGGGAGACGGTGAAGACGCGGGGGTCCTCGTAGAAGGCCTCCTGCTGGCCGTTGCCCTGGTGGACGTCGAGGTCCAGGCAGAAGACCCTCTTGCCGGCGTCGGCCAGGAGCCGGCACGCCAGGACGATGTCGTTGAGGTAGCAGAATCCCCCCGCCTTGCCGGCGAGGGCATGGTGATATCCGCCCGAGGGGTTGAAGGCGATCCCGGCCTTCCCGTCGAGGATCAGGCGCGCGCCCGTCAGCGTGGCGCCGACGGCCCAGAGCGCGTAGTCCCACAGGTCCGGGAAGATGGGGCAGTCCTCGGCCCCCAGCCCCAGGAACAGGTCGCCGGCGGCGATGTTCCCGGCCGAGACGCGCTTCAGGACGTCCAGGTAGTCCCGGGTGTGGTGGCGGAGCAGGTCCTCCTCGGTCGCCGGGGTGATGGGGTGCTCGGCGCGCCCGTTGCCGGAGAGGAGGCCCATGGACAGGAGGATCTGCCGCGTGGCGGCGGCGCGCTCGGTCTTGAAGGGGCAGGACGACGGGTAGTGGTATCGCTCGATCTCCGGCGAATGGATGAAGAGGGAGGCGCTCATTTCCGCTTGCCCCGGATCACGCGAAGGGGGACTCGCCGTTGGCGGCCGCGGGGGGGGGCGGGGCGGGGGCCGGCGGCGCTTCGGCCTTCTTCTCGCGCGCGGGGCGGGCCCCGGGGGCGCGGTCCTTGGCGTCGCCGCGCAGGAGGGCCACGAGCCCCGTCCGGGCGATCTCCTTGATGCCGAACGGCCTCAGCAGTTCGATCAGGGCCTCCACCTTTTTCTCGTCCCCCGTGGCCTCCACGGTCATGGAATCGGGGGCGAGGTCGCAGATCTTCCCCCGGAAGATGTCCATCAGCTCGATGATCTGGCCGCGCTGGGCGGACTTGCAGCTGACCTTGACCAGGAGGAGCTCCCGCTCCACGTAGTCGCGGCCGGTGAAGTCGAGGACCTTGATCACGTCGATCAGCCGGTTGAGCTGTTTGGTCACCTGCTCGAGGACCCGGTCGTCGCCGATGACGGCGAAGGTCATCCGCGACACCCCGGGGTCGTCGGTCTCGCCCACGGAGAGGCTGTCGATGTTGTAGCCCCGGGCGCGCACGAGGGCGGCGATCTTCGCCAGGACGCCGGGCCGGTTCTCGACCAGGGCGGAGATGATGTGGCGCATCGGCTCAACTCTCCTTCGGCGGTTCGGGGTCGCGCACGAGCGCTTCGTCGAGGTTCCTCCCCACGGGGACCATGGGATAGCAGTTCTCCTCCATGACCAGCTGCATGTCGGCGAGGGCCGGCCCCGGGTGCTTGAGGATCTGCTCCAGGACGGGGCGGACCTCCCCGCTCTTCGAGGCGCGCAGGCCGAGGAGGCCGTAGGCCTCGGCCAGCTTCACGAAATCGGGGCTTCCGGCGAGGATGACGCCCATGTAGCGCGCCCCGGGGACGACCGTCTCCTGCCACTGGCGCACCATGCCCAGGTTCCCGTTGTTCATGAGGACGACCTTCACGGGGATCCTGTTCAGCACGGCCACCGCCAGCTCCTGGACGTTCATCTGGAACGACCCGTCGCCGGAGATGTTGACGACCGTCCTGCCGGGACAGCCCACCTGCGCGCCGATGGCGGCGGGGAGGCCGAAGCCCATCGTCCCGAGCCCGCCGGAGGCGATGAAGGAACGCGGGCGGCGGTGGGTCAGGTGCTGGGCGGCGAACATCTGGTGCTGGCCCACGTCTACGGTGATGATCGCCTCGCCCCGGGTGAGTTCGTCGAGGATCCGGATCACGTGCTGGGGCTTGATTTCCCGTTTCGGGACGCCTTCCACGTGCCACGGCTGGCGGGGGGCCAGCCGGCCGCGGAAGTCCCGGCCGTCCTTCGGGGAGGCCTCGCCCCCGGGCAGTGGATGCTCCCGCTTCCACGCGTCGACCTGCTTCAGCCAGGGATCGATCTTCGGCGCGCGGACGGTCTTGTTGATGTCGCGGAGGACGCGCTTGACGTCGCCCACGATGGGGACGTCGGCGCGGACGGACTTCCCGATCGAGGTGGGATCGACGTCGATGTGGATGATCTTCGCCTTGGGGGCGAACTCGCCGGGGCGGCTGGCCACGCGGTCGTCGAAGCGCGTCCCGGCGCCGATGACGAGGTCGGCATGGTGGAGGGCGTAGTTGGCGTAGGTGGTCCCGTGCATCCCGGCCATCTTCAGGGCGGAGGGGTGGTCCTCCGGGAAGGCCCCCAGGCCCAGCAGGGTGGTGGTCACGGGGATGAGGGTCTTGTCCACGAGGGCGCGGAGCTCCCCGGAAGCGTCCGCGATGAGGATGCCCTGTCCCGCCAGGATGATCGGCCGCTCGGACCGGGCGATGAGCTCGACGGCCCGGCGGATCTGCTCCGGGTGCCCTTCCAGCGTGGGATTGTAGCCGCGGATCTTCGGGTGCGGGGCGGGGTGGTAGGTCCCTCCCATCCGCGACACGTCCACGGGGATGTCGATGAGGACCGGCCCCGGACGGCCCGAGGAGGCGAGATAGAAGGCCTCCTTGACGACGCGGGGGATGTCGGCCGCGTCCCGGAGGAGGTAGCTGTGCTTGGTGATCGTGGCGGTGAGCCCGATCGTGTCCACCTCCTGGAAGGCGTCGTTGCCGATCTTCTCGGTGGCGACCTGGCCGGTGATGGCCACGATGGGGGTCGAGTCCATGTGGGCGTCGGCGATCCCGGTGATGAGGTTCGTGGCGCCGGGGCCGGAGGTGGACATGCAGACGCCCACGCGGCCGGTGGCGCGGGCATACCCCTCGGCCATGTGGGCGGCGCCCTGCTCGTGGCGGGTCAGGATGAACCGGAAGGGGGCGTTCTCGAACGCCTTCATGAGGGGCAGGGTGACGCCCCCGGGGATGCCGAAGATCACCTCCACGCCCTCGTCGGCGAGGGCCTTGACCAGGATGTCGGCGCCGGTCAGAGGGTGCGCGTGGGCCATATGGGTGCATTCCCGAAATCGAAGGGCTAGATTATAGTGTTTGCGGGGCCGGGGCGGAAGCCTGACCGCCCCTTGCGGCGGGCGACGACGGGCCACCCTCCCGGCCTGCCCGGCCGAGAGCCGCGCCCCGGCGGGCTCCGTTTCCGGCGGCGTCCGGCAGGCCGGGTGAACCATCTTGACGGGGGGGGCGGGGCGCCTATAATCGTGCCACCATGGCGCGTCCTGCCAAGCTGTCGCCGACCAGCGGGTGTAAATCCCGCCGAGG
>CAYNDR010000303.1:0-776 GCA_964395295.1 uncultured Planctomycetales bacterium
TCACCCGGGCCAACGGGATCTCCGCCGTCCTCACGGCCCCCCAAGGAGGCCTCATCTCCGGCCAGGGCGCGGTCATCCGCCTGGACGGATGGGTCCCCCGCGAGATGGCCGTGAAGGAGGTCTTCGCGCTCCACGTGAATTTCCCCCGGCAGGAGGGGACGGAGGAGTCCAAGGCGGAAGACGAAAAGCGGCTGAAGGAGCTCCGTGAGCCCTTCGAGGCGGCCCGGCGCTACGATCCCGGCCGGGGCCGCGACCTCAAGATCGAGGCCCTGCTTCCCTACGTGCGGCGCGAGCGCCCCGTGGTCTTCCATGCCGACCGCGCGCGGGAGATCAGGGCGGCCGTCAAGTTCGCCGAGGAACTCGGGCTCACTCCGGTCCTTTCGGGGGGCCGGGAGGCCTGGAAGGCGGCGAAACTCCTGGCGGAAAAGAAGGTCCCCGTCATCATCGGCGGCGTGATGCAGATCCCCCTGGAGCGGCATGACCCCTACGACTCCGCGTTCTCCAACGCCGCGCGCCTGTCGGCGGCGGGCGTCCGGTTCGCGATCAGCTCGGCGCAGACCTTCAGCGGGAACTCACGCAACACCCCCTACCACGCGGCGTGGGCCGCCGCCTACGGCCTGGACCGGGACGAGGCTTTGAAGGCGGTGACCCTCTACCCCGCGGAGATCCTCGGGGTGGCCGATCGCCTGGGGAGCCTGGAGGCCGGGAAGGACGCGGACCTGATCGTGACCACGGCCGATCCGCTCGAGGTGAGCACGAGCGTGGTCTACCTGTTC
>CAYNDR010000303.1:839-8070 GCA_964395295.1 uncultured Planctomycetales bacterium
GGGGGGATCAAGGGGGGACGAGTGATATCTATTCTTCTTTGTGCCCTTGGTGCCTTTGTGGTGAGGGTCATTTTGTTAGGCGTTCTAAGGCGCCTTCTCCACCAGGATCAGGTGCTCCCGGCGGGGCGGGCCGCCGCTCCAGTCGCGCCGGACCTGGGAGGCCGAGGCCGTGGCCCGCGCTCCCAGCTTCCCGGCCAGTTCCGCCATCAGACGGTCCGCCGGGAGCGGCCTTCCCTCGACGGTCCCGTCTCCCAGGAGCATCAGGATCCGGCCCTCCGGGGCAAGCGCGCGGAGCATCCCGCGGAGGCAGGCCTCCATGTCCTCCCGGTAGCCGCGGGCGGCGCTCCGGCGCGAGCCGATCTCGTGCTCCCGCGAGAACTCCTCCCCGCCGCCGAAGATCGGATGGCGGCGGGCCTGGTGCCGCGCGTAGTCGTACGTCCCCGCGTAGGGCGGCGACGTCAGGATGAGGTCCACCGATGAGGGCGGGAGCGTCTCCTGGCGGCTGTCCGCCCTCCGCAGGTCCGGCTCCGCGAATCCCACGCCCTTCCTGTGCAGGTCCGATCCCAGGTCCAGGAGCATCCCCGCCAGTTCGGCACAGCGGTCCCGGAACGCGCGGAAGGCGGTCCCCGGAGGCCGCGGCCGGTGCCGGGCGTCGGGCCGCGGAACGCTGTCGCTCGCCTGCCTGGAAAACCTCACCACGATCGAGGAAAGGACGCCGGTGAGGATCCGCCGGAGGGGCGCGTCCTTCTCCGCATCGATCAGGGCCTTGAGCATGCATATCTCGCGGAGCGTGTGCGGGCTGTACCACTCCCTCTCCTTCCGCGCCCAGTCGGGCAGGTCGAAAGGCGGGATCCGTTCCGCCAGGCCCCGCCCGGCGATGCGGTTCCCCGCCCAGCCCACGCGCCGGCAGGCCTCCGGGCGCAGGACGCGCGTCCGGATCCAGGCGATCTCGACGGCCACGTTCGAGACGTCGAAGCCGGTGAACGGCCGGCCGCGCCGCACGCCCTCCACGGCCGTGGTGCCCGATCCCACGAAGGGATCGAAGACGCGCCGGCCCGGGAAGTGTTCCAGCGCGCGGGAGGCCGTTTCGGGGTGCATCCGGGCCGGGTAGGCGTGGAAGCCGTGGGTGAAGGGAAGCTCCGCGTCGGGGTCCACCGCGAGGCAGTGTCCGAGGAGCCGCGCCCGGCCGGGATCGCCGCTCAGGCGGCAGGGGCCGCCCGTCTGGCTCAAACTTCGCTTGCGGCCGGTCATGGGATTCGGCTAAGGTGGAGCGCCGATGAAAATACTCCTTCGGAGCGCCCTGCTCCTCCCCCTGGCGGGGTGCATTCTACCCGAGGCCGTCCCCCTGGCAAGGTTCGAGTTCATGGAACCCCACATGGGGACGATCTGCCGCATCGTGCTCTACGCCGGGACCCCGGAGGAGGCGCGGGAGGCGTCTAAGGCGGCCTTCCGGGAACTCGCCGCGGTAGACGACCGGATGAGCGACTACAAGGAGGGGAGCGAGCTGAGCCTCCTCTGCAGGATGGCCGGACAGGGTCCCCAGCACGTCACCGATCCGCTCTGGGAGATCCTCAGCGCCTCCCAGCGGCACGCCGAACTCACCGGCGGGGCCTTCGACGTGACGGTCGGGCCGGTCGTGGCGCTCTGGCGGCGGGCGCGGAAGGAGCGGAAGTTCCCCGACCGCGCGGAGCTTGAGGCGGCGCTCTCGAAGGTGGGCCCTTCCCTCCTCGTCCTCGATCCGTCCCGGCGCACGGCGGAGCTCAGGAAGGAGGGCATGCGGCTCGATCTCGGGGGGATCGCCAAGGGCTACGCCTGCGACCGCGCGCGGGCGGCGGTGGCGAAGCTGGGGATCCGGAACGCCCTGGTGGACACGGGGGGCGGGATGTCCCTGGGCGAGCCGCCGCCGGGGAAGGCCGGCTGGCGGATCCAGGTCGGCGAGGAGGGCGCGGGGATGCTGATCGTCTCCCGTTGCGGCGTGGCCACCTCGGGGGACGCGGAGCAGTTCGTTGAGCTGGAGGGCCGCCGCTACTCGCACATCGTGGACCCGAAGACGGGCCACGGGCTGGCCGACAGCGCCGCCGTCACGGTCGTGGCCCCGGACGGCATGTCGGCCGACGCGCTGGCGACGGCGGTCTCGGTGATGGGGCGCGAACGGGGCCTCAAGCTGGCCGAGGACCTGCCCGCCGTCGAGGCGCTTTGCCGCTGGAAGGAGGGAGGGCGCTGGAGGAAGGCGCAGACGCGGTACTTCGCCACCCTCCTGGAGCGGGATTGAACGGCCGCACGGTCAGCTCAGCGGCGGGCCGGCCGAGGGGAAGTTGCAGGGGAGGAAGGGCTCGTCCTGGGCCTTCGGGGAGGGATGGCCGAGGGTGGGGGGAGGAATGCGGCATACGCGGCGAGCGTCCCGGAAGAGATGATCTGGGGATTGTCCGAGGGATGAGGCGGGATCGGGCCGGAGGAGAGGTGACGATGCGGTCCCTTGCGGTCCTGGCGATCCTTCCGGGCCTCCTGGCCGGCCAGGAGGGAAGTATCTCATGCGCACTCCGCTGGGGGGTTGGGCCGGCACGATCTTCACCGCGGCCGGGGTCAAGCCGCCCACTCTGGCACAGCCGGTGTAGAGACGCCCCAGATGGCCGGCCGGCCAAAACCTGGCGGTAAAAAACTCCCATGCCACACGTAAGACATTTTATACTGTCAAAGTTGGGTTAGAATCCCTGCGACTCTATGAGTTCATTCGCAACAATTGTTGCATTGGCTATTCTTTGTTCCCAAGATGATCCAGCAACTCGGATTCGTCCCCTTTTGGAGAAGCTTCGATCGGACAAACCCGGAGATCACGAAACAGCTGCCGATGGGCTGAAATATGTCGGCTCTCCCGCTATTCCAGAGCTTCTTCCTCTCCTTAATGCCCCCGAAAGAAACGTACGGGTGCGAGCCCTTGGCATTATCCAGGCGATTCGCCACGATGAGGGTAAAGCCAAAAGGAAGGCTATCGTAGAGGAATACAACGCTGCTCTTGACCAAGAAACCATAAAGAGAAACACGCTTCTCCTTCGCGATCTACGGGAGGGCGGCCCAGAAAAAAGGCAAGAAATGATGATAGGAATTAGGATGGTTGCCACATGGAATACAGGTGCACCCACACCCGAACGCTCCAGTTCAAGGCCTGACCTCCTCCCGGTGTTGGCCGCAGCGCTTGATATCGAGGATAGCGGAATCCGATCTGATGCCATCAGCACCGCATCCTACATGAACCATCCCAAGGCCTTCCCTTTGCTGATCGCTTCACTCAAGCACATCGACATCCGAGTACGGAAATGGGCTTGCACGGGTCTGGGTTGGCTTGGGCGGCACAAAGATCTCCACAATTCAGTGATCGATGCCTTGAGAGCGGTACGCGATTCAACCGAGGGAGACATGGAGATCCGGCATGATTCTGCCGTCAATCTCTTTGAGCTCGGCGACCCTCCAGTAGCTCAGATTTTCATTGAGGCCCTGCAGGACGGCTTCAGACCCGGTGAAACAGCACCCAAGGCATTGGCTAGCCTTGGGCGAAAAGACACCATTCAGCTTATTATCAACAACATGCCTCGCTCAACATCGCCCTATGCGGCGGAATACGCGAAGGCCTTGAAGGAACTCACCGGCCAGGACCTTGGATCCGATGTCGCCAGCTGGAAATCGTGGTTTGACAGGAATCGCCAGCATTTTCCTGAACAGGTGAAGTGACCGGCTGTTTCGTGCCCCAGTCCACGGCCACAGGGCCACCTTCACGGTAGTGGCCACGGACGGGATGTCGCCCCCGACGCCCTGGCCACGGCGGCCGCCGGAGGAAGGCGCAGACCCGGCACTTCACCACCCTCCTGGAACGGGACTGAGAACGGATTAATCCCGTAACCGTTCAGGAACAGCATGGAATCAATGACTCGTCCACCCTGCCCCCCGGGGGGGGGTACGGGGGGAAATCCATTCTCGATTCTTGATTCTCGATTCTGGCCACAACCAGGGGCTGAACGCATACCATCCCTGAACGCATCCTACTTTCTCTTCCCCGGCATCGGCACGGGCGGCATCGGGATCGGGCCCAGCTCCAGCTTCTCCGGCATCAGGCTCATGTCGGAATTGGCCACCTGGTCCCAGGTGACGGTCTGGCCGGTGTACACCGCCTCGCGCCCGAGGACCCCCGCCAGCGTGCTCTCCGCCAGCTGGGCCGCCTCGTTGACGGGCTGGCCCTTGCGGATGCTCTCGATGAGCACGGTGTGCTCCTTGATGTAGGCGTCCTTGATCGAGGGCTTCTCCGGGGACTTCCACGGCTCCGCCCCCGTGATCTCGGCCTGGTAGGGGTCCACCGCGCCCTTGGACCCCACGAAGAACGCGCCCACGAGGTTGGCGCAGTTGGCCATCTGGCGGCACATGCTCAGGACGTGGGCCCCGCCCTCGAACTCGTAGTCCACGAAGAAGTGGTCGTAGACGTTCCCGTACTCCGGCTCCACCCGGACCTGCCGTCCCCCCACCCCCGAGGCCTTCACGGGGTGCCCCTTCATGAGCCAGCACATGACGTCGACCGTGTGGACGTGCTGTTCGATGATCTGGTCGCCGGAGAGCCAGGAGAAGTAGAGCCAGTTGCGGAGCTGCCACTCCATGTCGCTCATCCCTTCCTTCCGCGGCTGGCTCCAGGTCGTCCCCGTGTTGTAGTAGATCCGGCCGCCCAGGACTTCGCCGATGGCGCCGGCGTGGATGCGCTTGATCGTCTCCTGGAAGCTCGCCTGGTGCCGGTACTGGGTCCCCGCCACGATGCTCAGCTTCTTCTCTTTGGCCTTCTCCCCGACCGCGATCACCTTGCGGCACCCCGCGGGGTCCACCCCGCACGGCTTCTCCATGAAGACGTGCTTCCCCGCGTTCACGGCCATCTCGAGGTGCATGGGCCGGAACCCCGGGGGCGTGGCCAGGAGGACGACGTCCACGCCCGAATCGAGCATCTTCCTGATGGCGTCGAAGCCGGAGAAGCAGTTCTCGTCGGTGACCTTGTAGCCCGCGTGGCCCGCGGCCGCCATCTGCCGGCGGGACTTCTTCAGCCGGTCCTCGAACATGTCCGCCATGGCCACGAGCTGGAGGTTCGGCGCGGAGTTCAGGCAGTTCTCCGCCGCGCCCGTGCCCCGCCCGCCGCAGCCCACCAGGCCGACCTTGATCGTCTCCTGGGCCTTGTATCCCGCGTTGTATTCCATGGTCGTTCGCTCCTCCAGGATCTTTCCGGGCCCCTACGCATTCTTCCCCGGCATCGCCACGGGGGGGACCTCAAGCTTCATGTCCCAGTCCAGGTTCTTGGGCATCAGGTCCATGTCGGACTTCAGGAAGTCGTCCCAGGCGATCGCCTGGCCGGTGTAGGCCGCCTCGCGGCCCATGACCGCGGAAAGGGAACTCTCCGCCACCTGCTGGGCCTCGTTCAGCGGGATCCCCGCCCGGATGCTGTCCACCAGGTCCGTGTGCTCCTGGACGTACGGGTTCTTCCCGCCGCCGGGGGCCCTGAATTCGCCGGCCTTCCTGCCGCAGTCGCTCTTCCCCTTGGATCCGATCACGTACTCGCTCACGTTGCCGGGACAGCCGGGCCAGTGGCGGCACATGCTCAGGACGTGCACGCCGTTGGGGTATTCGTAGTCCACCCCGAAGTGGTCGTAGATGTGCCCGAACTCGGGCGCCACCCGCACCTGACGGCCTCCCGCCGCCGTGGCCTTGAGGGGGTGCGCCTTGAGCACCCAGTTCATGACGTCGATGTTGTGGATGTGCTGTTCCACGATGTGGTCGCCGCAGAGCCAGGTGAAGTAGTACCAGTTGCGCATCTGCCACTCGAGGTCCTTCCACCCCTCCTTCCTCGGGTGCACCCAGACGCCGCCGCCGTTCCAGTAGCAGAAGCCCGCCACGGCCTCGCCGATCGCGCCGTCGTGGATCGCCTTCACCGTCTCCACGTAGCCCTTCTGGTGCCGCCGCTGGGTCCCGGCCACCACGGCCAGCTTCCTCGCCTTGGCCTTTTCCCCGGCCGCCATCACCCGGCGGGCCCCCGCGGGATCCACGCACACGGGCTTCTCCATGAAGACGTGCTTCCCGGCCTCGATCGCCGCCTCGAAGTGGATCGAGCGGAATCCCGGCGGGGTCGCCAGGATCACCATGTCCACGCCCGATTCGATGACCTTCTTGTAGGCGTCCAGCCCCGCGAAGCAGTGGGCGTCGTCGACCTTGAATCCCTCGTGCTTGCTCAACTGCTTCCGCGCGTTTTCCGCGCGGTCCTGGAACGCGTCGCCCACCGCGACGATCTGGACGTTCCGGGAGGAATTGAGGAAATCCCCCGCGGCGCCCGTCCCCCGGCCGCCGCAGCCGATCAGGCCCGCCGTGATCGTCTGGTCCTGGCCCACGGCGTGGCAGGCGGGGATCGCGCACCCGGCCAGGGCCCCCGCCGTCACGACGGAAGCCTTCTTCACGAAATCCCGTCGCGTCGTCTTCATTCCATCTTCTCCCTTGTGTCTTTCGCCGGGCCCGCGGATCCGCCGCGGGACCCGGGGTTTACTATATAACGACAGTTTCGGCCGGGCGAGGATAAAACTTCGGCGTGATCCTCAGGCCTTCGCGGGGTATTCCGGCACGATCACGTGGCGGGCCCTCCGGTAGCTGTACTTGAGGGCCAGGTAGAGCGTGGCCCCGCAGCGGCGGCAGGCCGACGACGTGTTGAACATCCACGAGTGCGCGACCATCTTCTCCCCGCACCGGCAAGCGTACTCGATGGCCGGAGGGGGCATCGGCTGTCTGGGCGACGGGGCCCTCTTCCCCGGCCCCGTCTCGCGCGTCTCACCCTCCTTCACGTTGGGGTCGATGAAGATGGCCTGGAAGGTGTCGGGCGGGTCGAACGTCAGGACGAACCGGCGCCGGCAGTCCGTGCACCGCCACCGCGCCACGCCGAGGGCGTCCAGGGCCTTCTCCCGCGCCTGCTCGTGCACCACCCCGCACATGCAGAGGAACCGCGCCGGCTTCATCGGCAAGACCCGCGATCGTTCAAGGGCATCCCGCGCTTCGGACATCGGGCATCGGCCGGAGGGGACCGCGCCGCCGGCCGTTGCCTGCTGACCGCGAGGCCGCTTGAACGGCCAGAAGGATTCTAGCACACACCCCGGCGGGCCCGCCTCGAAAAGCGGCCTCCGAGAGTGCCGCTTGCCGCGGCCCCTCCGCTCCGATAAGATACGGGCGG
>CAYNDR010000304.1:0-8063 GCA_964395295.1 uncultured Planctomycetales bacterium
AACGTCGATTCCTTCATGTCCGGCATGGGCGGAGGCGGGCCCGCTGGGGGCGCCCGAGCACCTCTGGCATTTCTCGGAGGCGGCGCTCCGGACGCTGCTTGAGCGCCTCGGATTCCGGGACGTGCGGGTAAGGCGGCTCAACGTGGAGTGGCAGCGCCGCGCCCTCAGGTGGCTGGGCCGCCGCCGCGCCGGGAGGCCCGCCGGCGGACCCGCCGGCGAGGCCGCCCCGCCGTCTCCCGGCCGGGCCCTGCTCAAGAGGCTCGCGGCCCATGTCCTCTTGGGGCTCCGCTTCGGCCTGGGCCGTTTCCTGGCCGACCGCCGCCACGCCTGCACGCTCTTCGTCACGGCACGGCGAACTTCTGTTGCCGACCCCGGTGCACTTTTGCTCTAATGCCCCTTCCATGAAAGTGATCGCCATCGACCCCGGCACGCGGCGGACCGGATACGCGGTCTTCGAGACCGACCGGCGCGACGAGCGGATGACCGAATGCGGGATCGTCTTCGTCCGCGGCAAGGACCTCCCGGAGCGGCTCCTGCACATCCACAAGGGGATCGAGCGGCTCTTCCGCCGCCACCGCCCCCGCCAGGTGGTCATCGAGCGCCCCTTCGTCGGGAAGAGCGTGGCCGACGCGATGACGCTCAACGCCGGCCGGGCCGTCTGCATGCTCGCCGCCGCCGCCGCCAGCGCGCGGGTCTTCGACTACTCCCCCGCCGAGATCAAGAAGACCGTCAGCGGCAGCGGCCGGGCCACCAAGGAGACGGTCCAGCGCATGGTGAAGATCATCCTCGGCCTCCGCGAGCTCCCGCCCCCCGACGCGGCCGATGCGATCGCGCTCGGGCTCTGCCACCTCAACCGCGCCTGAGCGGTGGACAGTCCCCCCCGCCCCCCGCTATAATCCGCCCGGCCTTTGGAGGGCAGGGCGATGGAATCCGTGCTCGTCAAGTCGGATCTGGCCGGCCTCAAGCTCGTCTCCCGCGGCAAGGTCCGCGACATGTACGACCTCGGGGAGACCCTGCTCATCGTGACCACGGACCGCCTCAGCGCGTTCGACGTGGTCATGGCCAACGGCGTCCCCTTCAAGGGCAAGGTCCTCAACCGGCTCTCCGCCTTCTGGTTCGGCTTCCTCGGCGTCCCCCACCACATGATCACCTGCGAGGTTGAGGAGATGCCCCCCGAGGCGCGCCGCCACGCGGACGCCCTCCGCGACCGCGCCATGCTCGTCCGGAAGGCGAAGACCTTCCCCGTGGAGTGCGTGGCCCGCGGCTACCTCATCGGCAGCGGGTGGAAGGACTACCAGGCCTCGGGCGCCGTCTGCGGCATCCCTCTCCCCAAGGGCCTCCGGCAGGCCTCGAAGCTCGACCGCCCCCTCTTCACCCCCTCCACCAAGGCGGAGAAGGGGCACGACGAGAACATCGGGTTCGACGTGGTCGCCAAGACCGTCGGGAAGGAGACGGCCGAGACCCTGCGCGACCTCACGCTCTCCATCTACAAGAAGGCGGCGGACTACGCCGAGACGAAGGGCGTCATCCTCGCCGACACCAAGTTCGAGTTCGGCCTCGTGAACGGGAAGGTCACGCTCGTGGACGAGGTCCTCACGCCCGACTCGTCCCGCTACTGGCCCCGGAGCGGCTACCAGGTGGGCATCGCGCCGCCCTCCTACGACAAGCAGTTCGTGCGGGACTACCTGGAATCGATCCGGTTCGACAAGAAGCCCCCCGGGCCGGCGCTCCCGGACGACGTGGTCCGCAAGACGACCGAGAAGTACCTCGAGGCCTACCGCGTGCTGACCGGCAAGGATCTGAGTGCGTAAGGCCGCGCGCGTCCTCGAAACCCTCGCCGGCCGCTATCCGCTCACGATGCTCGGCGGCTGGAAGGCCCGCCGCGCCTCCCCCTTCCGGCACCTCGTGGGGACGATCCTCTCGGCGCGCTCCCGGGACGAGATGACCGCCCGGGTTACGGCGGCGCTCTTCCGGCGGTTCCCCACGGCGCGGGCGCTGGCGCGGGCGGACCTCCGCGCGGTGGAGCGGATCCTCAAGCCCATCGGCTTCTACCGGACCAAGGCCCGCTACGTCACGGAGGCGGCGCGGCGGGTGCTGGCGCTCGGGGAGGTCCCGCGCACGATGGAGGGGCTCCTGGAGTTCCCCGGCGTCGGCCGCAAGGTCGCCTCCTGCGTCCTGGTCTACGCCTTCGGCGAGCCCGCGGTCCCCGTGGACACCCACGTCCACCGCGTCTCGAACCGGCTCGGGTGGGTCCGCACCCGCACCCCGGAGCAGACCGAGCGGCGGCTCCGGGAGATCGTGCCGCGGCGCCTGTGGCTCATCCTCAACGAGGTCCTCGTGGCGCACGGCAAGGCGGTCTGCCGCCCGATCGGGCCGCTCTGCGGGGAGTGCCCCGTCCGCCGCCGGTGCGCGAGGTCCGGCGTCCGGCGGCCCTGACCTCACCGGCTGAGCACGAAGATCGCCATGTCGGCCATCCGGTTCGGATCCTCCTTCACCTCGCGCCCGGACTCGAGGTCCAGGGCGACCGACTGGTGGATCCGGATGCCCCGCTCCCGGCAGAACGCCTCGAAGTCGTCGATGGAGAAGAAGCGGATGTTCGGCGTGTCGTGCCACTTGTAGCGGAGCAGGCCCGGGGACTCCGGGGCCCGCCCCTGCTCGGCCAGCATCGCGCGCAGCTTGTGGTAGGCGAAGTTCGGGAAGCTCACGATGCACCGCCGGCCCACCCGGAGGATGTCGGCCACCACGCGCTCCACGTCCCGGACGGCCTGCAGGGTCTGGGAGAGGACCACGAAGTCGAACTGCCCCGTGCCGAACGCCGCCAGCCCCCGGTTGGCGTCCCCCTGCACCACGTCCAGCCCGCGCCGGACGGCCTCGAGCACGGCCTGCTCGTCGAGCTCGATCCCCGCGAGGCGGGGGTTCCCCCGGCGCTTCAGGCGGGAGAGGAGGCCGCCCGGGCCGCAGTCCACGTCCAGGACGCTCGCCTCCGGCGGGATGAGGTCGAGGATCCGGTCGTAGTCGAGCCGGTGGGGGTGGAAGATGCTCGTCGGGCTGCGGGGGTAGACGTCGTCGTCGGCGTCCGCCGCCCCCCCTCCGGCGCCGTCCTCGAGGTGCGCGCGGATGAGCTCCCCGTAGACGGCCAGGTTGTCCTCCAGGAGGAACGCGTCGTGCCCGCAGTCGCTCCGGACACTGCAGTAGCGGACCGGCTTGCCGAGCCGCAGGAGGACGTCCACGATCTCCTGCGACTGGGCCGGGGGGAAGAGCCAGTCGCTGGTGAAGCTCAGGACGAGCCAGCGGCACCGGCTTCGGCCGAGGCGCTCGGCCAGCTCCTCGGGCGTCCGGCCGAGGTCGAACAGGTCGATCGCCATCGAGAGCGCGACGTAGCTGTTCGGGTCGAAGCGCTCCACGAACCGGTCGCCCTGGTAGGCGAGGTAGGAGCCCACGGAGAAGCGCTTCTCGAACTCGGTGGCGACCTCCCGCGGCTGGAGGCGGTCCGCCTCGAACTTCTCGCTCATGGCCTGAGGCGAGAGGTAGGTGATGTGGCCGAGCATCCGGGCGAGGGCGAGGCCCACGGAGGGGGAGGCCTTGCGGCCGTAGTACTGCCCCCCCCGGAAGTCCGGGTCCCGCCGGATGGCGTTCCGGCCCACGACGTCGAAGGCCAGCGCCTGGGTCGTCAGCCGGGGGCTGGTGGCGATGGGCACGGCGTTGCGGAGGCGGTCGGGGTGGCGCACGGCCCAGGTGAGGACCTGGTGGCCGCCCATGGAACCCCCGAGCGCGGCGTGGAGCGTCCGGATCCCCAGGTGGTCCACGAGGCGCCTCTGGACCTCCACCATGTCGCCGATGGTGATGGTGGGGAAGTCGGCGCCGTAGGGCCTGCCCGTCTCCGGGTTCCTGCTGTTGGGCCCCGTGGTCCCCCGGCAGCTCCCCAGGAGGTTCGGGCAGACCACGAACCAGCGGTCGGTGTCGATCGGCTTGCCGGGACCGACCACGACGTCCCACCAGCCGGGATCGTCGTCCGGGCCGTGGCGGGCCACGTGGGAGTCCCCGCTGATCGCGTGGCCGACGAGGACGGCGTTGTCGCGCGCCTCGTTGAGGCGGCCGTAGGTCTCGTAGACGACGGTGACGGACGGGAGCCGCCCCCCGAGCTCGAGGGCGATCGGCCCCTCGAACGCCGCCGACTGGGCGTGCCGGAGCGGCTTGCCGCTGCGGACGCTGTCGCTGCTCTGGAACGCGTCTTGCGCCACGGTTCGTCTCCCTTGCGGGGCCGTCACGCCGGCGAGGCGCGCAGCGCCTGGTCGAAATCCTCCAGGATGTCCTCGATCGCCTCGATGCCCACGGAGACGCGCACGAGGTCCGGGGTGATCCCGTTGGCCCGCCGCGCCTCCTCCACGAAGCCGATGTACTGGGACGACCAGGGATGGATGACCAGCGTCTTGCAGTCGCCCAGGTTGGCCAGGTGGTAGGCGAGCTTGACCCTGCGGATGAAGTCGAAGCAGGCCTTCTCGTCTTCCAGGCCGAAGGTCATCAGCGCGCCGAACCCCTTGCCCTGGAACAGGGCCTTCGCCCTCTCGTGGAAGGGGCTCCCGGCCAGGCCGGGGTAGTTCACCCATTTCACCCTCGGGTGCCGGCCCAGGAAATCGGCCAGCTTCGCCGCGTTGCTCAGGTGCCGTTCCATGCGCAGGGCCAGGGTATCCAGCCCGATCAGGGTCAGGTAGGACTGGAAAGGCGACTGGGTCGTGCCGAAGTTGATGTGGATCTCGCGCCAGACCTTGTCGATGTAGGCCAGCTTGCCCTTGCGCTCCTTGAAGAGCTTGAAGTCCGGGTACTTGTCCTCGGGCCACTCGAACCGCCCGGAATCGATCACCACCCCGCCCACGGCCGAGCCGTGGCCGTTGATGTACTTGGTGGTGGAGTGGAGCACGATGTCCGCGCCGTGCTCGATCGGGCGGAACAGGTAAGGCGTGGCCAGCGTGTTGTCCACGATCAGGGGAGCCTGGTTGGCGTGGGCCAGCCGGGCGAGGTCCGGGATGGGGGCCACGTCCATCTTCGGATTCCCGATCGTCTCCACGAACAGGAGCCGGGTGGCGGGATGGACCGCCTTCTTCCAGGCCTCCAGGTCGCCGCTCTCGACCAGCCTGACCTTGATCCCCAGCTTCTGGAAGACGTTGTTCTCCAGGAGGAAGGTGGACATGAACAGGGAGTTGCCGGAGACGACCTCGTCCCCGGACCGGCAGATCGCGAGCATGGCGTCCGTGACGGCGGCCATGCCCGATCCCGTGACCACCGCGTCGAGGCCCTCCTCGAGCAGGGTCAGCCGCTTCTCCAGGAGCTGGTTGGTCGGGTTGCGCAGGCGCTGGTAGATGAAGCCGGGCCTCTTCCCGGCGAACACCTCGGAAAGCTCCTCGGCGGTGTCGAACCGGTGCGAGGCGGCCTGATAGATCGGCGCCAGGGTCGCGCCCTTCCACTCCCCCGGCGTCTGCGCGCCGTGGATGACCGCCGTGTCGAACCTCCACTTTTTCTCGCTCATCTTCGTCCTTCTTCCTTCCTCGGTACCCCCGGCCCCGCCGGGGCCGGCTTGCCGCCCCGGTCCCCCACAGGAGGGCAGGGGAAATCCGCCGTCCTAAAGCAGGCCCTCGTACAGGACGGTCGACAGGTAACGCTCGCCGGAGTCGGGCAGGATCACGACGACCGTCTTGCCGTCGAAGGCCCGGTCGCGGGCCAGCCGGACGGCGGCGGCCATGGCCGCCCCGCAGGAGATCCCGGCGAGGATCCCCTCCTCCAGCGCGAGGCGCCGGGCGTACTCGATGGACTCCTCGTCGGACACCTGCTCCACCCGGTCCACCAGCGACAGGTCGAGGATGTCCGGGACGAAGCCGGCCCCGATCCCCTGGATCTTGTGGGGGCCCGGCTGGAGCGGCCTGCCCGCGAGCTTCTGGGAAATCACGGGGCTCCTGGCCGGCTCCACGGCCACGGACAGGATCGGCTTCCCCTTCGTCTTCTTGATGAAGCGGGAAATCCCCGTGATCGTGCCGCCCGTCCCCACGCCGGAGACCAGGACGTCGACCGCGCCGTCCGTGTCCTCCCAGATCTCCGGCCCGGTGGTGGCCTCGTGGATCGCCGGGTTGGACGGGTTCTTGAACTGCTGGGGGAGGCAGTATTTCCCGGGGTCGGAGCCGGCGATCGCCTCCGCCCGGGCCACGGCGCCCGGCATCCCCTTGGCGCCCTCCGTCAGGATGAGCTTCGCCCCCAGCGCCTGGAGGACCTTGCGCCGTTCGAGGCTCATCGTCTCGGGCATCGTGAGCGTCAGCGGATAGCCCCGGGAGGCCGCCACGAAGGCCAGCGCGATCCCCGTGTTGCCGCTCGTGGGCTCGATGATCTCCATTCCCGGCTTGAGCAGCCCCCGCTTCTCGGCGTCCCAGATCATGGCCGCCCCGATCCGGCACTTGACGGAGTAGGCGGGGTTCCGCCCCTCGATCTTCCCGAGGAAGGCCGCGCCCAGGCCCTTCGCGATCCGGTTGATCCGGACGAGCGGGGTCCTTCCGATCGAGAGGGAATTGTCCGCGTACCAGGCCATTTGCAAACCCCCAGGAATATCCAATCCGACCCAAGCCATGGGCCGCAGCCGGAGAGGCGTCCGCCTCCGGCCAAGAAGGCCCGATGCCTGAACGGCCCGCCTCCGAACCAGGATTATAGCATCTTGGTACGAAGGCTTCACCCCCTCCCCTCCCTCCCGGGCGGGGGCGGCGGGGACCCGACCCTGGATCCCCGATTCCCGCCTGCTCCGGAAGGATTATAGGCAAAG
Organism: uncultured Planctomycetales bacterium; assembly: GCA_964395295.1. GTDB lineage: Bacteria > Planctomycetota > MHYJ01 > MHYJ01 > JACPRB01 > CAYNDR01. Next base: position 6,800 of record CAYNDR010000304.1, read on the forward strand.
TAATACATACTGCACCCCGCCCCCTGTCAATCCTTTCGCGCCGGCCAGGGGGCGGTTTCAGCCGCGGACCTTGAGCCGCTTGAGCGCCACGCGCACCCAGTCGGGATCGATCTCGAATCCCAGGAACCGCCGCCCGTGCCGCCGCGCCACCGCCGCCGCGGTCCCCGAGCCCGCGAACGGGTCCAGGACCAGGTCTCCCGGGTTGCTCGAGGCCAGGACCGCCCGCTCGACCAGCTTCTCCGGCTTCTGGTACGGGTGCGCCGTGTTCTCGGGCATGGACCAGAACGGGACGCAGAGGTCCACCCAGATGTTCGAGGGATGCGTCCAGCGGTAGCGCTCGCCGCCCTCCTCCACCCAGTCCTTGGGCTTCCCGTCCGCGCGGTAGGGGGCGACCACCGGCTTCTTCCACTTGACGAGGTTGAACGTGTAGCCGTCGCCTTTCGTGGCGAACCAGACGTCTTCCATGCACTGCTTCCAGTTGCGCCGGGCGCCGCGCCCCTTCTCCCGCCGCCACGTGATCCGGTTGCGCACCTTGAAGTGCTGTCCCAGGATCGACTGGATCGCGCCCGAGAGGCGCCAGTCGCAGCAGACGTAGATCGATCCCCCCGGGCGCAGGGCCCGCGCGGCCTCCGCGATCCACCGGGCGTGCCACTCGGGCTCCCGGTCGTACGGCGGGTCGGCGAAGAGGAGGTCGGCCGCCGGGGCGCACCGGAGCCCCTCCAGAGCGTCGCCGCAGTAGATCCCGTCCGGGACGGGGCGGGCCGTCAGGGCCGGCACGGGCTCGCGGCGCTCCTCGGCCGTGAGGCGGAGCGTGCGGTTGCGGGGGGACGCCACCTACAGCGACTCCACGTGGAGCGACCGCTCGCGGCGCTTGCGCACGCAGGAGCGGATCTGCTCCTTGACCTCGATGGGGTTCTCGATCCCCTCGAGCTCCAGCCGGGGCTCGGTCTGGTCGGTGGGAGAGATCACGACGACCACCCCCACGTTGAAGATCCGCTGGATCAGGTTCTGGCGGACGGAGACGTCGTCCACGCGCACGAGCTCGACCTCGTTGGCGTGGCGGGAGAGGATGCCCGTCTCCTGGAAGAGCCGGTAGTTCGTGAGGCGGTAGCGGATGGAGAGCTTGTTGAGCAGGAGCCTCCAGAGGATCGCCAGCAGAGGCAGGGCCAGCGCCCCCAAGAGGACGTACCGGGCCGCGGGATTCCCGCGCACCTCCGCCGAGAGGACGCCGCACCAGAGGTAGCCCACCGCCGCTCCCCCGACG
>CAYNDR010000305.1:0-8040 GCA_964395295.1 uncultured Planctomycetales bacterium
CCGAGGTCGAGCGCCAGCAGCAGCGCCACGAACAGCGCGGCGCAGCCCGCCAGGAGGCATCGGGGGCGGAGCGGGGGATCGCGGGCGGGCTCGAGGCCGGTGTAGGCGGCCACGAGGCGCAGGAGCGCGGACCGGAAGGAGAGGTAGCTCAGGAATTGGGACCGGATCCGGTCGTCCTCCAGGGGCCGGTAGTAGTCGCGGCCCTCCGCCTGGAGGGCGGCCTGGAGCTCCCTCCGGAGGGCCTCGGATTTCCGGGCGAGGTCGTCCAGCCCGGAGGCGACGGTCTTGAGGCGGTCGAGGTCGGAGCGCACCTGGGCCTCGAGCTGCTCGGGCGAGAGCCCCGCGAGCGCCGAGGGGAAGAGTTCGGCCATGCCCTGGGGCCCCCGGCCCGCGCCCCCCAGGTAGTAGCCCGCCATGAAGACGGCGGCGGCGCCGGCGGCGGCCCACGAGAACCGGGCCCAGCGGGGCATCGGGCTCGGCTCGGAGGCCCGCCGCGCGCGGAGGCGCCAGACGGCGATGGAGCCCGCCACGGAGGCCCCCGCGAGGGCGCCGTAGGTCCCGAGGAACCACGCCCCGGGTTCCGGCGGGATCCTCGGGCTCAGCGCCAGCGTCCCCGCGAGGAGCCCGGAGAGGAGGGCGCACGCCGCCGTGGCCCGCTCGACCCGGCCCGCGGCGGCAGACGACGCGGCGCGGAGGCCCAGGAGGTGCGCGGACGTGACGGAGGCGGCCATGGAGATCCACCAGAGCCGCCAGAGGGCGGGCCCCATCTTCCAGTCGGTCCACACGAGGAGGAGGTAGAAGGCCTGCGAGGCGAGGAGCGAGCCGATCGCCGTGCGGGCCCGCAGAGGGGCGGTCTTCCACCCCCCGAGGGCGATGTCGGCGATGACCGCGCCCGCCGCGAGGCCGAGGAAGGTCAGGAGGAGCTGGGTGCGGACGTACCCGAACGACCGGAGCGCCGCGGCGAGCGCGAAGAGGAGGGCCGAGGCGGCGAGCGATCCCGCAAGGGCGATCCGCGCGGCGCGCCGGAGGAGGGGGAGGCCGGGGTTCATTCCCCCTCAACCATAGCTTGGGGGACGGAGGCAGGCAAGGCCGGGGCCCCGGCGGCGAAAGGATGATTCGCCGACTCCGGGGAGTTAGAATCGGGGCAGGATTGAAAAGGAGGAGCCATGGCCGATGCCGCCATTCCCCAGAAGATGCCGTACGTGATGGACATGAAGGCCGGGGAGTACCACTGGTGCGCGTGCGGGTTTTCCAAGAAGCAGCCGTTCTGCGACGGCTCGCACAAGACCTCCGGCACCGGGCTCACGCCCCTGAAGGTGGTCCTCGACAAGGACCAGAAGGCCGCCTGGTGCGGCTGCAAGCGCAGCAAGAACAAGGCCTTCTGCGACGGGACCCACAAGACCCTGCCCTGAGGGGAGGCCTCAGGCGGGGGGGGGATTTTCACGGTTGACGGCCCTTCCGGGGCGGACTACAATCTGTTCCCAAGTCATTCGGGCCCTGCGGCGAGGGCCCCCTTCCCGGGTACGGAGGCTTCGACGATGATCCGACGCTACACGATCGCCGACGGGAAGCTCCAGGAGAACGGCGCCGAAGACGCCCCCGTCCTGGTCTTCGCCAACCCGGACGAGGGCGAGAGGAAACAGCTCATCGAGGCCTTCAGGATCGACGAGCACACGCTGACCTCCGCGCTCGACCCGGACGAGCTGGGGCGCCTGGAGTTCGAGGAGGACCACGTCGCCATCATCTTCAAGCGGCCGAAGAACTACTCGTCCGCCGACAACTTCCTCTTCAAGGTCTGGTCCTACGGGCTCTTCCTCTTCCCGAACCGGCTCGTGGTCGTGCGCACCGAGGACGTCCAGACCTTCGATTCGCGCCACTTCACGAAGCTGAGGACGCCGCTCGACGTCGCCCTGCGCGTCCTCAGCCGCACGACCAACCACTTCGTGGACCACATCAAGGGCATCAACGTGATCGCCGGGGAGCTCGAGCAGAAGATCAGCGAGTCGATGGAGAACCGCTACCTCCTGAACATGTTCACCCTGGAGAAGAGCCTCGTCTACTACCTCTACGGGATCAATGCCAACGGGGTGGTGATCGACAAGCTCAAGATGAACGCGGCCAAGATCGGCTTCACGCCCGAGAACCTGGAATTCCTGGACGACATGACCATCGAGAACAACCAGTGCTACCGGCAGGCGGAGATCCTCTCGGGCATCCTCTCCAGCCTGATGGACGCGCGCGCCTCGATCGTGAGCAACAACCTCAACGTCCTCATCAAGACGCTGAACATCATCACGATCCTCATCATGGTGCCGACCCTGGTGGTCAGCGTCTTCTCGATGAACGTCTCGCTCCCCTTCGGCGAGAAGGGCTCCCAGCACTGGCTGCCCTTCTGGATCGTCATGGCCCTGGCCGCCCTCTCCGTCGTGGGCCTGCTGACCTACTGGCGCCGGAAGAAGTGGTAGCGGCGCCGCCGGCGGCGCTAGAACGACTCCCAGTGGAGGACGCTGGAGAGGGGGCGCTTCTTCGGCTGGGGGTGTTCCGCCGGCCAGCCGAGGGGCACGAGGGCGATGAGCTTGTGCGAGGCGGGCGCCCCCACCATCCTGCGGACCTCCTCCGCGAAGGGCTTCTTGTCGCCCGCCACCCAGCAGGAGCCGAGCCCGTGGGCCCGGGCGGCCACGATCAGGTTCTGGGTCGCCGCACTGCCGTCCTCCAGGCAGTACTTCGTGTCCTGGCAGAGGACCACGACGCAGGCCGCGGCCTCGGCGATGAAGGGGCCGTTCACGCCGGTGGCCCTGGCCACGGCCTTGAGCCGCGCGGGCTCGGTCACCACCACGAAGTCCCAGGGCTGGACGTTGCGCGCGGAGGCGGCCAGCCGCCCGCAGTCCACGATGTCCTCGAGGACCGCCCTGGGGACCGGCTTCCCGGTGTACTCGCGCACGCTGCGGCGGCTCTTGATGGCCTCGATCGCGTTCATGTCGGCTCCTCCGCGTGGATCCCCGGAAGGGAGAAGATACCTTCCGGCGGGCGGCGGGGGAAGGATCATGAGGCCGGCGGCCGGCGCGCGTTTTCCCGTTGAAAAGGACCATACCGCCTGGTATAGTCCGGGGCGATGATCCGCGCCGGGGACATGGCCGGGAAGCTCGCGCGCTGCGCCCTGGAGCTCTTCTCCCAGCACGGCATCCGCGACGTCAGCATGCAGATGGTCGCCGCGCACGCCAACTGCACCAAGGGCAGCCTCTACTGGCACTACGACTCGAAGAAGGACGTCGTCCTGGCGGCCTGCGATCAGTACTACCGGAACTGGCACGAGAGGATCCGCGCGGAGCTGGCCGGCGTGGCGGACCCCCTCAAGAGGCTCCGGAAGGCCGTCCGGTTCAGCATCCGCAGCTGCATGATCGACCCGCAGAACCGCGTCTTCACGCTCGGCGTCATGGCCCTCTCCCTCCAGGACGAGGACGTCCGCCGGAGCTGGGGGCGGTTCTACGGGGAGGCCCGCGACTTCCTGACGGGGCTCGTCCGGGACGCCAAGGCGGCCGGGAAGATCAGCCCGGCCGATCCCCGCCGCGCGGTGGAGCTGGTCCTGGTGGCCTTCGAGGGGATCAAGCTCAAGACGGTCTTCGAGCCGTCCTCGTCGCTGGCCCTGGAGGAGAAGCGGATCCACGACGAGTTCATGGAGATCCTGGGCGGCCTGGGGCGGGGCGCCCGGGCGGGGTAGCTCCGGAAGGCGGCCCCTATTTTCCGCGCCCGGGAAACCATACCGGGTGGTATGGTCGTAGGATATCCAGGGGCCGGCCCCCGGCCCGGAACTTTTCGAGAGGAGAATCCCATGTCGGAGCCCGCCGCCTCCCGCCGTTCGTTCCTCAAGACCTCCGCCGCCGCCGTGTCCGCGGCGGCCCTTTCGCCGCTGGACATCCCCGCCGTCCACGCCGCGGGGCGCGGCACGATCCGCATCGGGATGATCGGCTGCGGCGGGCGCTGTACGGGGGCGGCCGAGGACGCCCTCAACGCGGTCCCCGACGTCCAGCTCGTGGCCATGACGGACGTCTTCGAGCACCGCGTCAAGGGGAGCCTCAGCCAGCTCAGGAAGTCGAAGGCCGAGCAGGTGAAGGTCGATCCCGAGCGCTGCTTCTCGGGGTTCGACGGCTACAGGAAGGTGATCGAGTGCTCCGACGCGGTGCTGATCGCCTGCGCCTCGAAGTTCCACGCGAGGTACGCGCGGGCGGCGCTGGAGGCGGGCAAGCACGTCTTCGTGGAGAAGCCGCACGCCATCGACACGGCGGGGATCAAGGAGCTGGAGGCGGCCATCCGGATCGCCAAGGAGAAGAAGCTCAGCCTCGTCTCGGGCCTCCAGAGCCGGTACCATCCCCTGTACCAGGAGACGATCCGGCAGATCCACGAGGGGGCGATCGGGGACGTCGTGACGATCGAGGAGACCTGGCTCCGCGGGCCGTACGGCCTCAACGCCCGGCGGCCGGGGCAGAAGGAGATGGAGTTCCAGCTCTCCAACTGGTACCACTTCTGCTGGCTCTCCGGGGACGACGTCATCCAGACGCTCACGCACAACCTGGACCGCTCCACCTGGGTGATGAAGGGGCAGACGCCCGTCCGGGCCCACGGCCTGGGGGGGCGCTCCGCGTCGTTCGGGGAGGTCTACGGGGACATGTTCGACCACCACACCGTGGTCTACGAGTACGCCGGCGGGACGCGGCTCTACGCCTCGTGCCGCACCGTGAACAACACCCACAACGACAACTCCACGCGGATCTACGGGACGAAGGGGCGGTGCGACCTCTTCGCCGGCAAGATCGAGGGGGAGAAGCCGTGGAAGTACTCCGGGCCCGGCGGCAACCCCTACCGCCTGGAGCACAAGGCGCTTATGGATTCCATCCGGGCGGGGACGCCGATCAACAACGGCGAGTACATGGTGCCCAGCACGCTCGTCGTCATCATGGGGCAGGTGGCCTGCTACACGGGGAAGCTGGTCACGTGGGACCAGCTGGTGAAGTCGGAGTTCTCCTTCGGCCCGCTGGAAGGCAGTTTCGACATGGAGCCGCCCACGAAGCCCGGTCCGGACGGGAACTACCCGCTCCCGGTGCCGGGGAAGACGAAGCTGATCTGAGCGGCCGGGGCGCCTACTTCCTGCGGATGCAGTAGATTTGCCTCGTCCCCGCGAGGAACATACTGCCGCCGGCGACGGCGGGCGAGGCGTGGTTCGGGTCCCCGAGGTCGTTCACGGCCAGGATCTTGAACTCGGGCCCGGACTGGACGACGAAGCTCTTCCCCGCGCTGGCGTAGTAGAGGCGGCCGTTGCCGTCCGCGACGGGGCTCGCCCACGTCGTGGTGATCCTCTCGAGCCTCTGGGCGTACACCTGCTGGCCGGTCTTCAGGTCCCAGCACTTGAGCACGCCCGGCGAGTGGAGCCGGTAGACGTGGTCGCCCACGATGAGGGGCGATCCGATGCCCTCGGGCACGGGCTCGACCTTCCAGCGGATGTGGGTCTTGGTGACGTCCCCCGAGCCGGTGGGGTCCACGGCCACGCCCGGCCCCCCGCGGCCCCCGTCGAAGTAGAGGATCCCCCCGCCGAAGACCGGAGAGACCGTGTCCCCCGCGCCCCAGCACCACCAGAGGCGCTCGCCGGTCTTCGCGTCGAGGCTCTGGAGGGCCTCCGTGGACGGCCCCCCGCCGGAGGCCGCGAAGATGAGCTGGGTCCGGCCGCCGACGGGCAGGAGGATCGGCGTGCAGTGGCCGAAGGTCATCTTCGGGATCTCCTTCTGCCACGTGACGCCTCCCGTGGCCTTATTGAAGGCGATGACCTTCGAGTCGGCCGGCTTCGTCATCGCGCAGACGAAGAGGATCGTGTCCTCGAAGAGGACGGGGCTCCCGCCGATGGTGACGTCGAAGGTGAAGGGGATGATCTCCTTCCGCCAGGCGATCTTCCCCTGGAAGTCGAGCGCGGCGAGCACCGAGGAGCCGAACGCGGCGTAGACGAGCTTCCCGTCCGTGGCGGGCGTGGGGCAGGCGTAGCCGCCGCCGGGGCCGCTGCGGAAGTCGGTGCGGAGCCACGGCCCGGGGGGCACCACGGTGTCCCAGAGGAGCTTCCCGTCGCCCGCCGCGTAGCAGAGGACGTGGTGCTCCGGGATCACCGCCTCCCGCTTGGCCGCGGGGTCGGGCCAGTGGGCGGTGCAGACGAAGACGCGGTCGCCCCGGACGATCGGGCTCGCGTGCCCTTCGCCCTTGAGCGGCGATTTCCAGAGGACGTTCTTCCCGTCGGGCCCGCCCCACTCGACGGGCAGGTCCTTCTCCGGCGTGTGGCCCATCCCCGCGGGGCCGCGGAAGCCGGGCCAGTCATCGGCCCGGGCCCGTGCGCCAAGGAGGACGAGGACGGCTGCGGCGATGCCGGCGCGAAAGATGGGCATGGTGCTGTCCCTCCGCCTTCTGATAGGAGAATAGCGCGGGAGGCGCGATTCGTTAAGGGCGGAGGGGGGGGAATGCAGCCTTTTGGTTACAGGAGAAACCACCGATCCCGGGGGTCTATCGGCCAGCCCCGAAGGCCAGGATCATGGAGTGCCCCCCTTTCCCGGTCATTCGCGCTCCCTGCCGGAGTCTCCGGACAGTAAATCCCGTCCCCCGCCTCGTTCCGGCCTTGGTTCGCCCAACTCCTGGTGCCCTGTTCCGGAAACGTCCCTTCGGGATGCCTTCTCAGCGATGGAGTCCCTCCCGATGATCGACACGTCTTATCCATTTAAGCGAGGAAGCCTTTCCCGAAAGGACGACACCTGGCGCATCAGCGCCCTGGAGCCGCCGGACGGCCGCCTGCCTTTGACGCCGGCCCCCACCCCAACGCCTTGTCCAGCGGGGGAATCAGGCTGTCCGCGATCTTTTGATGCCCGGGCTTGTTCGGGTGCCGGTTGACATAATCCGAATTGTCCTTCAGCTGGGGATCCACGCCGACAAAATAGACATGGCCGTCCTTCAGGACCGTATTGTGATGCTTCACCGCATTCTGGATCTCGCTCTTGAATTCCGTTTCCGCCCGCATCAGGATGGTCGGGAAGAAAAGGCAGACGATCTTGGCCTTCGGGTAATAGGAGCGCAGCCGCGAAATGAAGGCGATGTAAGCGGACCGGTATGCGATGAGCCTGTCGGCGCTGTCAGCCATCTGGTCGTTCGTGGCCAGATAGATCAGGATCGCATCCGGTACCCAGAGAGCGGGCTTCCACGGGAGCACATCCGGCCGATCGTCGTACGAGACGACGCGGAGATACTTATCCGGCAGCGCGTTTTCCTTCCGGATCATCCCGGCGCCGCTGTTGGCGGTGATATAATAGTCCGCCCCGTAACGCCGGGCGATCAACGCCCCGAAGGAATAGAATACGTTGTCCCCGTTCGGCGCGGGATTGCCTCCGCCGTTATTGTATCCCGCCGCGATGGAATCACCGATGATCTCCATCTTGCGGACGGGATCCGGCAAGGGCAGCAAGGTCTTGCCGGCCTCCAGGTCGAAACTGCCGAACACGAAAGGACAATCCAGGTGATTGGTGACCAGGATCGTATGCGCTCCGTCGGGAAGGTTCGACACGGTGAACACCCTCTCGCTGGCCGCATATTCCTTCCCATCGACGACGACGCTGTAATGGGTCGTATCGTCCATCTGCTTGATGTTGATCCGGATGGCCGTTCCCTGGAAGGAGGCCCGGATGTACGCCCCCGGCCAGCTCGTCCAATACGCCTCATAGATCGGGATCGCCCCCACATGCAGCGGCATTCTGCCGTAATACTGGATCAGCGGGTGATCCCGGGGGATGTTGACCCAGCCTAAGGCGGCATGGCTCCTGAACGCCAGCGAGACAAAGAGGAGCACGGCGAACCGTCGGGTGGTTTCCATGTGCTTTTCTCGGGCATTGGCATAGGCGCTCCAAAGGCCCTTCCGGTTGAGATTATAGCCTCCCGGGAGGTCGGTGGGGGGGCGAATCGGATGGGCCGGAGGGCTCCTGCGGGGATGGGCCCGAATCGGAGGAGCCCCAAGCCCAAGGGATT
>CAYNDR010000306.1:0-8036 GCA_964395295.1 uncultured Planctomycetales bacterium
AACTCCGCAGCCCGGCGGGCTGGAACTGGGCGGCCGAACCCTCCCCGATCCCGTTGCCGGACCGTGCGGAGGCGGACGGCCCCTCCCGCCCCCTGACCTGGGTCTATCAGAGAACGACGGAGGATAGGCAGAACGGCACGAAGGTCTCGTTCCTTTTCTCCAGCGCCGACCCCGCCCTGGAGCTGACGTCGACCTGGCACGCCCGCCCCGGGCCGGGCCCGGTGCGCCACACCATGGCCATCCGGAATGCCTCGGACCGCCAGGTGACGGTCTTCGGGCCGGAGAGCCTCGATCTCCGCGTGGTGGGCCCCGACGATTCCACCCGCGTGGGTTGCATCAACGACGACGGGAGCCTGCCCGACAAGACCGGCGTGTACCAGGACCGGCCCGTCGAAGGTTATCAGAAGACGCTCCGCATCTCGGAGGCCCAGGACTTCATCCCGTTCGCCGTGGTGGACTCCGGAGGCCGGCACGGCCTCTACATCGGATGGGAGTGGAGCATCGGACGCATCGGGATCGCTGCGCACGGGGCCCCCCGCGGCGTCCACCTCCGGGCGGGGATCCGCGACGACTTCAAGACCAGCCTGGAGGCCGGCGAGACCTTCGAGGTCCCCCCGGCGTTCGTCGGAGCCTACTCGGGCGATCTAGACGACGCCGGCAACAGCCTGCGCCGCTACCTCTTCAATTACTCCATGCCGTCGATGCTGAGGGACGACCCCGGCTATCCGAAAGTCGAATGGAACGCCTTCGCCGCGACCGGAAAGACCCAGGGCGGCTGGGATCCCACGGAGACGAAGTACCGGCCCCTCATCGACGATATCGCGCCTCTGGGATTCGAGGAGGTGGTGCTGGACGTGGGCTGGTGGCAGGGAGACACCAAGAACCAGCCGCACCCGCCCGTGGGAGACGCCAAGGACTGGCCCTCCGGGATGCGCGCCGTCCGGGATTATGCGCACGCCCAAGGGATGCGGTTCGGGCTCTACTGGAACTGCAACCCGTCGATGACGTCGCCGGAAGGCCTGCAGCACCGCCGCGACGACGCGAAATACATGTACGACCGGTTCCTCATCGATTTCTACCGCTCCGACAGCACCGACGGCAACGTCCTCCAGACCGGCGGCCACGGACAGGGCACCCGGGCCCATTACGCGCAGGACGTCGGGTACTGGCAGACCCGGGGCTTCTACGAGTTCCTCGACTCGATGTCGGCGGCGGTCCCGAACTTCTCGTACGAGTGCTGCTCCAGCGGAGGAGGACTCAAGGACTACGGCATCCTGAAACGTTGCATCAAGATCCAGAACCAGGATCGGTACTATCCGATCGACGCCCGGCGGTCGTTCTATGACGCCTCCCACGCCGTCCACCCGATGCAGATCGCGGCCCTGTGCGGGTCCTGGGCCGAGTGGCAGGCCGCTGGTTCGGTCTACGAGTTCCGGTCCTCCTCGATGGGGGCCGCCTACTGGCATCCGGATGCGCCCAATGGCGCGAACGGCGGCCCCGTCTGGACCGCTTCCCAGAAGGCGCTCGTCAAGGAGGCCGTCCAGACCTACAAGACCCGGCTTCGGCCGCTGATCCGGACGGCGAACCTCTACCACATCTTCCCGCGCCCCGACGACAAGAGCTGGGACGGCATCGAGTACTTCGACCCGGTCTCGAAGAGGGGCGCCGTCTTCGTCTTCCGGCCCGGCAGTCCGGACGCCGCCCGCGAGATCCGATTCAAGGGGCTGGACGCCAAGGCGACCTACTGGCTGTGGTGCGAGGACGGCTCCATCGCCCCGACGTCGAAGACCGGGGAATTCCTGATGCAGGCGGGGCTGTCGATCGGCCTGCCTCAGCCCTACACCAGCGACATTGTCTTCCTCCAGGAGGCCTCGCGGGGCAAGCCGGACGGTCTCGAAGAGCCGGGGCCTTTCGTCCTGAAGCCGCCGAAATTGTCGGCCCGGCGGCTGAATATCTCGGCCGAGCTGAACTGGGAGCCCAGCGCGAACGCCCGGCTGTACCGGGTGACGGTGGGGGAGGCGCCGGACCTGGCCTCGCCGATCGTCTTCGAGACGGTCGCGATGCCGCCCGTTCTGATCCCCCGCCTCCCCGCTTCCCGCACGCTCTATTGGAAGGTCGACGCGGGCTCCCGCGGCGGGTCCAGGGCCCACGGCGGCCCCGCCGGGACCTTCGCCACCCCGGACCTCGCGCTCCGCGGGGTCACGTTCGCCTCCGACCTGCCGTGGCTCCGAGCCAGCGCCGGGGCCGACAACCCGGTGCGCCGGGACAGGAACCTCAAGGAGAAGCCCCTGGCGATCGGCGGGAAGCCGGTGGAGAAGGGGCTGTGGACCCACGCCTTCAACGACGCCACGCCGGCCGACATCGTGTTCGACGTCGGCAAGGCCTTCTTCGCCCTCTTCAGGGCCTCGGTCGGCCTGGACGACCTTGGGGAGAAGGGCAGCGTTCAGTTCCAGGTGCTCGTGGACGGCGAGAAGAAGGCGGAGAGCCCCGTCCTGAAGCCCAGGAAGGTCCATCCCCTCTCCGTGGACGTCAAGGGTGCCCACGAGGTCACGCTGCGCGTGCTCAACGGCGGGGACGGATACGGCTGGGACCACGCCGTGTGGGGATTCGCGCGATTCCTGGAGCCCGGGGCGGAGGACCCCCTCATGGAACCGCGCTGAGGGGATGTCCCGCCCCCTCCCCTTCCTGCCCCGAAGTCGGCGCTTGCGATGCCCTCCGCCATCGCGTTCCCGGTCGGACCCCCTTCTAATGCTTCGGCCGGCTTGCCGCCATCGACCCACGGAAACGTTTCCGGCTCCCGGGTGTCTAATAGATGTGGGCCTCGGATTATTTTATATCGCCAACATCCTCCGTCCTTTTGGCCATGCCCTCCATCCCGTGAACAGGTTTACCGGGATCCGCGGGAACCGTTCGAAATCGCTGGACCGCCTCAAGTATCCGCCGAACTTCATGGCGTTCAAGGATCTTTCCGGACTGTTCATCCTGAAGTACCCATCCGACTGGGAACTCCGGAGTGAGGATGGAGTCCTGGCCTTTTCCCCTTGTAGAGGCAATTTCGCACGGGTCGATGTCTTCCCGGCCTCTCCCGACCTCTGGGAAAGGATTGCTGCAGCCATCAGGAAAGAAGGCGGCTGGATCCGGCTCGGCAGGCGAACGGGATCGATGCTGGTCGGGATGCGGGGTCGCATTGAGCTCGATTCACAAGGGTACTATTGGAAAGCCTATGCGTGGCAAGTGAAGGACAAGCAGGTCGTTCTTTCCCTCGGTAACGTCGTGGATCCACAAAGAAGCGCCGTGTTGAGACGGTACGAGGAAGGAATTCTGTCGGCCATCCGACGCGGCTTCGTGGTCCGCGGGGCCTGAACCGCTAGCTGTAGCGCGGTCGCACCTCGATGAGTACGATCTCAAAAGCCTACAGCAGAAACGGATCCCTAGGAATGACCCCTACCCCCCCCCCCGATTATGCCCCCTAACGCGCTAACGGTCGGGGGCTATCCCCCCCTGGCGGACTCCAGGGCGTACCGGGCGTCGGCGGCAACCTCGTCGACGAACCGGGGATACATCCCGACGATCACCCCGTCCGTGGGCTTGATGTTCTCGAAGGCGAACCGGAAGGCCCCGCGGACGGACTGTTGGCTCCCGCACTTCCGTCCCGCCCCCAGGATCTTGAAGCCCAGGCACGTCTGCTTGACCTGCCGGACGACCTGCGTCATCGCGGCGGGATCGTCGGCGTAGAACGTGTAGCCGATGGGGAGCGTGGCCGGCCCCTTGGGCGCTCCCGGCGGGTCCCCCTTCCGGGTGATGAAATAGAAGCAGGCCATGAAGAAATCGACCTCCCAGCCCTCGTCCGCGATCTTCCGGATGCACTCCGGGTTGTGGGCGGACACGCCGGCCAGGACGCCGCGGTCGTGGACCTCCTTCACGTAGTCGTGGACCTCCTGGCTCTTGCCCTCGGCGAAGAGCTTGTCGGTCACGCCCCCGTGGTGCGCCATCGCGATCGGCTGGAGGCCGGCGACCGCGTCCTTGACCCCGTCCCGGCCGGAGTGCAGGCCGATGAAGTGCATCGAGGAGCCGCCCTCGCGCGCCCGGCGCAGGATCTCCGGCGTCTTCTCCGACATGGAGAACTGGTGGGTGTTGATCCCCTCGCCCTCGCACCTCCGGAGGAACTCCACCGTCTTCTCGACGGTGAAGTAATCCTTCATGTGCTGGTCCATGTGATGCCCGAGGTACGAGTAGCCGTTGATCGGGTTTGACCCGGCCACGAGCCGCGTGATGCGGTGCTTCCCCAGGGGGATCGTCGGCAGGAGGTCCGGCTTGGACGCGTCCTGGCCGGCGGCCGACCGGGCGAGGGCCGGCCCCGCCGCGGAAACCGCCGCGATCTGGGACAGGAACTGCCGCCGCCCTGTCGCCCGGGCCGCTTCATCCGATCGAGACATGAGTTGGTTCCTCCAGCGCCTTCCGGCAATTATTGTACCCGGACGGGGGAGGCGCCTCAATCGGATACGGCGACGCCTCGACGCCGGAACGCCGGGGCGGCCACGACATAAAGGCGCCCATCCCAGGGACGATGAAGCCGATCCCTGCCCTCTCCCCGACGCCGCGTGCCGCGCACCGGGGCGAGCCTCTGAGCGTGCGCCCGGAGGCGGAGAAAAGGTGCGCCCGGCTTGAAGATTTCCCCGAAGGCCGGCGGATCGTCTCCGAGGTCCAGGTCCTGCGGCTGGGAGACCTGTCGATCGTGAGCGTCCCGGGGGAACTCGCGGCCGAGATCGGGACGGCGATCCGGGACTCGTCCCCCCTGCCGCACACGATCGTCGTCTCCTGCGCGAACGACCACCTGGGATACCTCGCCACGGACGCGATATGGCGGGAAGGCGGGCACGAGGCCAACAGCACCCTCTCGGCGGACGCCGAGAAGCCCCTCCTCGCCGCGGCGAGGGAGGCCCTGGCGCGGGCGGCGGGGCGGGGCCCGTGAGCAAGGAGGGGCATTGAAGATCCCGAAGGCATCGGGAGAGGGCTTCCCCTGGGACCTCCAAGGGGGTTGATGGGCCTTGGGCTCATCCAGCGGGGCGTCCCCGAGGCGGAGATCCGGCAGTACCTCGGCCACTCGAGAGGCACCATGACGCGCCGCTGCGCGCGCTTGGCCCCGGCCACGGCCCACGGGGGGCCGCACGAAAACCTGTTGAACGATCCGAAGCTGTCCGGTCCCCCGATGGAGCAAGCGTGGCGAAAGAAGTTGCACCGAAAGCCGGTCCCTTGTAGTGTGTTGACCCTCAAGGTCTGCCGGGATAGCTCAACGGTAGAGCACCGCTTTCGTAAAGCGGGGGTTGTGGGTTCAAATCCCATTCCCGGCTCCATACCCTTCTGGAGCCCAGCGCTTTGCGAGAGGGGTGCCTCGGGGCCATCCCGGAAACACCAGGCGTGCAGTCAGTCGTGCAGTAACCGCGGGAAAACGGCCTCTCTTCGGCCTTCAGGGCCTCCTTTCTGCGTTTCCGCAAATCGCGGTTGTCGACGTTCATGGTCCTACCCGAGCGCGGCCTCCAACTGCGGAGTCATGCCGCCCTGCTTGCTCTCGAACGACTCGACACAGCGGACGACATCGTTCAAGTCCACCCCCAGCATGTGCACGTAGCGCATCGTGGTCGTGATGTCCCGATGCCCCAGGACCTGCTGGAGGGCCGGCAGCTTGGAGCCGCCCTGGATGGCGCGGGTCGCGAAGGTGTGGCGCAGGTCGTGGAACCGGAGTCCCGCGATCTTGGCGTCCCTGAGCGAGGCGTACCACCCGAGCTTGGTGTCCCTGTACCGCGTGCCGGTGCGCGGATTGACGAACACGTAGCGCTTCTGGACGGCGAGGGGATCGCCCTTGCACGCCTTGAGCGCCGCCATGTAGAGCCGGGCCAGGACCGACTGGACCTTCCCGCTCATGTCGATCGGACGGGTCCGCTTCCCCTTGTTCGGGTTCTCGTTGGTGCTGCGGACGACGATCTTCTTCGTCGGGAAGTCCACGTCCGCCCAGGGGAGCCGCAGGATCTCGTCCTCGCGCATGCCGGCGTGGAGCGCGACGGTCACGCCGTCGGCCAGGTACTTCCGCCGGTCCGTGAGCTTGAAGGCGGCGAACAGGCGCTCCTGCTCGTCGAGGGCCAGGAGGCGCTGTTTCCGCCACTCGTACTTCCGGAGCTTGACCTTCTTGACCGGATTGACCAGCGCATAGTCCCAGTCGATCGCCCGCGAGAACATCCCCTTGAGCGTCTGGTACTCGCGGTCCACGGTGGCCGGCGCGATCTTCTTCGTCGTGCCGTTCTTCCGCTCGTAGACCGTCTGGGCCCGCTCGTTCAGGTACTCCTGGATGTCCCGGGGCCGGATGTCGGCGAGCCTGCGCTTCCCGAAGGCCGGCAGGAACCGGTTCCTGATCATGGCCTCGTTCCGCTCGTAGCTCCGCCGTTCGACGGCCGACGCCTGGTGCGCCAGGTACTTCCGGGCGAACTCCCCGAACGTGAGGCTGGGCATCGTGGCCAGCCCCGAGACCTTCTGCTCGATGAGGTCGCGGACCTTCCGGGCGAGGAGCAGCTTGGCCGCTTCCCGCGTCGGCGCCTCGGTCACTTCCGTGTGGCGCCGGCCGTCCGGCCCCACGCAGCAGAGGGCCCACTTCACGCGTCCCCTACGCCGGATCTTCCGGACGTAGTTACTTCGCTCCGAGTCCAACGTGACACCTCCATTTCTGCCGCTCGAGGCGGCGTTAAAGGGCGCGCCGCCCGACAGGGGCAACGCCAAAAGGGAAAGGGAGAAAAGGGTTAGGCGACGCACTTGTTTACCCAGCCCCGGACGACGGCGCTCCGCAAGCGGATGCGTTTCCCGATCCGGAAGACCGCCCCGGCCGGCACCTGCCCGCGCCGGATCATGGCGCGGGCCGCCCCGACCGTCACGCGGAGGTAGACGGCGAACTCCTGGACCGTCCAGAGTTCCGACTGCTCGCCCGGTTCGTTCATGGTTCCCTCTATCAAAACAGGATCTCATTGGGCTTTTCTCCAGATCCCCCCCTTGACCCGTTCCGGGATGAACCGGAGCGTACGTCCCAGGTGGAGGTAGGCTCCAGGCGGCAACTGGCCTCGCTGGACACGACACCGGAGCGCTCCAGTCGTCAGGCGGAGCCACACCGCGCGCTCCTGGACCGTCCATAGCCGTCCCTCCGGGGGTCCCGATTCGCCGGTCATCGCATTCTTGCCCTCTACATAAAGGGTCCCGACGGGGCGTTTTTGAAAGGGGATTGGCGAAAAATAGTTCAGAAAGTTCCGGCCGCCTCCGTGTCCCCATTCCTCGCTTCCCGTGCTTCTCGCCCAGTCCGCCATGTCGTGTCCTCTGCACTATAGGGCAAGTTCACCCCCCAAACTGCGAGAGAGTTGCGAAAAATAATTCGGATATTTCTTGGGACTCCCCCTACCGACCCGTGGCGCCGTCCCGTCGGTTCCATGATCGTCCTCTATTCCTAAAGGTCCCTTGCCCCCCCTCGGGGAACGAGGAACGGGAAAAAAAGATGAAAATGTCCCGCCGCGCCCCGCCCTGACCCGGCGTGACGTCCTCTTGGACCGCTGGAGGAGGTCCACCGCACGCCTGTCGTCATACCCGTCACGCCTCCTTTAGGGGCCCCTCGCCCCCCCATTTTCCAGGTGACCGCAGCGCGCAGCTCCTCCAATCTCGAGGACGCGATGACCCCTGAAATCGCGTCCCAATCCATTGACGCCGAGAACCTTCTGTCGCCATTTTCGGCGCACTTGCATATAAGGCGATTGCAGGGACGCAAATCCGGAAGGGAGTCCCTAATGTCGTCCTGAGCTTGCTGGGAGCGTCTACGGGCTTTGGATGCACTTGCTCGCCAGAATCCCGCCTTCCCGTCTTTTCCGATATCGTTCCTCGCTCATCGCCGCGACGCCGAATTTCCCGATCGTCTGCCATCCCGACTCCTTGGAGGATCTCCTCCCCTCTATTAGCTTGACCGGTTTCGAGGCCAAAAGGTTAGGAGACAATCGGACGGTGCCCCTGCA
>CAYNDR010000307.1:0-8006 GCA_964395295.1 uncultured Planctomycetales bacterium
GGGGCCTGGGGCAGGGGCAGATCGTCCTTCCCGGCCAGTTCACGCCGAAGAAGCTCCAAGCCTACACGACGCGGAGGTTCTATCCCGCGGAGCCCAATTACATGCCCATCCGGTTCAGGATCCTCGAGGGCGGCGGGAGCTTGATTCCGGGAGAGGATGCAGGGGACGGAAGTTTCACCATCCTCGGGGGAGACGCGCAGGGGAACGTGACGGACGCCAACGTCTTGCCGTCCCCGGGCAACAGCATCGTTCGGATCCGATACAGAAAGGGGAATACGAACGTGCCCGCGCTGGTGGGGGTGGGTCCTGGGCCGACGGATGTGTTCGTCCTCGGGGTCCCGCAGGCGTTCCTGGTGGACAAGGACGGTCATGTGGTTCGCCAGCCGCACGCCGCATCCCCTATGGATTTCACGGAAACGGATTTCGTGAAAATCCGCGTTCTCACCCAACTTGACAAAGGAGCAGGACCCGTAGAGATCAAATCGAACGATGCCTGCTTCGCAGATCGTGGGGACGACGGGGTAGGCATAGGACAGAAGCGAATCCTATTCCAAGTCCTGAGTCCAGCTGAAAGCCCCCAACCGGAAAGATTCTCCGTTCTTGAAAGCGGCCCCATGCTCTTTACGTCGGAATTAGTTCAACCGGGTCAACTGCCAACTGGCGTTACGATCTTCCATGTCTTTGCCGGAGGCGGCATATCCTTAAGCGCATACACCGAGGCTTTACAGTTGCTAACGGCAAAGGCTACTCTTGGCGGCATACTTCCAATGACCAGCGCGTCCGCCCTTAACCAGATATCTCCGACCGCTAAGATCACGGGAACGGTCAAGGGGCTGGATCCTCTCGAGGGCCGGATATTATTTTTCCTATTGAATGGCTTTCCAGCGGGCGATGTGATCACGGATGCGAACGGACAAGCACAGATTGATATCTTAATCCCAGAGGGTTTCAATTCCGTTGAGATTAGGGACTCGGAGACGGCATCTGTTAGCTTCCATATCCCGCTGACGCGCATATTCTCCGGCTTTGGCCACCACTATCCTCCTGTCCAACAGCAGGGCCAGGCGACGAACACGGGTGATGTGGAGAATCTTTTGCGCCAACCAGACGTGGAGGGTCGGCCAACGACCACGGCCGGGGAGAAATTCGACGAATTTGTCGGCCAGTTTGACTGGAGCTTGGACGCCACATTGGCGGACGCTGTTGGAGGGGAAACAAGGTATAATTCCACTAATCGCAGATTCGAAATCCGCGTTCGTCCACAAGGGGGAAACCTGGCCGCGGCATACCGATTAGGGCACGAAGTCAAACACGTAGAGGATGGGATCGTTCTTCGCCGGGAGTTTGCGACACTGATTTCGACGATCCCGGCGTTTACCACCGCCGCGGGTGTCGGTTATAGTGCACGGGAAGTCCTCGAGCGCGCCGCTTTCCTCCTGGCGGCGGACGAGTTCGGAGACAATACGCCAACCGGAGATCGTGACTTTACTGTTGGACTAAAAAGGCAGAAGGAAGCCCATTTTCTTCGGGAAAATAGCGCCTATAGACAAGGCCGTAATCTGCTTATCCAGCTTAGAGATCAGGCGAATATAAACGTTGCGGGAATTGATAATGCCCTTCTAAATGCAACTGGAGAGGCCCTCAACCAAGAAATCGAAAACAGAGTGCGTGAGGATGCCGTTGAAATGCGAAGGGTAGCTCTTGGAATATGGAATGCGCAAGCTCTTTTGTTGCGGGACCCTACCCGCCCAGGAGCTATACCCGGAATGCTGGGACATTTGGATGACAACGCCCTCGTGGGCGACAAGATTATCATGAAAGAGCACGAAACCGGTTTAAATGTGAGAAAACTCCTCCGTTTGGCGGCCATACGTTCCGAATTGATTCCCGAGCGATGATCTCTGGTTTATATGACAATTCCACCTGATAGGCGGGCGGGAATATTCGCGGCCGTTCTCTTGCTGGCGAACACGCCTTTTCAGGATTCAACTGGCTCCAACATAAAACAACTCATAGATCGGCTTGGGGCAGAAGACATACGGCGCCGCCATGAAGCTTCAAACGGGCTCAAGACTCTAGGCCAGAAAGCCGTTCCAGAGCTCGAAAAGGCAACTCAATCCGCGGACAAGGAAGTGGCCGCACGCGCCCGCGAGATCTTGCACTGGATAGGGATAGAGGGCATGCTGGCACCGTCTCTCAAGGCCGTGTTCCCTGGCGCGGTCGATCGATTGTCGCAGGGGGAAGACCATGAATGGACCAGGATATTGTTGCACGCGCTCATGATCAAATATGGCATTCGCGGAGCAAAGGGAGAATACGAAAAGAATGATCTGCTGGGCTTAAGCATGATCATTTCGGAAAACATCGTGCTGAAGCGGGATAGAACAGATCAACTGACCATAACAGATGATGACCTATGCTTTCTTGTCGTTCCTGCGATTCGGGCCGCCAAAGACGAGCGAGAAAAGGCCGTGATCTGCATCTTCGCCGCCAAGGCTCGGCACGTAAAGGCTGCTCCCGACTTGCGGTCCTTGCTTAGGGATAAGAGCGGATTGGTGCGCATGGAAGCCGCCCAAAGCCTGGGGAATCTTGGAGTCGAGGATGCCGTGGAGGAAATCATGGAACTCCTATCTGATTCAGATAGGCGTGTCCGGTATGGCGCACTTGTCTCTTTGAGCAAGCTTCGAGCCAAAAAGGCGATTCCCCAACTCCCAACGTTGCTTGAAGACGAGGAATATCCGGTCCGGTATGCGGCATTGGAGTTGGCAATCACGCTTAAGGCGAAGGAGATTCTACCGAGCCTCTTGAGACGATTTAAGGACCCGCAAGTGGGTTATTTACTCGAGTCGACAGAAACATGGAACCGTATGGGAGGCGGGGAATTGACTCCTGAACTCGACGTCCTTCTTAAGCATACCGACCCTTCGGTGCGGGCCGGTGCACAGCGAGCCATCGATCTGATAAGACAGGCGTCGAATCTGAATAAAACGACTTCCCCAGATCGATAAGAAAGCGACCCCCTCCTCCGAAAGCGAAAGGACACAGCGACAAATGGATCGTCGAAAGGGTTTCTACCTCAGCTCCTCCAGCCGCGCCTCCCCCCCGCCGCGCTCCTTGGAGGCCTCCGCCGCCTGCATGAACGCCAGCACCTCCACCATCTCCTCCGCCGAGACCGGCGGGACCCCCGTCCGGAAGAACTTCACCACCTCCACCAGCAGCGGCCTGTAGGAGTGCGGCCCCGGCGCCGCCGAGCGGATCCCCTTCTCCCCGAACGCCGTCGCCCCGTAGTCCCCCTTCCCCTTCCGGATCCCCCGGAACGTCGCCATCCGCCCGTCCTTCCACCGCCCCGTCACCACGTCCGCCTCCGCCGTGTGCCAGTTCCGCACCGACTCGCACCCCGGCCCCATCAGCGCGTAGAGCATCTCCACCCCGTGCACGCCGTACCAGAAGAGGTCCGGGTGGTGCGGCTCCGTGGGGCACGGCGACCACGCCTCGCACCCCAGGACCTTCCCCACCGCCGGGTCGTCCTTGACCTTCAGCAGGGGCTCGTGGAACCGCAGGGACGAGGCGCTGAAGAACGGCGTCCCGCTCTCGGCGGCCAGCCGAGCGATCTCCCGGCCGTCCTTCCAGCTCGCCGCCAGCGGCTTGTCGATGAAGACCCGCTTCTTCGCCGCGAAGACCGGCCGCGCCTGCTCCAGGTGCACCCGGCCGTCCACGCTCGTCAGGATCACCGCGTCCACCTTCGCGCAGAGCGCCTCGATCGTCTCCACGATCTCGACTCCGAACTTCTCCTTGAGCTCCTTCGTGTAGCCGTCCACCCGCTTGGCGCTGGCCTCCAGGTCGGGACTGCCGCCCTTCCAGGCGCAGACGACGCGCGCGCCCGGGACGTGGTCCGCCCCCTTCTCGTCGTTGAGGAGCTTCGCGAAGGCCGTGCAGTGGGAGGTGTCGAGGCCGATCATCCCCACCTTGAGGGGCGCCGGCTCCTGCGGCCGCGCCGGCGCGGCCAGGAGGAGGAGGGCCGACAGCGCGCCGCCAAGCGATTTCTTCATTCCGCAAGCTCCAAAGCAATCGATTTCATCACCGGCTTCGCCGCGCAGGAGACCGTGTACGTCTCCTGGGGCTTCTTGGCCACGTGGACGTGCTCCTTCGCCTGGCCCCCCTCCTCCCACGCGTAGGTCACCTTCACGGGACGGAATCCCCCGGCAGGCTCCTTGTAGTCCGCGTCGATCCGGAAGTTGAGGATCCCCGTGGCGTTGCGGCTGGTGCCGGAGAAGCGCACCCGCGCCTCCCTCGTGCCCGCGGGGACCTCCGAGAAGACCGTGTACTTGCAGTTCCCGGGCGTGGGGCCAGCGGCGCGGTCCACCGTCTTCCAGGTCTTGCCGTCGTCGAAGGAGACCTGGTAATCCAGGCCGTCCCGCGCGTCCCGCGCGCGGTAGTGCGCGCCGAAGCGCAGGCGCACCATGTCGCCCGGCGTGGCGACGGGGAACGTGATGTCCCCCT
This sequence comes from uncultured Planctomycetales bacterium, assembly GCA_964395295.1. Taxonomy (GTDB): domain Bacteria; phylum Planctomycetota; class MHYJ01; order MHYJ01; family JACPRB01; genus CAYNDR01. The sequence goes on from CAYNDR010000307.1 coordinate 4,501, forward strand.
TGCCGCCCTGGAGGAAGAGGCTGGGCTCGCCCATCCCGTTCACCTCGGGGTGGAAGTCCGTGTAGACGAGCTGTTTCCCTTTGCTCTTGAGGTTGGTGGACCCCTCCACGGTGATCGTCCCCTCCGCCGGGCCGGCGCTGAACGTGATCGCGTTCGATCCCTGCGCCAGCGCGGGGAGCGGCCGCTGGGAGTGCTGGACGTCGTGCGCGAACCGCAGGGCCTCCAGGGCCGTCCCCTTCCCCTTGAGCTCGAACTTCACCCGGTAGTCGTAGCGGCGCAGGACGAGGTCGCCGAGGTCGACCTCCTTCTCGCCCGCCTCGGAGACGGCCGCGATCTCCCTCCAGTCGAGGCCGTTGTTGTCGGAGAAGGAGACCGCCGCCGAACCGCCGGCGCCCACGGCCGCCTTGAAGGCCATCTTCCCCGTCAGGTACACGTAGCTCGTGGGCATCCGCAGGACGAGCACGCCGGGCTTCGCGGCGTCCTGCACGGCCGCCGCGTCCGTCAGGTTCTCCGCCGCGAGGGCGCCCGCGCGGAAGGCGCCCTTGGCCAGCGGCACGTCATATTCGAGGGTCCCGTTCCCCACGCGGCCCGGGGCGAGGTCCCCGTCCTTGGGCGTGTAGCGGAGCGACTCCTGGCCGACCTTCATCTTCAAACAGCCCGGTGCGCCGCCGCCCTTCATGTTGACGTGGAGGCCCTTGTTCGACCAGTTCCGCACGAGCCGCTCGCCCGGCCGGAGGCGGATGTCCGCCTGGTAGCCCTGCGAGTAGCCGTACTCGTAGATCTGGTTGGGCGCGCAGTCGTACTCCTGCATCGTGGAGTACCAGCCGTGGGTGGCGGCCTCGAACCAGCCGTTCTCGTCGTACTGCGGACAGCGGCTCAGGACCTCCGGCCCCTTCCGCCACCCGCCGGCCCTCATGAACTGGGCGAGCTTCTTCTCGTTCTTCCTGTAATCCGGGTTCTTCTCGTACCACTCCTTCAGCCCGGCGATGATCTCGTCCACGGCGGCGGCCTTCCCGTCGGCCTTGGGGAAGTAGCACATGAGCGAGCCGTCCAGGAGGTGCCAGCCGCCGTCGTAGAAGACCTCCGGGACGCTGTGGGCGAAGATGATCCGGCCCCGCGCCTGGAGCCCCACGTGCCGGGAGAGCGCCTCCACCTCGCAGGAGGCCATACTGCAGAAGCCGTACCCGTAGACGTTGAAGACCTTGATGGGGTCCTGCACCACGTTCTCGTGCTGAAGGGACTCCGCAGGGGGGTCGTCCTGGTGCTGGAAGGTGCGGACGGTCTTCCAGACCGCGAGGGCCTTCTGCTCGTCGGTCATGGAATCCTTGATGAAGGATTTCTTCCAGGACTCGATGTCCGAGACGTCGGGCACCTTGTCCGAGAGGACCTTGACGCGGCAGACCACCCCGACGGGCGGGGCCGGCCGGGGCTCGCGATCCCCGGCGGAGGCCGCGAGGATCAGGGGGAGGAGGGCGAATCGCATCCGATGGCTCCTTGCGCTGGAAGGGACCCGCTCCCCGCGACACTTATCATACGCTTCCCGCGTCAGCGCGACGGGAGGAACGGGAAGAGCCGCGCGATCTCGGCCCGGTCGGGCCGCCGGCCGTACTCGCAGACCTCGAACGCCTCCGCATAGCGGACCTTCCGGCCCTTCTCCTTCCCGTAGGCCTTGATGAGCCCGGCGCGGAACCGCTCCGCCCGCCCGGCGAAATGCGCGCGGAGGTCCTCCCGGACTTTCTGGCGGCGCGCCTCCCACCCCGCGGCGTCCTTCGGGAGGGAACCCGGATCGGCGTTGCAGCCCCCCTCCAGGAACTGGGATTCCATCGCGTCGAAGGCGTCCAGCTTCCTCTCCACCACGTCGTCGATCGCCACCACGATGTCGGGCTGGAACGGGGTGGGCTTCAGGAACGGGTCCTCGGTGTAGAGGAAGACCGGGTTCTTCGTGAGGTGCGGCACGTCGGGGCCGTAGAAGGGCACGGTCACCATGTAGGCCGCGTCCTGCACCAGGATCCCCGTGTAGCGGTGGTCCGGATGGTAGTCGTTCGGGCGGTGGCTGATGACGACGTCCGCCTTCCACTCCCGGATCAGCCGGACCACCGTCTTGCGGTTCTCCAGCGTGGGGAGCAGTTCCCCGTCGTGGACGTCAAGGACCCGGGTCTCGACCCCCAGGAGGCGGGCGGCCTTCCCCACCTCGGCGGCGCGGCGGCGCGCCAGCGCCCCCCCGGCGATCGTATGGTGGCCCACGTCCCCGTTGGTGCAGGAGACGAACTTCACCTTGTGGCCCAGGGCGGACCATTTCGCGGCCGTCCCGCCGACCACGTACTCGCAGTCGTCCGGGTGCGCGCCGAAGGCGATGACGCGGATCGGGTCCATCGGGCCTCCGCTATTTCGCGGGGAAGAAGGGGAAGAGCCTCCGGACCTCCGCCGGGTCCGGCCGCCGGCCGTACTCGCAGACCTCGAACGCCTCGGCGTACTTGATCTCGCGCGCCTTGTCCGCCCCGTAGGCCTCCTCGAGCTGGGCGCGGAAACGGTTCGCGGTCGAGAGGAACCGCTTGTCGAACTGCTCCCGGACCCTCTGCCTGCGGGCCTCCTTGCCGGCCTCGTCCTTGGGCACCAGGTGCGGCCCGCCGTTGCAGCCGCCCTCGTAGAACTGCGACTCCAGGGCCTCCACGCAGGCGAACTTCTTCTCCATCACCTCATCCACCGCCGCCACGATGTCGCCCGCGAACGGATTCGGCTTCTTGAAGCCGTCCTCCGAGAAGAGGAAGACCGGATTCTTCGTGAGGTGCGGCACGTCGGGGCAGAAGAAGGGCACCGTCACCATGTAGGCCGCGTCCATCACCAGGACCCCCACGTAGCGGTGGTCGGGGTGGTAGTCCACCGGGCGGTGGCTGATGACGACGTCGGCCTTCCACTGGCGGATGAGGCGGCAGATCGTGCGGCGGTTCTCCATCGTCACCATCAGCTCGCCGTCGTGGATGTCGAGGACCTCGGTCTCGATCCCCAGGATCTCGGCGCACTTGCGGACCTCGGCGGTCCGCCGGTTCGCCAGCGCGCCGCCCGCCATGCCCCAGTGGCCGATGTCGCCGTTGGTGCAGGAGACGAACTTCACCTTGTGTCCGAGCGCCGCCCACCTGGCGGCGACGCCCCCCTCGCGCAGTTCGCAGTCGTCCGGGTGCGCGCCGAAGGCGATGATGCGGAGCTTGCCGTCCTGGGGGACCTCCGCCGCGGCCGGGAGGACCGGGTCGGGAGGGGAGCCCGCGGCGCCAAGGAAACAGACGAGGGCCGCGGCCGCGAGGGCGAGGCCGGCCAGGGACGCCAGGCGAAGGGGGCGCATGGGATTCTCCTTATAAATCCGGGGAACGGCGCACGGGGACACCTTACAGTCTCTCATCCTATTTCACCACAAAGGCACGAAGCCCACAAAGGACCCACAAGGAAATCCTGGATGGGGGATTCCCCCCTGCCCCCCCCCGGGGGGGGGACGGGGGGATGAATAATCTATT
>CAYNDR010000308.1:0-1265 GCA_964395295.1 uncultured Planctomycetales bacterium
GGGGGCGCCGCGGGGGGGGGGGGGGGGGGCGGTGGCGCGGCGGCGCTGGCGGGCCGGGGGGCGGGGGGGGCACGTGATCTCGGTGGCGACGCGGGGGGACCGGCGGGTGCTGTCGATCTCCGATCACGTCTTCCAGATCCCGCCGTGCGAGGAGATGTTCTCTCCGGTCCTGGCGGTGATCCCGCTCCAGCTCCTGGCGTACTACACGGCGACGATCCTGGGGCGGGACGTGGACCAGCCGCGGAACCTGGCCAAGTCGGTGACGGTGGAATGAGGATTCACCACAAAGACACGAAGCCCGCAAAGAAGAATCCTTGTCGGGGGGAAGTCCCCGGATTCATTCTGCTTTGTGTCCTTTGTGCCTTTGTGGTGAATGTCCGGGCCCAGGAGGACGAGGCCGCCCGGAAGGCCCGCCAGGCGAAGCAGGCGCTGGAGTGGCTGGAGGACGCCGATCCCGAACTGCGCGAGGTGGGCCGGCAGGCCCTCAGGAAGATGGGGGCGGACGCCGTCCCCTTCATCGAGGCCCGCCTGGCGGAGAAGGGGGCCGCGGAGCTGGCCCGGACGCTCCGGGAGATCGAGTCCCGCGGGAACGGGGACGGCCGCACCGTGCGCCTCGAGGATCTTCCCCCCCCGGGGGACCCTCCCAAGGGCGCCTCGCGGACGGAGCGGGAGGCCGCGGAGCGCTACGTCCAGGCGAAGTACGCGGAGGCCTACCAGCTCGTGCAGAAGAAGCAGTACCAGCGGGCCTTCGACCTGGCCGGGGCCCTGCTGGTCCTGGAGCCGCGGGCGGCGGCCGCCGATTCGGTCCGGAAGCTCCGCCGCTTCTGCGACAACATGATCATGCAGACGAGCCTCCTGGAGGCCAAGGTCGTCCAGCAGAAGCCGGCCTACGCGGCCGGGGAGAGGGTCGACCTGCAGCTGCGCCTCAAGAACGTCCACCGCAGCGCCGTCAAGATCCTCTTCAACGCGGGGCCTTTGGGCAAGCCCACGGAAGGCCGGGCGGTCGTCCAGGTCGAGGTGCGGATCCCGCAGGAGCGGGGCGACGTGGTGACGCTCACGGCCAACGAACCCATGGACATGGAGCCGGAGATCCCGATCGCCACGGGCGCGCAGTGGGAGCGGGGCTTCGTCCTGGACACGTCGGTGGGGATGGAGCACGCGGACTATTTCCAGGTCTACGTGGTGCACGCCTGGACGATCCCGGACAGGATCGAGGCGGACGGGATCCCCCTCACCCGGCGGATCCAGTTCGAGCCGGCCGTCCT
>CAYNDR010000308.1:1275-7927 GCA_964395295.1 uncultured Planctomycetales bacterium
GGCGAGTCCGCGCCGGCCGGGGTGAAGATGGTGCCGCGGAAGCACGCGAAGATGCTGGAGGACCCGCTGGGGTCCCTGGTCCGGGCGATGGAGAGCAAGGACAGCAGGCCGCAGGAGGTCTTCGTGGCGGCGATGATCCTGGAGGGGGAGCAGAAGGAGAAGGGCATCGCGCGGCTCATCGAGGCCATGCGGGGATCGGAGCGGACGATGGGCCGGGTATGGATCGGCCACCTCCTGGGCTTCATGACCGACCAGAAGCTGGGCGACGACTGGAAGAAGTGGGAGGAATGGTTCAAGGCCCGGGCGGGCCGAGACATCGATCGGGAGAAGAAATGAAGCCGGCGCGCGAGCAGTTGCGGGAACTCCTCCGGGGAGCGGTGGCGGTCCACGCGGAGGCGGAGCTCCTCGGGAAGCTGGAGAAGGGGGCGCCCCTGCGCGTGAAGCTCGGGGTGGACCCGAGCTCCCCCGACATCCACCTGGGCCACACCGTGGTCCTCCGCAAGCTCCGCCAGTTCCAGGACCTCGGCCACCAGGCGGTCCTCATCATCGGGGACTTCACCGGGCTCGTGGGCGACCCCTCCGGGCGCACGAAGACCCGCCCCCAGCTCACCCCCGCCGAGGTCGAGGCGTACGCCAAGACCTACATCGAGCAGGTGGGCCGCGTCCTGGACATGGCGAAGGTCGAGGTGGCGCGGAACAGCGCGTGGCTCCGGCCGCTCCCCTTCTACGAGCTCCTCAAGCTGGCCGCCACGATGACCGTGGCCCGCTTCCTCGAACGCGACGACTTCCGCAAGCGCTACACCGAGGGCGTCCCCATCGGCCTCCACGAGTTCCTCTACCTCGTCATGCAGGCCTACGACTCCGTGGCGGTCCGGGCCGACGTCGAGCTCGGCGGGACCGACCAGACCTTCAACCTCATGGTCGGCCGCGACCTCATGAGGGACATGGGGATGGCCCCCCAGGTCGCGCTCACCACCCCCATCCTCACCGGCATGGACGGGAAGGAGAAGATGTCGAAGTCGCTGGGGAACCACATCGGCGTGGCCATGGACGCCTTCGAGATGTACTCCCGCGTCATGGCCATCTCGGACGGCCTCATGAAGGAGTGGTACACCCTGCTGACGTCCCTCCCCGTCGACGAGGTCGACCGGCTCTGCGACGGCGGAAAGACCCACCCGAAGTCGGCCAAGGACCGCCTGGCGCGGGAGATCGTCAACGGCTTCCATCCGGGCGGCGCGGACGCGGCGGCCGCCGAGTGGGACCGCCTCTTCGCCCGGCGCGAGGCGCCCGTGGAGATGCCCCGGATCGAGCTCCCCGCCGAGAGCGCGCTGGTGGACCTCGTCTTCCAGACGAAGGTGCCTCCCTCCCGCAGCGAGGCGAGGCGCCTCATCGAGCAGGGAGGGATCGAGCTGGACGGCCTGAGGCTGACCGACCCCAAGGCCGTCGTGCAGGTCAAGGAGGGCATGGTCCTCCGGGTGGGGAAGAAGAACAAGTACTTCAAGCTCTCGCCGAAGTGATGGCTGGAAGCTCGGACTGGGACCAGGCTCAGCGCCTCATCGAGCGCGGCTTCTGCACGCTCGACCAGGCCCGCGAAGCGATCGCCCTCCAGGACCGGATGCGGGAGATGGGGATCGCCCCCAAGCCGCTCCCCCAGGTGCTCCTGGAGAAGGGCTACGTGAGCCCGGGACAGCTGGCCGAGGCGGGCCTGGCGCCCCGGCCCGCGCCGCCGCCGGTGCCGGCCCCGCGGGACCGCGGCCGGCCTCCCGTCGCGCTCTTCGCCGGGGCGGGCGCGGCGGCGCTGATCGCCCTGGCCGTCTTCTTCCTCGCCTCCCGGGGGCGTCCGCTCCCCCCTCCGCCCGCGGACCCGGCCGGGGCGGACCGCGCGGCCCGGGAGGATCTCGACCGGATCGCCGAGTTCCAGGCCTCCGCGAAGCATTTCGAGAACGCCGAGGAGGTGGTCCGCCGCTACCGGGCCTTCATGGGGCGGCAGGCCGGGCGCAGGGGGGAGCTGGAGGCCCACGCGCGCCTGCAGGAATACCGCAAGCGGCTGGAGGAGGCCGCGCGTCCGGAGCTGGAGGCCATCCGCGGGCGGGAGCCGGGGCTCCGCGCCGAGGGGAGGATGGCCGACCTGCTGAAGCTCTACAGGGCCTTCCCGGCGAAGTTCCTGAACACCACCGACGCGGGCGCCGAGGCCGCCGACCAGGCGGCGGAGATTTCCCGCGGGATGTCCGAGGCCTTCCTGAGCGAGAAGGAGGAGGCGTTGAGGCTCCTCGCCGCGGGCCGGATGGACGAGGCCCTCGCCCGCGTGCGGGCGATGGAGCTCCACGCCGCGGAGGACCGCCTGAAGGAGGCGGAGGAGCTCCGCGCGCGGATCGATCGCGAGGGCCGCACGGCCGCCGCGCGCCTGCGCCGCGACGTCGGCGACGAGTACCTTGGGCTCGACGTCCGGTTCCGGGAGGCGATGGCCCGGCGCAACCCGCGCGAGGCCGCGGCGGCGGTGGGCGAGTTCCTCTTCCGCCCCCGCAAGGACGAGGAACTTCGGTTCGTGCGCGCGGGAGGGGTGGACTACGGCGCCCTTCGGAAGGCCCTCGACGAGTGGAGGCCCGCGGAGGTCGCGGCGATCTGCGACGCCGCGGCGACGGACCGGGAGCGGCCGGAGCCCCCGCAGGCGGCGCTCCTGGACCTCCGCGGCGCGGCGTACGTGACGCTCTTCCTGGACGAGGCGGCCCGGGCGCACCGCGCGGCGGCGGGGTCGGGCCCCCTGGGATCGCTGGGCGAGGAGGAGCTGGCGGCCCTGGGGATGAGGTCGGCGCCGGAGGACGCGGCGCGGCACGCCCAGGCGGGCTTCTTCTACTACTATGCGGGCAAGGGCCTCCAGGCGCGGGCCTACGAGCACCTGTCGCGGGCGCGGGAGAAAGGGGCCCGGGGGATCCAGCCCTACCTGGCGAACCTCGCGGCGGCGATCGAGGCGGAGCGGGGCCGGGCGCTGGAGGTGAAGCTCGGCGCCGCGGGGGACTGCATCGAGCGGAAGCAATGGATCCCCGCCAAGGCCCTGCTGGAGGAGATCCTGAGGGAGCCGGACCACCCCTTCGCGAAGGCGCACGCGTCCCGGATCGACCGGATGCACTACGAGGCCACCCAGGGGCTCCTGGCCGAGAAGCGCTTCGCGGAGGTCTACCGCGGGAAGGTCGAGCCGCTCGAAGGGGGCGCGCTCCGGGTGACGTACGACTTCGAGGACCGGGGCCAGCTGGAGGCCTTCGAGGTCGTCGCGGAGGAGGAGAGGCTCCGGCTCAAGGGGCGATGGAAGGTCGAGGGGGGGGCGCTGGAGTCGGGATACGCGACCTCGGCGGTGCGCTGGCGGACCCCGGTCAAGGGGGACGTGGCGGTGGAGTACGACCTGACGCCGCTGGAGGAGCCGCAGAACATCGTCCTGGCCCTGTACAACGCCAAGGGGCAGGGCCGCCACTACGCGGTGGTCTTCGGCTTCGACTGGGTGGGGAAGTCCGAGGGGGATTTGGACAACTCGGCGGAGGACCGCTTCGGGATGCCGCGGACGTGCGTGCTCAAGTACCCCGTGGCGGTGGAGAAGGGCCGCTGGAGGGAGGAGGCGGCGTGGGAGGCCTGGGCCTCGCGGCTGGCGGGGAAGGCCGCGGAGCCGTGGAGGCCCGTCCGGGGGAAGACGGCGCGCGTGCGCGTGGATCGGCGGGGGAAGGGGATCCGCGTCGAGGCCGACGGGAAGGCGATCTGGGAGGGGGAGGACGGCGCCTACTCCGAGGGCCATCTCCTTTTCTTCAGCGACTGCCGCTGCCGCGTCGACAACCTGGCGATCACGTTCCGGCCGTGACGGCGCCCCGGGCGCGTTACTTCTTCTCCTTCTCGTCCGGTCCCCGCGCCGGGGCTTCCAGCTTCTCCTGCAGTCCTTTCCACGTCCACGTGCCCGCGCCGGGGATCGTCAGCTTCACGTCCACGCGGAGTTCCATGTAGGCGGTCGCCTCCTTCCGGAGGAGTCCCACCCAGAGTTCGTTGGCCCTGGAATCGAAGGCCACGACCTCGTGGTTGGCGTTCTGCGCGTTGATCTTCCCGGCGTCCTGTTTCCAGGATGCCTTGGTGATGCTCCGGGGGACGTTCTTGAGCGGCTTGTCCCAGTCGTACGTGATCGCCGTGAACGATCCCGCGGGCTGGACGGGATTCCCTTCGTCGTCGCGGAAGGCCAGGCGGAGGTAGATGACGTCGCCGGTCTTCAGGCCCCGGACGTTGAAGCCCTCGACCAGCATCGCGCCGCGGATCTGCACCGTGATCGCGGGATTCTTCGGGGCGGCCTCCTTGGGCTTGAGGTCCTGGGCATCCTTCTCCGGCGCGGCGGGGGCGTCCAGGGAGGTGTCCTTGGACCCGGTGCGGCGCGCCGTGGGCCGGGGCTCGGGGGGGGGAGCCGCCTGCGGGGAGCGCGCCTCCTCGAAGTTGAGGCCGTAGGCGCCGTCCTCGAAGGGCGGGCAGTCGGCCACGTAGACGTCGAACGCCTGCGCGGCGCCCGCCGCCACCTGGCCCGGGAGCGCCAGGAGGTGGGCCTTCTTCCCGAGGCGGAAGTTGACCTTCACCTTCTCGATGGCCGCCGCCGTGCCGTTGTGGACGGTCCCGGTCACGTGCGCCGTGCCGTCCGTGAGGCGGAGGATCCGGAGCTTGCGGACGGCCACCTCCGCCGCGTCGGCCGGCGGCTCGGCGGGAGCGGGGACCTCGGTCGCCAGCCACGCCGCCGCGACCGCCGCCGAGGCGTACTCGGGGACCTTCGGCACGGAGACCTCGAACGCGTCCTCGGCCAGCGCCTTGAGGGCGGGGGCCAGGCGGACGTGGACCTTGTGGACGATGGCGCTGGCCGCGTCCAGGAAGCTCACCAGCGCGGTGGGTTCCTGGGCCTCGCTCTCGCCCAGGTTCCGCACCGCGATCTGCACGCTCGCCGGGCCCGGGAAGGCGGGCGGCGGAGCGTCCTTGTACGAGACGACGGCGAGCCGCGGCAGGGACGCCTTCTTCAGGACCGGCGGCTTCCCGGGGTCCCGCGGGACGTAGACGAGCTTCTTCCCGGCGCCCTCCACGATCACCTCGTAGCGGTCGAAGTTCGGGACCTGCTCCGCCTCCATCTTGACCGGGGCGGACTGGCCGGGGGCGATCCGGGCGACCTGCGCGGCCGTGGAGCGGCGGAGCTCCGCCTGGCCGGAATAGAAGACGGCGATGATGCGGAGGCCGGAGAGCTCGGAGCCGAGGGGGTTGGCGAGGACCGCGTCGATGACGACCTTGTGGCCCAGGCGCTCCCGGGCGATCTCGAATTTCGTCCACTCCGGGCCCGCCGTCTGGGCGTCCGCCGCGGCGGCCCCCGCCAGGAAGATGAGGGCCGCGATCCCGCCCGCCTTTCCCATGTCTCCAGCCTCCCGATGGGCTTCCTAGGGATTATACGATCCTCCCCGGCTGTTAACTCTGTCGCGACTCGACAGAGTTAACAGCGGGGCGCTCGGAGCGGTCCACGCAGGCGGCCACGGCGAGGTCGCCCGCCACGTTCACCGTCGTCCGGCACATGTCCAGGAGCCGGTCCACGCCCAGGATGATGGCGAGACCCTCGACGGGGATCTGGAGCGTCGCCAGGACCGCCCCCACGAGGGGGAGCGATCCCCCCGGCACCCCGGCGGTGCCGATCCCGGCCATCACGCACATGAGCAGGACCGTGGCCTGCTGGGAGAGGGTCAGGTCCTTCCCGAAGACCTGGGCCAGGAAAAGGACGGTGATCCCCTCGTAGAGCGCCGTCCCGTTCTGGTTCGCCGTGGCCCCCACGGTCAGGACGAACCGGGTGACCTCGCGCTTGAGCCCCAGCTTCTCCTCCGCCACCCGCAGGGAGGTGGGAAGGGTTGCGTTGCTGGACGAGGTCCCGAAGGCGGTGAGCAGGGCCTCGCTTGAGCGGGCGAAGAACCGCCGCGGGCTCATGCGGGCCAGGAGGCCCACCACGAGCGAGTAGACCCCGAACAGATGCAGGGCGAGGCCGGCGACGACCGTGGCCACGTAGAGCGCCAGCGTCTTGAGGATGTCCAGCCCCAGCGCCGCCGTGAGCGAGAAGACGAGCGCCGCCACCCCGAGAGGCGCCAGCCTCATGGCCCAGCCGATGATGATCATGCAGACGTCGTACAGGCCTTCGAACGCCGCCACCAGGGTGCCCGTCCGCCCCGGCGCCAGCGTGATCGCAACGCCGAACATCAGCGCGAAGACCATCACGGCCAGCATGCCCCCGCCCTTGTGCTCCGGATCCAGGGCGCCCGCCATCTCCCGGAGCGGGTTCTCGGGGATGAGGTCCCGCACGACGTGGAGGAGGGGCCTGGCCTTCCGGGCCTCGTCCACGTTCTGTTTCAGCCTGCCTTCCAGCTTGTACTGCCTCAGCAGGTCCTGCCTCCGCTCCGGCGCCATCCGCCCGCCGGGACGGACCATGTTGGCCAGCCCCAGGCCGATGAGGACCGAAATGCCGGAGAGGAGGACCGTGAAGACGATCGTGCGGGCCCCCACCCGTCCCAGCCGGCGCACGTCCCCGATCCCCGTGATGCCGAGCACCAGCGCCGAGAACACCAGCGGGACGACCACCATGAGGAGGACCTTGAACTTCCATCCCTCGTTGAGCGCG
>CAYNDR010000309.1:0-7926 GCA_964395295.1 uncultured Planctomycetales bacterium
CCGCGAAGACCTCCCGATGAACGAACTGGCCCATCCGGACCACGGCCCGGCGCACCCACGACGCCTCCTCCGGCCCCGTCACAAGGGCGTGGCCCTCCCCCTCGACGCGGCTCACGATGCGGCGGAAACGGAGCCGCACGACCGCGCCCTCCGGCAGGCCCCGCGCCCTCCCGGAAATCTGCAGTTCCCCGCGGCCCGGCCGCGCCTCCATCTCCAGCTGGACCTCCGAGGCCGCCAGAAGCACCACCAGCCATGCGCTCATCGATGTTCCCCCGCATCGAAGACCGACTCGTCCAGGGACGCGGCCTCCCGGACCTCGTCCAGCGAATAGGTGATCCGGCGCGCGGGCGAGTCCACGACCATGCGTACGACGCGGAACGAAACCGGCTCCACGTGGATCCGCAGGGATGCCAATCCTCGATCCCTCGGCATGAGGTCGAGGACGAGATTACCCGGGCCGGCCTCCCCCTCCTCGGGCGCCGCGCGATCGTAGGCCTTCCGGCGTCCCTGCGGCCGGGCGCGCCGGGCCGCGAGGGGAGCCCCGTCGGGACCGCTCACCGCGGACGGGAGGCCGTCATCCCCCGGCTCCGCGACGAGGACGACCTTGAACCGGTCTTGGAGCCACCGCCCCAGGCCCCGCCGCCAGAGGTCGAACGGATGGAACGCCGCCTCGTCCTTCCGGATCAGCGTCCGCGCCCCCTTGAGTTCGACCAGGAGCGCCCGGTCCGCCGCCCTCAGCGCAAGCGTGCCTGAGGCGAGGCCCCGCGACTCGTCCACCTTGTCCTCCGTCTCGGCCGTCACGCGGGCCGTCATGTCCTTCCGCCCCCGCTCCGCCTCCTCGGCCTTCCCCAGCAGGGCCTCGACCGCATCCCCCTGCAAGACCAGCGCCGCCAGCAGGATCGCCTCTTTCATTCGTCGCCTCCCTCCGTCCAGCCCAAGAGCTCCGGACCGCCCCGGTCGAAATAGAGCGTCACGTCGTCCAGGACGGGCGTCGACAGGAGCACCGTGGCGGGCGACGAGGGGCCGCCCATCTTGAGCTTGGCCCCGATGCGGACCTCGGCGCCGGCGGGCACATCGAGTGGCCCCCCGGAGGGCGACCGGATCACGCTGTATCCGGGATTCCTGAACGGACCGCAGGAACTCTCCCCCGCGCGCACCCAGAGGTCCGCCGCCGTCCCCCCCGCGGGCCGGAGCGGCGCCGGCGGCATGGACGCGTAATCGTACATGAGGGGCCCTTCCCGGTCGCAGTCCTCCGCGACCTCGGTCCATGAAATCCCCAGGAGCCTCTTCGGCGGCGGGACCGGCGCCGCAGGGGCCGCCCCCGCGGCCGGCGGGAGGACGCGAAGGATCGGGCCGGGCAGAGGGATCGGGCGGGACGTGAAGAGGGCGTCGGCCGGGTCCCTGTCGTCCGGCTTGTAGCAGCGGCCCCGCCCCCAGAGGAGCTGGGCCCCCGCCATCCCTCCGCCTCCGCTCGTCCGGCGGTCGCGCCAGACATAGAACTCGTCGAAGGTGGCGTCCGCGCTGAAGTTCCGGGGGAAGACGTCGCCAAGGACGCCGTCGAAGAGCGTCGAGGGCTCGCCCCCCAGCCGGATCGAGTTCACGCACCACTTCGGGACGTCCGCCCCGGGGAGGAGGGCCTGGAGGGAGTGTATCCCCCAGCGCGGCGTCCTGGCGAAGGGCTGGCCGCGGCCGTGCTCCGGGGCGTACAGGTGCGGCATCCCGGCACTGCCGGGGAGGATCCGTCCGTTGACGTAGACCTGCGCCGTGGCCGAGTCGGGGAGCTCGTCGCGCGGATTGTCCCATGTGACGGCGACGTGGGTCCACTCGTGGGCGCGGAGGAGGCCGCTCCCCTCGCGGTTGAGCGTCGGCGTGAAGGCGAAGGCGTGGCTCGTGGCGTGCTTCTCCGGCGGGCCGCCCCCGGGGCCGCCCAGGCCGTTCATCTCCCAGTTGTAGCCCGTGTCGCTGGAGAAGCCGAAGCCGAAGGCGAGCGAGGCGGGGCGGAACATCCCGGCGCCGTAGACGGGCCAGGAGTCGCCGCGCGCGGGGCCCGGGACGAAGAAGAGGGCGAACGGCGAGGGGTTCATCGTCTCCGGGGCGTGGGCGTGGTAGCGGCTCAGCGAGAGGAGGGTCCGGCTCTTGCCGGTCGCCTCCGGGAAGAATCCCGGCTTCAGCCAGAAGGCCGCGACCCCCTCGTTGAAGTTGAAGCTCACGTTCTCCTCGATCCAGTAGCCGAACGCGGAGTGGCGCTCCACGTACGCGCCGTCCACGCGCAGGTCGGAGGGCGCGGCCTCGAACGCCGAGGGCGTCCCCTCGCGGAGCGAGAACGACCGCGCCAGCCGGTACCGGTGGGGCGGCCCGGGGACCCGCGCGGAATCCACCGGCCCGTAGGGCGGCGGGATCGGCTCGGTGCGGTCCTCCCAGTTGCGGTTGAGACAGCACTTCCGGGAGGTCTGGGTGGTCCAGGCGCCCTGAGGCAGGCGGAAGCCGTCCCACCTCCGGGGCCAGGCGTGGGCACAGCGGTTGGCGTGGTGGTGCGCGGCGTGGTCGAACTGGAAGTGGGCGTGGATGACCGAGCCGAACTGGCCGGTGCCCGGCGCGGCCGTCGTGCAGGCCCCGGGGTAGAACGAAGGGTCCGAGAGCGTGGTCCAGAGCGCCCGCGGGGGCTTGTGCGCGTCGGGGGCAAAGAGGTTCCCCCCGAGGGTGGGCAGTTGGAGGTAGCCCTCGTGGCGGTTCTCGGCGGGCGCCGGGCCGTTGTCGGGCTCGGGGCCGGTCTCCAGGCTCCAGGTGCTGTTGGTCTCGGGGCCCGCCCGGCGCGCGGAGAAGGTCCCCGCGAAGAACTGCGCCTGGGTGGTCTCCCGCACCGCGTCGAAGAGCCGCGCGTGCGCGGCCGCCTTGTGCGAGGCGATCGTCTCGTTCTCCGCCGCCGCCAGGGCGTCCTCGCCGTCCCGCGGGCGGACCACGAGTCCGGTGGACTCGATCTCGAAGACGCCCATGGGCGCGAAGCAGAACTCGGTGGAATGGACCACGAGGTCCGTCTTGTCCACGTGGGCGAAGAGGTTCCGGTTCGGGTTGATCTCGTTGAGATGCAGGTTGGGATTGAAGTTGGCCTTGAGGACGTCGGCGACGGCCTGGGAGGCGATGCGGAGCTGGAGGGGCGATCCCGGGACGGGCCGGCCCGAGGCGTCGTAGTCGAGGAAGATCTCCGCGCGGGTCTCCTTGAGGAGGCCGCCGCGGACGAGGGCGTCGGCGAAGAGGTTGAACTGGGCCCACGAGCGGAAGGGGCCGCCGAAGGGGGCGCGGGCGTAGTCGAGGCCGGGGACGCGCGGGGAGGGTTTCCGGGAGCGGCAGGCGAGGATCTCGTCCACGACAGCCTCGGCCGGGATGCCCCGCGTGCCCCGCCCGCCCTGCCCGGTGAAGGGCAACTTGCGGTAGAGTAAGCCGCCCTCTTCCCCGTCGCCGCCGGCGCCGTCGTAGCTGTAGCGCAGGCCGGCCCAGGCGTACCCGTCCGGCGTCTCGCGGCGGCGCTCCACGAGGAAGACCCCCTCGAGATCGATGAGCAGGGCCATGAGCACCTCGCGCCGGGCGGTGTTGACGTTCACCGGCGAGCGCCGGACGATCTCGATCCACTGCGGGTTGAGCGAGTCGCGGCCCCAGAGGGCGTTGTGGGTGGGGTTTCCCGCTCCGGGATCGAAGGGGAGGAGCGGGGCCTTGATGAGCGTCCCGCGCGCGTCCCGCTGGTGGCCGTAGCGGTAGATCCCCTCCGGCCGCTGGAAGGGCACGGGGCAGTGGGCCTCGGCGGCGGAGGAGAGGGGGACGGGCTCGCAGACGTCCGGATCGCTCCAGGAATTCACGGTGAGGAATTCGCGCGCCCGGCGCCAGGCGGAGCGGTCGAAGGAAAGGGCCCGGGCGACGTCGGCCTTGGAGGGATAGCCGCCGGGGGGCCGGCAGGCCAGGACCTTGTCGCCCAGGCCCGGGACGTTCACGGAGGGCTGGGCCCCCAGGATGTCGAGGACGCGCCGGAGGTTCCGGCTCACGGAGTGCCGCGGCCCGAGGTCCGCGCCGTCGTTGACGTTGATCTGGGAGTTCGCGTCGACGATCCGGAGCGTGAAGAGGTCGCCGTTGAGCCCGTAGGCGCCGGTCTCCATGACCCCGGAGATCCCCGCGGTCCCGCCGCCGATCCTGAGGGATTTCCCCGAGAAGAACGAGGGCTCGGCCGCGTCCTTGAAGGCCCACGAGGCGTCGTCGAGGAAGCCGGTGAGGGAGGCGGTCTCGCCGAGCCGCGCGAGGGCGGTCTCGACTCCCGCCTGGGCCAGGAGCCGCGCGCGGACGCCGTCGAGGTAGTTCCGCGCGGTGGCCCGCTCCACGGAGGCGAGCGTCACGAAGGCCGTGGCCAGGAGGGCGAGGAGGGTCAGCATCCCGAGGACGACGATGAGGACGACTCCCCGCCGGGAGCGGGGAATAAAGCGCTTATTCACCGCAAAGGCACGAAGCGCACAAAGGACCACAAAGGAATCCTAATTGACGAAGCGACGAATCCCGTCCTTGAGGACACGGACGTCGAAGTTGATCAACATCCCCAACCACAGCCCGGTGAGCCTGAGATAGGCCAGGAGTTGGGACTCATGGACCGGATCCATCCGCTCGACGGCCTTCAATTCGACAACGACCAGCCCTCCGACCGGGAAGTCGAGGCGGTATCCGAAGCCGAGACAAACGCCTTTATATTTCACGGGGACCATGGCCTGACGTTCGAAAGGCAATCCTCTCAGATTGAACTCGTGGGCCAGGCAATCCTCGTGGGCCGATTCCATCAATCCGGGTCCCAGCGCCCTGTGGACTTCGATTGCCGCGCCCAGGACTTCATGGGATATTTCATTCGATCTCTTCTTTGTGCCCTCCGTGCCTTCGTGGTGAACCATGCCTTCCCTCCACCCCGGTAGTGGAGCAAAGGGGGAAAAAGTCGACGCGAAAAGTGATGCCAGAAGGGGGGGACCCCTCTCCAGGGATGAAGCGTTCCGGCGGCTTCCGCCCCTACCCCCCTGGAGGGCCGGGGGGGGACGCATGATCCAATTCCTCTTTGTGGTGAATGGGTTCCTCCGATTGCCGGTCACAAGTCCTCCTCCCGGTCTGTAAGGGATTGTCGCAACACGAACCGCTAGGAGGCACCATGAGAAAGACGCGCGCATTCCTGGCCCCGGTCGCCGCGATCCTGTGCACCCTGGTCCCGGCCGCCGGCGCCGCGGCGGACGAGTTCACGATCGCCGTCCTGCCCGACGTCCAGCAGGAGACCTCCGGCACCCGGTTCGCCAACCGCCTGCAGTGGATCGTCAACAACCGCACCGCCCGGAACATCAAGTTCATGCTGCAATGCGGCGACATGATGAACTTCAACCTGGACAGCCAGTACGCCCACATGAGCGAGGGGCTCAAGATCCTCGACAACGCCTCCTTCCCGTACGCCACGTGCATCGGGAACCATGACACCGCCGCCGTCCGCTCGGACTCCGGCAGTGCCGCGCCGGGGGACGTCCACGCGAACCTGAGGAACACCACGAAGTACAACTCCTACTTCCCCACGACCCGGTTCCGGGCCCGGGGGGGCGTCTACGAGGCCGGCAAGATCGACAACGCCTGGCACAGCTTCACGGCGGCCGGCCTCAACTGGCTCGTCCTCAACCTGGAACTCTGGCCCCGGGCCGGCGCGGTGACCTGGGCCAAGGGCGTCGTGGCCGGCCATCCCAACCACAATGTCATCATCCTGACGCATTCCTACCTCACCTCCGGAAGCGCCATCGAGCAGACGAACGGCGGCTACGGCGACAACAGCCCGCAGTACGTCTTCGACAACCTGGTGAAGCAGTACGCCAACGTCCGTCTCACCTTCTCCGGACACGTGGGGTCGCACGGCTACAGGACCGACACGGGGGCGAGCGGGAACAAGATCTACTCGTTCCTCCAGTGCTACCACGACAACGTCACCAATCCCACGCGGCTGATCACGATCGACACCACCGCCAAGACCATCAAGTCGACGGTCTACTGTCCCCTGGACAACACGACCAAGAACGATGGGTCCACGTTCACGGTGACGGGCGTCAACTGGATCGCCGCCGGGTCGGCCCCGGCCGCGCCCACGAACCTCAAGGCCACGAGCGCCTCCCCCTCCCAGATCAACGTCTCCTGGACCGACAACTCCGGCAACGAGACCGGCTTCAAGATCGAGCGCAAGACGGGGTCGGCCGGAACGTGGGCGCAGGTGGCCACCGCCGGCGCGAATGCCGTGAGCTGGTCGAACACGGGACTGGCCGCCTCCACGACGTATTATTACCGCGTCCGGGCGACCAACACGGGGGGCGACTCGGGGTACTCCAACGAGGCGGGGGCCGCCACCCCGGCGCCCCCGCCGCCCGTCGGGAACGGCCTCGGCCTGCGGGCCGAGTACTTCGACAACGCCGACTTCTCCTCCGCGCGGCTGTCCCGCACCGACGCGACGGTCAACTTCGACTGGGGGAGCGGGTCGCCGGACCCCCAGCTGGCCGCGGACTCGTTCGCGGCGAGGTGGTCGGGGGCGGTTCAGCCCAGGTACTCCCAGACGTACACCTTTTACGCGACGACGGACGACGGGGTGCGGCTCTGGGTGAACGGGACCCTCCTGATCGACGCGTGGGCGGACCGCTCGGCGGCGGAGTCGAGCGGCTCGATCGCGCTCGCGGCGGGGCGGAAATACGACCTCCGGATGGACTACTACGAGAACGGCGGCGGCGCGTCGGCCAAGCTCGCGTGGTCCTGCCCGAGCCAGCCCAAGGAGGTCATCCCCCAGAGCCAGCTCTACCCGTGGTCGGGGCGGGACGTCGGGAGCGTCGGCGTGGCGGGGAGCGATTCCGGGACCTCGACGAGCTTCACCGTGGAGGGCTCGGGGGCGGACATCTGGAACAACGCGGACGCCTTTCACTACGTGTACCAGCTCCTCACGGGCGACGGGGAGATCCGCGCGCGGGTGTCCGGCCTGGAGAACACCGACGCCTGGGCGAAGGCGGGGGTGATGATGCGGGAGAATTTCGGCGCGGGGGCGCGCCACGCGATGATGGTCCTGACGCCGGGATACGGCCTGGCCTTCCAGCGGAGGACGGCGGCGGGCGGATCCAGCGCGACCACGGGCGTCGGCGGGATTTCGGCGCCGCACTGGGTGAGGATGGTCCGGCAGGGGAACAACTTCAGCGCCTACCGGTCGCCGGACGGCAAGACCTGGACCTGGGTGGGGACGGAGGCGATCGCCCTTGGATCTCCGATTTACATGGGGCTGGCCGTGACGAGCCACAACAACGGGACGGCCTGCACGGCCACTTTCGACAACGTGGCGACCGCCACGAGCGCGGCCCCCGCGGGGGCGCCGGTGACGATCATCTACGTCTCGACCGTCAAGCCGTACTCGCTGGCCACCGCCTTCGCGGGCGCCCTGCCGTACATCGACCGGAGCTATACGATCACCGCCCTGCCCGCGGCGCTCGCCGGGGGCGTGCTGGTCCGCACCGCCAACGACGACAAGGGGGTGACGGCGTCGAGCCACCTGACCCTGCGGCTGGGGCAGGCCTCGACGGTCTTCGTCTGCTACGACAAGAAGGGGACCCTGCCGGCGTGGCTGGCGGGCTGGACCCTGCGGCCGGAGACGGTGACGACGACGGACGCGGGGCCGTCGCCGATGCGGGTGTACCAGCTGAGCGCGGGCGCGGGGAATCTCGTCCTGGGAGGCAACCTCCAGTCTCCGGCGAGCGGATCGCTGGACAACTACTTCGTGGTGGTTCAGCCGTCGGCGGCGGTGCGGGCGGTGGGCGAGCACCCCAGGGAGGAAGGCTCGATCCCGGTGGACCAGTGGCAGCAGGTGGGGCACGCGGACCGCGACGGCCTGCGGGACTACTTCGAATCCTC
>CAYNDR010000310.1:0-7867 GCA_964395295.1 uncultured Planctomycetales bacterium
TAGATGAGCTGGTTCCTCTTCCCGTCCTTGGCGACGAACTCGAAGGCCACGGTGTGGGTGTCGGGGAACTCCTGGTCGTCGTCGAAGAAGTACTTCCCGCCGACGCCGGCGGCGCGCGAGGGGAGGGTCTCGACGCCGAGGCCCCAGCGGGCCACGTCGATCTGGTGGACGCCGTCGTTGCCGATGTCGCCGGTGCCGAAGTCGAAGAACCAGTGCCAGTTGTAGGTGAGGATGTTGGACTGGAAGGGGCGCAGGGGCGCGGGCCCGACCCAGAGGTTGTAGTCGAGATGGGCGGGCGGGTCGGAGGGCTTGGAGCGGCCGATGTTGCGGCGGAGCTGGCTGTTCCAGGCCTTCGACACGAGGACCTCGCCGATGGCGCCGTCGCGGAGGGCCTGGACGGCCTTCTGGGTGCACTCGCTGGAGCGGCGCTGGGTGCCCACCTGCATGACGCGCCTGTTCCGGCGGGCGGCCTCGATCATCAGGCGCCCCTCGCGCAGGTTGTGCGAGCAGGGCTTCTCCACGTAGACGTGCTTGCCGGCGTCGGCGGCGAGGATGGCGGCGGGAGCGTGCCAGTGGTCGCAGGTGGCCACCCACACGGCGGCCACCGCCTTGTCGTCGAGGATCGCGCGGAGGTCCTGGACGGCCTTGGGGGCCTTGCCCGAGGCCCCTTCGACGGACTTGGCGGCCGCGTCGGCGCGGTTGCGGTCGGGATCGCAGACGTACGCCACGGCGGCATCCTGGCGCCCCGCCAGGGTCTTGGCGTGGCTGGAGCCCATGCTGCCGCAGCCGATCACGCCCGCCGTGACGCGGTCGTTGGCCTGGAACGTGCGCGCCGCGGCGGGGGCGGCGACGATCGCGGCCAGGAACTCGCGCCGTTGAAGGGTCGTCATGGCGTCCTCCGGGAGAAGGGGGTCCGTGGTCCCGCCCCCTAGGAATACGCCCGGAGGGATGCAGGGGCGCGGGATATTCCGTGGATGCGGGGCAGGCGTTCCGGGGGTCGGCCTGACCGGCCGCTTCCTGGCCGGGATCGAGCTGGAGTGATCCCCCGTCCGGTCGCGCCCGCGCTCCTTGGCGCGGCCCGGCCCGGGCCGCCGAGAAAAAGCGCTCCCCCCCGCCCGCCGCCGTGTTATAAGTCAGGATCGGGGGACGATCCGAGGAGGCGGTGATGAGAATGTGGATGCTGGCCGTCGCCGCGGCCGCGGCCGCAATCGGCGCCGGCGCCGAGCCCGCGAAGCGCCCCAACATCCTCTACATCATGGCCGACGACCACGCCGCCCACGCCCTCTCGGCGTACGGGAGCGCGATCAACAGGACCCCGAACCTCGACCGCATCGCCGCCGGCGGGGTCCGCTTCGACCGCTGCTTCGCCACCAACTCCATCTGCACCCCCAGCCGCGCGGCGATCATCACCGGGCAGTACTCCCACGTCAACGGCGTCCCCGTCTTCAACCGCTTCGACGGGGGCCGCCCCAACCTCGCCAAGTACCTCCAGGCCGCCGGCTACCACACCGCCCTCGTCGGCAAGTGGCACCTCGGGAGCGACCCCACCGGCTTCGACCACTGGAACATCCTCCCCGGCCAGGGCGTTTACCACAACCCGGCCTTCATCGAGATGGGCCAGCGGAAGCAGCACCAGGGCTACGTCACCGACCTCATCACCGACTTCACGATCGACCTCCTCAAGCGGCGGCCCAAGGACAAGCCCTTCTTCGTGATGTGCCACCACAAGGCGCCGCACCGGGAATGGTCGCCCGACGAGAAGCACGCGAGGATGTACGACGACGCCGACATCCCCGAGCCGCCGAGCTTCAACGACAAGTACGAGGGCCGCTCCGCCGCCGCGGCGGAGGCCACGATGACCATCGACCGCCACCTCACCCGCCGCGACCTCAAGGTCCCGCCGCCGGCCGACCTCAAGGGGCCCGAGCGCAACCGGTGGCTGGGGGGCGTCGACCAGGAAATGACCGTCCCGGGCAGGGACGGCAAGCTCTCGGGGGAGCCCCTGAGGAAGTGGAAATACCAGAGGTACATCAAGGACTACCTCCGCTGCATCGCCTCGGTGGACGACAACGTCGGGCGCCTGCTCGACTACCTCGACCAGGAGGGGCTGGCGAAGGACACGCTCGTGGTCTACACCTCCGACCAGGGATTCTTCCTCGGCGACCACAACTGGTACGACAAGCGGTTCATGTACGAGGAGTCGCTGAAGATGCCGTTCCTGGCGCGGCTCCCGGGCCTGGCGAAGCCGGGGACGTCCTGCGGGAAGATCGTCCTCAATGTGGACTTCGCGCCCACGTTCCTGGACCTCGCGGGCGAGAAGGTCCCCGCGGACATGCAGGGCCGGAGCTTCGCGCCGCTCCTGCGGGGCGAGCCGCCCGCCGACTGGCGGACCTCGATGTACTACCGCTACTACCACTATCCCGGCCACCACAAGGTCCAGATGCACTACGGCCTGAGGACGGAGGAGTTCAAGCTCATCCACTTCCATCTGCTGGACCAGTGGGAGCTCTATGACCTCGCGAAGGACCCGGAGGAGATGCGCAGCGTCTACAGGGACGCGGCCTACCGGGACGCGGTCCCGCGTCTCAAGGAGGAGCTCTACCGGCTCAAGAAGGAGCTCAAGGACGAGGACCAGTTCGTGGACAAACTGCCGAAGGACGACGTTTAGGAAGAGGCGGCCATGGCGAAGATCACGCGGCGCGACCTCCTGCTGGGCGGGCTGGGCGCCGTGGGCGGCGCGCTGGGGTGCGCGAAGGCCCGGAAGCGCGTCCTCATCGGCGACTACACCCCGCCGGATCTCGGACTTTCGGCCAAGGCGCCGTCCGTCCCCGTGGCCCTCCAGCGGTGCGGGTCGTACGAGCCGCGGCTCCTGCGGGAGCGGCTCGACAAGGCCCTCGACCTGATCGGCGGGATCGGCGGCCTCGTGCGGGGCAAGACCGTCACCGTGAAGCTCAACCTGACCGGCTTCATCGAGGACTGCTGCGGCCGGCCGGCGCACCGGACGTTCCACACGCACCCGTCCGTGACGGCGGCCCTCTGCGCCCACCTCGCCGACAAGGGCGCCCAACAGATCGTCCTCGCCGAGAGCTTCTACTACCGGGAGCCGTGCGAGGAGTTCCTCAAGGCGAACGGGTGGGACGTGGCGGCGATCAGGTCGGCCGGGGCGCAGAAGGTCGTCTTCGAGAACACCCGCAACCGGGGGGCGTGGGGCTCCTACTCCCGTCTCAAGGTGCCGGGGACGGGCTTCCTCTATCCGGCCTTCGAGGTCAACGCGCGGTACGAGAAGACGGACGTCTTCATCTCGCTGGCGAAGATGAAGGAGAACAAGTCGACGCGCATCACGCTGGGGGCGAAGAACCTGATCGGCGTCCTGCCGCAGTCGCTCTACGGCGAGGGGGCCCCGGACGAGGACAACCTGAGAGCGCGCGGCCCCACCGTGCACAACGGCGACGCCGATCCGATCCCCGGCGTCCCGGGCGACAACGGCTTCCAGCCGCCCGCCGGGGAGCTCCCCTGGATGTTCCGCGTGCCCCGCGTGACGGCGGACATCTCGCGCGCGCGGCCGATCGACCTCGTTGTGGTGGACGGGATCGAGACGATCGCGGGCGGGGAGGGGCCCTGGCAGCACGACGCCAGGATCGTCGAGCCGCGGCTTCTCATGGCCGGGCGGAACGTGGCGTGCGCGGACGCGGTGGGCTCGGCCGTGATGGGCTTCGATCCGATGACGCCCCACCTGGAGGATCCCTTCCCGGGGGAGAACCACCTGGAACTGCTCGCCTCCGCCGGCGTGGGGACGAACGATCCCGGCCGGATCGACGTGCGGGGCCTTTCCATCAAACAGGCGCTCTGCCCGTTCGACAAGGCGTAAGGCCGGCCTCCGCTCACTGTTTCGTCCCGGCCTTGTCCTTCCGGAGGTCCACGTCCGCGTCGTTCTTCTGCGGCGCGCCGGGTGTACTGCGGCCGTCGGCCGCGTGTTTCTCCAGGAGCTTCGCCAGCCGCTCCACGGCCTCGGGGTGTTTCTCGCGGAGGTTGGCCTTCTCGCCGATGTCGGCGGCCATGTCGTAGAGCTGGAGGGGGGGGAGCCCCTGCTTTACGGCCTCGGGGTCCTTGGGGGCGGCCCACCCGCCGGAGCCGGGGCAGAGCTCCAGCTTCCAGCGCTCGTCGCGGATCGCGAAGCGGCCGTTGATGGAGTGGTGGATCACCGTCTCGCGGACGGCGCGGTCCTCGCCCCGGAGGAGGGGGAGGAGGCTCACGCTGTCCTCGCCCGCGTCGTCGGGCAGTTTCGCGCCGAGGAGGTCGGCGGCGGTGGCCAGGAGGTCGGTGAGGCAGACGAGCCGGCCGCACTTCCCGCCGGGCTTGACGACGGCGGGCCAGCGGACGATGAAGGGGACGCGGTGGCCGCCGTCCCAGATGTCGGCTTTGTAGCCGCGGAAGACGTGGCTGGGGTGGTGGCCCTTCGCCTCGAGGTCCTTGACGCCCGCGGCCGGGGAACAGCCGTTGTCGCTGGTGAAGACGACGAGGGTGTCCTCCGCGACGCCGTTGCGGTCTAGCGCCTTGAGGACCTCGCCGAGGGCCCAGTCGGTCTCCATGACGAAGTCGCCGTAGGGGCCGAGGGGGCTCTTGCCCTGCCATGCGGGCGAGGGGACGATCGGCGTGTGGGGCGAGTTGAGGGGGAGGTAGAGGAAGAACGGCTTCGAGGCCTGCCGGTCGATGAACTCGACGGCCTTGCGCGTCAGGATCTGCAGGACGTCCACGGCCTCGAAGTCCTTGTGGGCGGGCCCCTTCCGGACCCAGGTCTTCTCGACGGTCGGGATGCCGGCGGTGCGGTCGTTCTCGATGAAGATGTAGGGGGGCATGTCGAGCGAGGCGCTGATGCCGTAGTAGTAGTCGAAGCCCAGCGCCGTGGGGCCGTTCCTGATGGGCTGGGTGTAGTCGATGTCCTTCTCGCCCTTTCCGGGCCAGTCCATGCCGAGGTGCCACTTGCCCACGCAGGCCGTGGCGTAGCCGTGCCGCCTGAAGAGCGAGGCGACGGTCATCCGGCCGGGCGCGATGAGGGGCGGGCTGAAGCCCATGAGGACGCCGGACTGCAGGCGGGTGCGCCACGAGTAGCGGCCCGTGAGGATGCCGTACCGGGTGGGGGTGCAGACGGACGAGCCCGAGTGCGCGTCGGTGAAGGTGAGTCCGCCCGCGGCGAGGCGGTCGATGTCGGGGGTGGGGATCTTCCCGCGCTCGGGATTGAGGCACCGGACGTCGCCGGTGCCGAGGTCGTCGCAGAGGACGTAGACGACGTTCGGTTTCTTCTCGGGGCTCCACGCCGGGGCGAGGAAACAGAGGGCCAGGATCGCGTGCCGTGTCATCGGTGGCCTCCGTCCATTGAAACACCGGACGGGGCCCCGAACGGTCGGTGAATCGGTCAGGCCGGAAGGGCGGCCTGGAGCGAGGCGGGGTCGAACTTCACCCGGGCCTCCTTGGCGATCTTGGCGATCTCGGCGACTTCCGCGTCGGTGAAGAGGAGCCCTCCCGCCTTCTGGCTGCGGACGGCGGCGCGGTGCTCGATCTCGCCGGGCAGGAGGGCGCCGGGCGCGTTCCCGTGGCCCAGGATGTCCTCGATCACGGCCTTGACGTTGGCCGCCTGGGTGCGGCCCTGCGAGAAGTTGCCGCAGTCGAGGGCCTCGGGCTTGACGGCCTGGAAGAAGAAGCTGGGGGTGCGCTTCTCCTCGGAGGGGCCGGCGCCCCAGCGGCTCCGGAGCGTGGGGAGGGAGCCGCCGGTGTAGGCGGCCACGAGCTCGTCGATGAGCGAGAGGCCGTAGCCCTTGTGCGACCCGAAGGGGAGGAGGGCCTTGACCTTCGCCGGGTCGGTGGTTTCCAGGCCGTTCTCGTCCACGGCGGCGCCGGGGGGGAGGGGCTTGCCCTCGCGGAGGAACTGCTGGACGCGGCCCATGGCGACGGTGCTGGTGGCCCAGTCGATGCAGATGGGGAATCCCACGGCGTCGGTCGTGGGGAAACCCCACGAGTGGGGGTTGGTGCCCAGGGTGGGGAACTTGCCGCCGAAGGGGACCACCTCCGCCAGCGCGGCGGTACAGCAGGTGTAGGCGATGTAGCCCTTCTTGGCGGCCTCGATGACGTATCCGCCGCCCCACAGGTAGTGGAAGGCGTTGTCCACGGTCACGGCGCCGATGCCGTAGCGGTCGGCCAGCTTCATCGCGGCGGCCATGCCCTCGCGGGCGACGAACTGGCCGATCTTGCGGTTGGCGTTCCACTTCTGGACCGCCTTGTAGGGGCTCTTGAGCTTCTCGATCTTGGCCTTGGGGACGCAGCCGCCGGCCTTGGAGCCGAAGTGCTCGTCGAGGTGCAGGGCCTTGATGGCGTTGTGGGTCTTGATGCCGTGCCAGGCGGCCAGGCGGGAGACCTCGGCCGCGGCGGCGGCTTCCTTGGCGTTGTAGCCGCGCTTGCGGTAGGCGGCGGCCATGATGCGGTCGTGGAGTTCGACGGGGACGATCCATTCGGCCATGGGAAGGCTCCTTATAATGAGGCCGTAATTGAGCAAAAAGGGGGCGGGGGGTCAATGAAAGGAGGGGGCGGCTATTTCATCATCTCCTTGAGGAGCGGGTCCATGGTGTCGGCCCAGATCTCGTAGCCCTTCTCCGAGAGGTGGAGGGCGTCGGGCATGGTCTCCTTGGGGAGCGTCCCGTCGGCGGCCAGGAACTTGGGGCCGAGGTCGAGGAAGCGCACGTTCTTGCGGTCGTCGAGCGCGGCGATCTGGTCGTTCACTTTCCTGATCCTGCGGCGGAAGTCGGTGTTGGGCTTCTCGTCGCGGGGGAAGATCCCCAGGAGCAGGACCTTGGTTTTGGGGAGCTTCTTCCGGAGCGTCTGGACGAGGGTGAGGATCCCGCGGGCGACGGCCTCGGGCTGGTCGCCGTGGAGCCCGAAGTTGTTGGTGCCGATCATGAGGACCGCGGCCTTGGGGCTGATGCCTTCGATCTCTCCGTTGAGGATGCGCCAGAGGACGTTCTGGGTGGTGTCGCCGCCGATCCCGAAGTTGGCGGCGTTGAGGGGGGCATAGTGCTTCTGCCAGACGGCATTGTTGCCCCACCCTTCGGTGATCGAGTCGCCCAGGAAGAGGAGGTCGATCTTCCCCTCCTTTGCGCGCTTGAGGAAGCCCTCGTGCCTCTGCTTCCAGGAGGCCACCGACATCCAGGGGTATTCCCGGGTCCGTGGGGCGGGTTCGGAGGGATTTTCGGCCTGCTGGGCCAGGAGAATCCAGAGCAGGGCGGCGGCGAATCTCATGGCGGGAACCTCCTTGGGTCATCATAGCCTTTCCGCCCTCAGGTGTTGACGAAATCGCGTCGCCCAACTGTTAACGCAGTCGAGACTCGACGGGGTTAACACGCTGCTAACTCTGTCGCGACTCGACGGGGATAACAGCGGGGGTTATGGGATGGTAACGGGGGAGGGCGTGGTGTTAGGAAATTGTAACGTTTTCCGGGATCGCCAATTTAACTCTTTGATCCACAATTCCTAAGGGGATTATGCATGGCATGCCCCTTGCCAGATCATGGGCCACCAAGGGGAGGGCGTCTCCTCAGGCGTTCCAATAGGCAGGGACTTGGAGGTTATCAATGAAGGCCAGCGCACTATCCCGGGGAATTGGAATCGGCGCGTTGATCGTCCTGGCGATCGCCCCTGTCGAGGCCCTGCCCCAGGACGAACCGCCCCCCCTTCGCCCCCCCGCCGTGCCCCTGGTGGCCTGCGACCCCTACTTCAGCGTGTGGTCCCGCGCGGACCGCCGCACCGACGCGCCCACCACCCACTGGACCGGGCGCCGCCAGAGCCTTCTCAGCCGGGTGCGTGTCGATGGCCATCCCTA
>CAYNDR010000311.1:0-7838 GCA_964395295.1 uncultured Planctomycetales bacterium
TGGGCTGATGCGTCACCGGAGGGCGGGGCGTCCGTTTTGAAGTCGATCACCCAGGCCTCGTCGCCCACGCAGACCACGTCCGCGAAACCTTCGAGGAGGCGGCCGTCCGGGAGAAGCCGGGCCACCGGAAACTCGGGATGCTTCACGCCGGGCAACTTGCTGATCGTCGAGAGCGTCCGCTCGACATCGGCGACAGCTTCATCAAGGTGCTCGTGGAGATCGCTCTCCCGGGCCGTGCGCTGGACCACGTCGCGAACCGCCCCTTGCGCCTCGGAGAGGAGGAGTTGCAGCGCCCGGTGGACCGTCGTTCCGAAGGCGCGGTCGAATCGGCCCTCTCCCTTCGCGGTCCGGATTCGCGACGTTTCCTCGTCGGCCTCAGCGAACGACGCGGCAGCCTTTGTAACCGGCGTGGGGACGGCGACCGGGCGGGCCGAGCGCCCGAGCCCCTCCTGCCAGGCGGGCCGCCAGTCCTCCGCGACCGCCGGTGCCGCACGGAAGGACGGCAGTTGCTGGGCCCCGGCCGCCCACGGCGGGAGCCGGTCCGCCTGGTAGGGAGCCACCCGGAGGGTGAGCCCCGGGCGGTCCTGCATGAGCGGGCTGAAGAGATAAGCCCGTTTGCTGTCGTACAGGGGCGCGGCAAGGACGAGGAGATCCCGCGCCCGGGTGGCCCCCACGTACGCCAACCGCACGAGCTCCGCGTCGCTGAATCCCTGCTCGCGCGCCACCACGCCGCTCCCAGCCGGGATCTCTCCCTTCAAGCCCTCCAACCGGACGCTCGCCGCCGTCCCCGCCGAGTCCACGATCCAGGCCCCTTTGAGCTTCTGTGTCGGAAGCTGGAACGCGTCAGCCAGGACGACCACCGGGTACTCCAGCCCTTTCGCTTGGTGGATCGTCAGGAATCGCACGACATCCTCGCCCTCCGGCTCCGGCGCGTCCAGCTGGGGCGGGTCGTCGATCCAGCCCCGCAGCTCCCGCGTGATCGCGTCGTAGTCGAGGCCCTCGCGGGACATCCCGTCGATCGCTTGAACCAACTCCTCAGCCCGGGCTCGCGCCTGGCCACCGTTGGGCCCGCCTTCCAGGGCCGCCTCCGCCCGGGTCCGCTCCAGGAGACACCGAGCCGTCCCGGCCGGCGGTCGCGCCGCGCGCTCCTGCCGGAGCTCGTCGAGCACCTCCTTGGCCGCCTCAAAAGACGGTTTCTTTCCGGCGATCTCGTCGAGCGCGAGGGGCCAGAACGGGGGACGGCAGTAGGCCGCCTGCGCCGCCCCATCATCCGGGTCGGAGACCGCCCGGAGGGCGAGGATGATATATCGCACCTGAGGGTCCTTCGCGAAAACCTTTCCCCCTCTCGCCGCGAAGGGGATGCCCACGCGGGAGAAGGCTTCGAAAAGCCCCGACCAGGGAATGGTCGTGACGCTGAGGACCGCCACGTCCCCCCACCTCATGGGCGAAGTCGCGCCGTCCTTCCGCCTCACCGGCTGCCCGACGTCCTTCAGGTGCTTCAGGTAGGCCGCGAAGGCTGCCGCCTCGACCGCGCGACCCTCCTCCGCCTTCAGCGTCCCGCCGCCCTCGGAGAAAAGGGGGATCATGTGGACGCCGGGGGCCGCGCCGCCCGCCGTTGGCTTGACGTCCTCGTAGAAGACGCGGCCCGAAGACGGGTCGAACGCCGCGTCGTCCTTCGCGGGCCCCATCATCTCTGCGAACCGGTCGTTGAAGAACCCGATCAGGGGACCCGTGCTCCGGAAGTTCGCCTGGAGGCTACGGACCAGGGCACCCTTCGACGCCAACCAATTCCGGAATCTATCGTAAGCCTCGATGTCCGCGCGTCGGAACCGGTAAATCGACTGCTTGGGGTCGCCCACGATCGTGATGAGGCCCGGGCGCGGCGTCTTCAAGCTTTCGTCGCGCACGAGTTCGGCCAGGATCTCCGCCTGGATCGGATCGGTGTCCTGGAACTCGTCGACGAAAATGTGGCTGAAAAGCCCGGCGTAGAAGCGGCGGTGCGGCTCCTGGCGCAGGACGCCGCGCAGCTTGAGGAGGAGGTCCGTCTGGTCCACGACCTCGCGCTCGCGCTTGACCTCGTCGTACGCCGCGGCGATGTCCGGCACGATCCCGGCGAGCTGCGCCGCCATCCAGTCTGTCGGGGGCTGGCCGATGCCGGCGTTGTCGACGTCCCTCAACCGCTTGTAAAGCTCCCACCCCGCCTTGTCGCCGGGGAAATTCGCCTTCATCCCCAGCTCAGGGAAGTATCTCTCGAGACGAAGCGCGGCATTGAGAAGCGCCAGTGGGTCTTTGGTGTCGGCGACGCGATCGTAATCATCCGCGGACCTGAGGAGCTGACGGGCCCCATCCGAGGTGCCTTTCAGCGCCCGGATGTCGGCCGCTGCCTTGAGGGCGATGGCCCCAATCGCTTGGAGGTTAGGCGCGACCGGTGCGGGAAGGCCCAATTGGACGTCGCGCTTGTGGATCATGTCCGAGAGGAGGGAGTCCAGTCCAAGGGCGGTGTATGGGCCCCTCTCAACCGTCTGAAAGGGCAGGCCCGCCCGGATGGCGTCGCGGAGCGCGTCGCACTCCTCCCGCTCAGCCGCGAGGAACAGACGCTCGATCGCAAGCCTCTCAATTTCCCCGGTCGCCTCCTCGATCTCGTACGCGGGGCTAAGGCCCGCCTCCGCGGGGCGGAGCTTGAGGAGCCGGTCCGCGAAGCTGTGGATGGTCCCGATGTGCGCGCCGTCCAACCCGGCCAGGGCCCGCCGCAGGGCCTGCTTCTGGGCGCCCTCCGGCCGCGGCGAGCCAAGGTCGGTGAGGATCTTTTCCCGGAGGCGGTACTTGGGCTCACCAGCGGCCCGCCGGGGGAAGGTGGTCGCCGCCATCCGCTCGATCGGGAACTCCGCCAGGAGTTCCACGAAGCGGCCCACAGTGATCTCCGTCTTCCCCGTCCCGGCGCTCGCATCGACGACCACGTTTCGGGCCCGCTCGGAGAGGATCTCGTCGCGCTCCTTTTGGTCGATCGGGACGGTCATGGTTGCCTCAAAGCAAGGAAGTCGGCCACCGCGCCTTTCATGGCTCCCAGTTTCTCAGCGGCCCGGGCTGGCCCACCCGGCCCGCAGACGGGATTGAAGGGACAGTAGCCGCAGTCCTCGGGATTGGGAGTTTGTGGATACGCCCCTTCCTGGCTCAACCGCTTCACCAGGTCCAGCCACTCCGCACCCGCGGCGAGGAGCGCCGTGAAACCGTCCCCCTTGAAACTCCGCTCGGGAGTTTGCCGCCGGCTGACGTAGACGTAGCCGGCCGCCGCCGGCGGCGGGACCTTCCATGCCCCCGCCAGGGCCCGCAGGGCCATGGAGTAGACGGCCAGCTGAGCGTCGAGGATGGGGCTGGGAGGATCTCCCGGCTTCAGGAGCTTGGGGCTCCCGGTCTTGTAGTCCCGCACCGAGGTAGATCCCCCCTGAACGTCGATCCGGTCGATGAAGCCGTGAAGCGTCAGGCCCCCGATCGTCACCTCGTCGTCGAATCCGAACGATTTCTCGATCCCTACGACCTCGATCCCCTGGCGCTCCCACTCGTGGCGCAGGGCGTGGCCCACGTCTTCGTGGAGCCGCTCGCGCTCCCGCTCGCGCGCCTCACCCTCGAGAGGATAGAAGAGCACCAGCTCGTCGAAGAGGCGGTCCGCTTCTTTCCGGGCGGCATCGAGGTGGGCCGGGAACTTCCCTTTGCGGGCGTAGAACTCCTTCGCATCCCTCTTGAAGAAGGTCTCCATGACCGAGTGGAAGAGGTTGCCGTAGGTGAGGGAGTCCAGGGTATGCACGTCCGGGAGCGCCTCAGCTTCCTTCCAGTGGAGGACGCGCTCGAGAAGGAACCGATGGGGACACTGGAGGAAGGTCTTGAGCGCGGAGGCCGAACCGAGCAGGACGGCCCGCGGCTCCTGAAGCAGTCCGTCAAGGGGCCCCGGCGCGGCCGCCTCCTGGGCCAGGATGAACTGCTCCACGTCGCTCGTAGCGGGCCGGGCGGCGATCACCTTGAACAGGTCCTTCCGCGCCTGACGGCCGGGGGTTAGGTAGTCGCGATACACGGCCGGGAAGCGCAGGAGGTCCGCGTCCCGGGCTTGGGTCCGTGCGTTCGGCCGCCGGAGCGCGGCGGCCAGCTCGAGGAAGATCGAGGACGGCTCCCGGACTGTCCCGCCCGCCGTCTGGCGCGGGGCGCTGAAGACCACGCGGGTCGAAGCGTGGAGGACGAGGCGGCTAACCTCATGGAGTTCCAGGAGAGGCTCGCGGGCGGCCAGCCGGATCGGGGCGCCTAGGAGGAGGCGGTCGGAGTCCGGCAGAAGCGGGTCCTCGTGGGGGGCGCCGGCGACGCCGCCTTCCGCCAGCCCCACAACGCGCACGGCGTCGAACGGGAGGGCCGCGGCGTCCCGGGCCGTGCCGATGAAGATCCATGGCTCGCCGAAGCGCCCCATCCGCCTTCGCAGCCCGAGGAGCGCGTCGCGGATCACGCGGAGGGCGTCGAGTCCCGGCGCTTCCAGGGCGGCGAGGCCGTCGATCTTCGCCCCCAGGGCCGCGATCGCCCCGCTCGGATCGAAGGCGGCCACGCGCTTCTCCCAGAATTCGCGGATCGCGGTCCAGAGCGGGCCGAGCGCCGTTCCACCCGCGGCCCGCGCGTTCAGAAGGACCAGGTCCTCGACCGCGGGCCGGACCGCGCGCGTGGATTCGAGGTGGCGTTTGGCGTTCTCGACCTCGGGTTCCATCCGCTCGGGGACGTCCTTCATGACCGCGAGCCGGGCGAGGCGGTCCACGAGGCGCGAGAGTCCCTGCGACCAGCGCTCGCCGTCCCCCCGGCGCTCGGGAGAGCCGCCCAGGGTCCCGCAGTTCCACACGAGGTGGCTGACCTCTCCCGCGGAAAGGTGGGTGCGCTCGAAGGACCCCACCGGCTTATCAAACTTCAGCCAGGGGAGGACGCGCGCGAACTCCCTCACGCGGAGCCCGCACGCCAGGACCCCCAGGAGTGCCAGCATCCGCAGGCCCGCGGGCGTGTCCACGGCCGGCAGCCCGCCGGCCACGTGGATCGGCGCCTGCTCGGCGCCCCGGTCCCGCGTCGCGCCCATCTCGTCGGCGACCCCGCCGTGGATCTCGAGGTGCACGGTCCCGTCGTTGCACGCGGAGCAGGGGCGCGCCGGATCGGCCAGCTCCTCAGGGCGTGCGAAGAGGTATCGGCGGAGGATGGAGATCTCGCTCTTGTCTTCAAGAACGGGCGGCGATGCGGGCCCAGGTTTGCCGAGCCGGGTGGCGATGTCTTCAACGATTTTATCCGCCTCGGGTCGCGGCGGATTGGCCATGAGGTAAACCGCCTGGAGATCCTTGAGTGTGGCCAGGAAGTTGATCTCCGAGGCGTCAGGGGCCTGCGCGAAGAGGGCGAAGAACAGACCACTTTCGGAAGGGGGAAGGGCGGTCGCCCGCCTCAGCACCTCGTGGCGGTCCACGGCTTCGAGCTTGAGGGCCTCGAGGACCGCCGCGAGGTCCAGGATGCGGCGCCGGGAGACGTCGTCTCCCGCCTTCCCGGCGGCCTGCTTGAGGCGGTCCACCGTCACGCCGGCCGCGGAAAGATCGGCGATCGTAGAAGTGAAGGCCTCGGCGAATCCCGCGCCCTTACGGAGCTGACCGATGGAGCCGTAGACGAGCTTGCCTACGAGAGCGGGTCCGGCCAAGAGCGCCTCGATGGCGACGGGCAGGATTTCCTCTCGTCCCTCGTGGGGGGCCGGGCCCGACCGCAGGAGGCGCTCCCGGGCGATCTCCACCGCACGGGCGAACCGAGTACCGACCAGGAGCCGCTGCTCGACGGGTCGCAGAGCCAGCTCGCGCCGGAATGCGTGCGCGATCCGTTCCGAGGGGACGAGGACGGTCCGAGGGATCGAGGGGTTCAGCCGGACCCAGAGGTCCACGGCCTCGCGGAGATGGCGGGCAAGGTGGAGCACAGTAGGATTCTACGGCATGTCATCGAAGTCGTGACGCGGAATTCATGGAATGCCCATGGGCGCGCAGGGCAAAATCCCAGGGTCGATGGCCGGGCCCGCTGGAGGGGTGTCACCTGCGCGAATCCGCCGCGTACCAAGGGCGGGAGGGGGACCATGAAAGACAGCCGCGCGCTCAAGATCACGGTGGGAAACGTCCTCTCGAGCCTCGATGGCGCAGCGCCCCACCGCAAGCTCTTCGAGGCCTTCGTCGTCTGGAACCGCGGGGCTTCCCGCGAGCCCTGGCCCTGCTACCGCGCGGGCGGCGAGTTCTACACTGACCTCCTCCCCGAGGTCCACTCGCGCCTCGAGACGCAGGGATTCGACGTCGAGATCGAGGACGGGCACGCGAGGCCCCCGGCGACCCGCGAATGGCCTCTCCATGGAGTGGTCCCGCGGCCCTACCAGCGCCGGGTGGCCGAGCGCCTGGTCGAAGAACCCCTCGCCCTCGTCCGCCTCCCCTCCGCCGCGGGCAAGTCCGTCGCGGCCCTCGCGGCGCTCGATCGCATGGGCCCCTCCCGGGCCCTCTTCCTCACCGACCGCCTGGACCTCGCCTTTCAATTTGCCGACGTCGCCCGCGAGCACCTCGGGATCGAACCGGGATTCGTGGGGGTCGTGCGGTTCGAGGCGGACGCACCCCTCGTCGTCGCGAGCGTGGACTCGGCCCTCTCGCGCCTCGACCGCCTGGGCACCCTCGACCTCACGATCGCCGACGAGGCCCACGCGGCCGGGGCCCGGACCACCTATTTCGAGCTCCTCGATCGCGTGGGCTCCTACCGTCGGCTGGGGCTCACGGCCGTCCCCGGGAGTGAGGGATGGGTGCACGGCCGGGGTGTGGAATCCCGGGGCCACGCCAACCCCGGCTACACGCGGACGCGGGAATCCCGTTGGTCCGCGGAGTGCCATGACGCGACCCCAGGACGTTCTTGTTTGGGGCAACCGGATGTAAGAGGTTCCGACCGGGAACGCGCTGGCGAAAACGTACCTATCGAGGCTATTACGACTGGGTTCAGGAAGTCATCTCCCAAGGTACACCCAGCGATGGTCGCTGCGGTCCCGACTGTGGCCGAGCCGCTGGACGGCATCCCCGGCGGCATGATCGGCCGCGTCGGCGGGGGACAGGCCAGAGCCGACCGCCTGGCGATGCTGCTGAACGTAGTACTCCTGGGCGGCCCGGCGGCGGGCGCCGTGGGTGCCTGTCACGCGGCCGCCGACGGCCTCGATCGCGCGTCTGTAGGCGGTCTGGTAGCCCCGCTGATCCGCCAAGGGGCCCGGACGATGGGTCAGGAAGAGTCTGAGCGTTCGATGAAGGTCGGAAGGGATCATGAACACCTGCGTCTTACCTCCCTTGCCCACGAGGGCCAACTGATTGCCGTCCCGGAGGCACGCCGCCGTCAGCCGCTCCGTCACGGAAACGCTCCGTGCCGCCGTTTCGAGCTGGAGACGGGCGGCGAGATGGTAGGCCCGTTCCTCCCCCATCCGGTCGAAATGGCGGGCATCTCGGGCCTTCAGGATCGCGATCGTGCGCTCCAGGACCTCACGGCTGGGTGTCTTGGGGGGCGGGGCGGCCAAACGGTCCGACCGGGCGAGTTCCCGGACCCGATCGGAGTACCGGCGGGCCAGGGCCGCGAAGCTCTCCGACTTGCCGATCAAGGCCCCCAGCTTGGCCAGATGGCTGGCCCGTGCTTCGAGCGTGCTCGCCGCCAGCCCGCGGGCGATCCCGTCATCAATGAACGCCCTGAACTCCCGCTTCCCGAGGTCCTCCAGCCGCTGGACGCCGAACCGCTCATGGGCGAATTCCAGGAAGCTCTTGAGCGTCTCCTCGTAGCTCCTCCGGGTC
>CAYNDR010000312.1:0-7817 GCA_964395295.1 uncultured Planctomycetales bacterium
CTGGCGATGCTCCGCCACCGGCAGGGCGGTCACTTCCTCTTCCGCCCCGGCATCCCCGCGCCCCGCCGCACCCTCCGGGAGAGCGCCCTCAAGCTCCTCGGCAAGGCCTGAGCCCAGCTGTTAACGCAGTGGCGACTCGACAGAGTTAACACCCTGTTAACTCTGTGTCGACTCGACAGAGTTAACAGTTCAGAACTGCATGCCGAGGGCGGCCTCCAGGGCGAAGATCACCGGGCCCGAGGAGTCGAGGTCGAGATCCGCGCTGTCCGGCGCCCCCTGGAAACGCAGGCCGAAGCCGATCTCGGCCACGAAGCGCCGCCGGGCGTACCCGATGCGGCCCCCCATGTCGAAGGCCGCCACCGTGGACGAATCGAAGATGCCCACCGGCCCGGGGACGCCGCTCACGGTGAGCGTCCCGTCCACGTCGCCGTAGCGGGCTCCGCCCAGCCCCGCGTGGGCCTCGACATAAACCCTCGGGCCGACCATGAAGATCGCCTTGACCCCCGCCAGCACGGTCGTGATCTCCATGCTGTCGGGCTCGAGGCTGTCCCCGTAGGCATCGGTGTCCCTCCGCCCGTCGTAGCGGTCCCAGCCCAGAGACACGTAGCCCCCCATCCACCCCCCGGGTTCCACTTCCCACATCAACCGGCCCTCGACCGCCACCCCGTATCCCAGGCCGAAGAGGTCCTCGTAGTCGGCGGGGATCCAGGGATCGACCTCTCCCGCGATCCCGCTGATCCGCCCCATCATCAGGATGCCGGTCTTCATGGGCAGTTCCTCGAACTGCACCTCGGCGTCCTCCTGGAGGGCCCGCCACAGCTCCTGGGCGGATGCGGCCGCGGGGGCCGCCAGGAAAGCGGCCGCCAGCGCCGCGAGCCGGATACCGAGCGTCCTCATCGAGACACCTCCATGCGATTGCCCCAGCATACCATCTCCCTTTCACCATATATACAGGCCATCCCAAAGCGCGGCTTCCCCCGCCGGCGTATTACGTTGGGATGCGCGCGCTCGCCCTGGCCACGGTGCTCCTCGCCCAGGAGACGGTCTCCGTGGACGCCGCCTTCCCGGGCGGCAACATCGTCGTCGAGAAGATCGATGGCGACACCGTCTCCCTCCGCCCGGACCTCCGCGACACCCAGGGGGACTGGTTCTACTGGCAGTTCCGCGTCCGCGGCGCCCAGGGACGCACCCTTGCCTGCGAGTGCACGCCGTGCAGTCCCGTCGGCGTCCTCGGCGCCGCCGCCGGCGCCGACGGCGGCGGGACCTGGTCCTGGACGGGCAAGGAATCGGCCCAGGGCAACTCGGCCTTCCGCTACGCCTTCGCCCCGGACGCCCGCGACGTCCGCTTCTGCGTCTCCATCCCCTACCTGGAAAAGGACCTCCGGAAATTCCTGGACCGCCACGCGGGCAGAAAACACCTCCGCGCCGAAACCCTCTGCGAGACCCCAAAGGGCCGCAAGGCGGAGCGGATCCATGCGGGGAAACTCGACGGCCCCCCCGCGGCCCGCATTCTCCTCACCGCGCGCCACCACGCCTGCGAGTCGACCGCCAGCTTCGCGCTCGAGGGGATCCTCGAGGAGGTCCTCGCCGACACCGACGACGGCCGCTGGTTCCGGAAGAACGCCGAGATCGCCGCGATCCCCTTCGTGGACAAGGACGGCGTGGAGGACGGCGACCAGGGGAAGAACCGCAAGCCCCGAGACCACAACCGCGACTACGACGGCGAGAGCGTCCACCCCACCGTGAAGGCCATCCGCGACTTCGTCCCCCGCTGGTCGGAGGGCAAGCTCCGATTCGCCCTCGACCTGCACTGCCCCACGCTCCGCGGGGCCTACAACGAGACCATCTATTTTGTGGGATCGCAGAACGAGGACCACTGGAAGAAGACGGCGCGGTTCTCGGAAATCCTCGAATCCCTCCAGTCCGGCCCCCTCCTCTACCGCGCGAGCGACAACCTCCCCTTCGGCAAGGCCTGGAACACCGGGAAGAACTTCGGCCAGGGCATGAGCTTCAAGCGCTGGGCGGAGGACCTCCCCGGCATCGCCCTCTCCTCCACGATCGAGATCTCCTACGCCAACGCCAACGGAAAAACCGTGACCGCCGAGGGCGCCCGCCATTTCGGGCGCGACCTGGCCAGGACGATCCGCCGGTTCCTCGAACAAGGAGAAAAGCCATGAAAGCCTCGCTGGCGTCCCTCCTCGTCGCCTTCTTCCTCCAGGCCAAGGACGAAGGCTGGACCGCCCTCTTCGACGGCAAGACCCTCGACGGCTGGGAGCAGAAGAACGGCACCGCCGCCTACCGGGTGGAGGAAGGCTGCATCGCGGGGAAGACCACGGAGGGCAGCCCTAACTCGTTCCTCTGCACGAAGAAGGACTACGGCGACTTCGAGCTCAAGTTCGAGGTCAAGGTGGACAACGAGCTCAACTCCGGCGTCCAGATCCGATCCCAGAGCAAGCCGGAGATCGGCAACGGCCGCGTCCACGGCCCGCAGGTCGAGATCGCCGTCAACGGCACCGCCGGCCGCATCTACGCGGAGGGACTCAAGTTCGGATGGCTCTCCCCCGACAGCGACGAGAAGGCCAGGGCCGCCTTCAAGAAGGGCGAGTGGAACCGCTACCTCGTCCGCTGCGAGGGCCAGTCCATCAAGACGTGGGTGAACGACGTCCCCGTGGCCGACTTCACGGAGGACAAGACCGGCATGAAGTCCGGCTTCATCGGCCTCCAGGTCCACGGCATCAAGAAAGGGACCGGGCCCTACGAGGTCCGCTGGCGCGGCATCCTCCTCCGCGAGCTGAAGAAGTAACGCCGCGGCGCCGCCCCAGTCCTATCCCCAGCGGACTTCGAAAGGAGCAGGGCATGGGCTGGACGCGGTACCTTCTGCACGACTTCTGGACGGCGCGCGAACTCGACCGGATCGACCAGGAGATGTACGCCCGCCGCCGCACGGAACAGCGCGGCCGGATCGAGCTTCGCCAGCGGGTCGAGGAGCTGGAGGACGACCTGGGGCGCGTGGCCCTCCTGGCGCGGGCCCTCGCCGAGGCGTGCCTCCAGAAGGGCCTTCTCACCCGCAACGAGATCGCCGCCATGGCCACGAAGGTGGACACGGCGGACGGCGTCCAGGACGGCAAGCTCGACCCGCGGCGGCTCTCCTCGCCGCCGGACGAATCCGCCGGCGGCTAGTCCAGGAGCTCCACCACGCCCCGGGCGCCGTCCACGCGGATCCTCTGCCCGGGGCGGATGACGCGCGTCGCGCCGCCCGCGTTCACCACGGTCGGGATGCCGTACTCGCGCGCCACGATGCTCCCGTGCGAAAGCAGGCCCCCGGTGTCCACTACCATCGCGGCGGCCGTCACCATGACGGGCGCCCACCCCGGGTTCGTGAAGGGCGCCACGAGGATCTCGCCGGGACGGAGCGTCTCGCGCCCGCCCGCGTCCAGGAGCACCCGCGCCGGTCAGGCACAGGAAGGCAGGGACCGGAAGGCCGGCCGCCGCGAGGCGCCGGAGCCCCGCGGCCTTGCCCCCGCACGGATCCTCCGGCATCGGCCCGGCGGCCGGCGCCCGCAGATACTCCATGAAGAGAATCGTACCCCCAATGGGGCAATTTGGTAGAGTACGCTGAGGAGACAGAGAAACATACCGCGGAGATCGCAGAGCGCACAGAGGGGAGCTTTGGCCCCTCCGGGGCCA
This sequence comes from uncultured Planctomycetales bacterium, assembly GCA_964395295.1. Taxonomy (GTDB): domain Bacteria; phylum Planctomycetota; class MHYJ01; order MHYJ01; family JACPRB01; genus CAYNDR01. The sequence goes on from CAYNDR010000312.1 coordinate 3,688, forward strand.
AGCGGCCCCTGGGGCCGCCTCCCGGCGGCTCCGAATGCAAAGGCCCTTCCCCTTTTCTCTGTGTTCTCTGCGGGCTCTGCGGTAAATCCTCTGTCTCCTCCGTTCCCTCTGGCGGAGGAGATCCATGCGGCTCATGATCCTGATCGTCCTCGCGGCCCCCGCGGCGTTCCCCGACGACACGCCCGTCGAGATCGCCTCGGTGGACCTCTCCCCGGCGTACCCGTACGACCCCGGCAAGGACTTCGACAAGGCGTACCCGCCCGAGATCGAGGCCGAGAAGGACGCGGTGAAGTGGAAGAAGGACGTGGCGCTCAACGAGAATGGAGTCCTGGACCTGGGGGATGTCTTCGGCCAGCCCTCGAACGTCGTCGTCTATGCGCGCGTGATCCTCGAGGCCGCCGCGCCCGCGAAGCTCCGCCTCTCGATGGGGAGCGACGACGGGCTCACGGTCCTCCTGAACGGGAAGAAGGCCTTCGCGAAGAACGCCCAGCGGGGCCTCAAGCGCGGCGAGGACCAGGCGGAGGTCGATCTCGTCAAAGGCAAGAACGCCCTCCTCTTCCGGGTGACGCAGGGCTCGGGCGGGTTCGCCCTCCAGGTCGATGCGGCGGTGGCCGGCAAGGCCCGCGTCGAACAGGTCCGAACCGACGCGGCCCCCCGGGCCGTGGTCCGCTTCGACCTCGACGCGGAGGCGGTCACCACCGGCGGGATCTTCGACGCGCAGGGCCGCCTGGTGCGTTCCCTCTGGAAGCTGAAGAGGCTCCCGGCCGGGAAGCACGAACGCGGCTGGGACGGCCTGGACGACCTCGACCAGCCCGCGCCGCCCGGCGAGTACCGGTGGAAGGTTGTGGCGAACCGCGCCGTCTACCGCAACGTGGGCGCCATCGGCAACAGCGGCCTCCCCCCCAACTCGAAGTCCCACACCCCCACGCACATGCACGACGTCGCCGTGGACGCCGAGGGCGCGGTCTACACCGTCAACTACTGGGACGAGGCCGGGGCGGACTTCAAGAAGTGGGACAAGGACGGGAACTCCGTCTACGACGCCCAGTACCAGATGCGCAACGGCAATCCCAACGGCGCCCCCTACGCCTGCGCGATCGACGAGAAATACCTCTACTGCACGATGGAAGGCTGGCCCGGCGATCAATGGAAGAACCGCCAGCAGGTCCAGCGGTTCCGGCTGGCCGACGGCAAGCACGAGAAGTTCACCGAGGCCGGCCGCGACGACGGCCATATCAACCTCTACGAGGAGCCCAAGAAGCTCATCCCCGCGGACGCGCCCAAGGAGGACGCGGAGCTGATGCATTGGCCGCTCCGCGACATCGAGGTCCAGGGAGAGGGCCTCCTCGTGGCGGACACGCTCGGCGGCCGCGTCCTGCGGTTCCACAAGGCCACCGGGAAATCCGAGGGCGAGTTCAAGGTCAAGTTCCCCACGGCGATCGCCGTGGACAAGGCCGGGAAGATCTGGATCGGGCACGACCGCCGCAAGGTGAGCGTCTTCGCGAACGACGGGAAAGTGGAGCGGGAGGTGCTGAACGACCTCGGCCAGGTCAAGGCGCTCGCCTTCGGGCCGGACGGGAAGCTCTTCGTGGCCGACGCGAAGGGGGGGCAGGTGAAGGTCTACGACGTCTCGGGCGCCGCGGCGAAGCCCGCCTGGACGCTCGGGCAGAAGGCGGTCCCCGGCGACCGCGCGGCGGACCGCTTCTTCGACCTCCGCGGCGTGGCGGTGGACCGGCAGGGATTCATCGCCACGGCGCAGAACGAGCCGATGGGCGGGGCGCGCGTGGCGCGCTGGACGCCCGAGGGGAAGCTCCTCTGGGAGCACTTCGGGACGGTCTTCGTCTCCCTGGGCAACTATGGGGTCCATGACCCCGACACGCTCTACTCGATGCACTTCCACCGCTACCGGCTCAAGGACCGCGCGAAGGGGACGTGGGAGTACACCGGGAACGTCTACGGCGGCGAAGGCAAGGGCCACCTCAGCGACGTTCACGGCGTGCCGCGGATCCTGAAGAACAAGGCCGGGGCGGAGCACGTCTATTACCCCACGGGCGACGGCGTCTCGGTGTGGCGGGTCACGTCCCGGGGCCTGCGGCTCGCGGCGCTCCTCGGCGGGCGCGATCCGGACCCGACGGGCGTGCGCGAGAACGACGGGAAGAAGCAGGGCAAGTGGAGCTGGACGTCGGCCGACAAGGAGGGAGGGCTCCCGAAGCCGGAGGAGGTCCGGTGGTTCAAGCGGCCGGGCGACAAGGAGGCCCAGTACGCCGTCTTCGGGATGGACGTGGACGCGAACGGGGACGTCTGGTTCGGCGAGCTCCACACGAGGGCGATCTGGACCCTGCCGTGCGGCGGAATGAACGCGGCGGGGAATCCCGCCTACGACTGGGCGAACGCGAAGGTCTTCGCGCCGCGGGACGCCACGCCTCTCAAGTTCGAGCCGAACATGGTCCAGCGCGCGGAGGACGGCTCGGTCTACGCCTTCGGCTGGAGCGCCGCGTGGCCGAGCCCGAAGAACAATCCCTTCTGGATGGGAGGCACCACGCTCGTGAAGTTCGACGCGAAGGGCCAGCGGCTGTGGGTGGCGAAGCTCCCGGACGTCTGCGTGGGGCTCGATGTCATCCCCGGCGGGGCGGGCGGCTGCATGGCGGGCTCGGGCCGGGCGGCGGCGATCTACCACTATACGGCGGATGGCCTGCACGCCGGGACGCTGAAGCCCGGGGAGGCGATGTGCGGCGAGAGCGGCTGGATGGACAACCACGCGTCGGTGGCGGTGAGCCGCGACCCGCGGGACGGCTGTCTGGACGTCTTCGCGGAGGACGACTACGTCCTGCGGCTCGGCTGGTACCGCGTGGACGACCGGCCCATCAAGGCCCTGGCGGGGACGGTGAAACTGCCTTAGGTCAATTGGCATTGAACGGTCCGCGGGGAGACCGTATGATCGGGGCCCCGGGCGGCGGCCCAAGCGTGGGAGGATCCCGTGGCGGAAGAACCGAAAGTGGACATCCGGAAGGTGCTCGATGAAGGCGCCCAGCGCACCACGATTTCCGACCTCGCGCAGAAGGGATTCACCAACGTCAAGGTGCTGGACGAGAAGGCGATCGAGGAGCTGATCCTCAAGGCGGTCGACCAGGTCGTCTCCACCCAGACCGAGGAACAGCGCGCCCGGATCGTGGCCACCTCCCGCAAGGAGCTGGACCGCCTCATGAAGGAGCGGAACGAGTTCATGACGCGGGCCGGCATGCTGGAGGCCGGGAAGAACGACCTCGTCCAGCAGGTCGAGAAGCTCCAGGGAGAGCTCAAGCTCCGCCGGCAGATCGAGCAGGAGGGCGAGGCGGGCTTCATGGCCCAGCTCAAGGAGATCGTCGAGCGGCAGAAGGCCTCCCAGGAGCAGGTCCAGGCCCTCCTGGGGGAGAACGCCGGGCTCCAGGAGGAGCTGGAAGCGGCGCGGGAAGAGAACGGGCGCCTCGCGGAGGAGATCGAGAGGCTTCAGGCGGCCGCCGAGGCGTCGCGGGCGGTGGCGGAGGGATTGAAGGAGCAGGTCTCCGCCGGGCAGGACGAGGCCCGCGATTCCCTGGAGGCCGCGCGCCGGGAGAGCGAGGACCTCAGGGCCCGGATCGAGGAGGAGCGGGAGAAGGCCCGCCGCGCCGAAGAGGAGCAGGCGCGGGGATCGGAGGCCCTCCGGGAGCTGGAGCAGGCGCGGGGCGAGATCGCCGCGATGAAGGGCCGGATCGAGGAAGAGCGGGAGGCGGCCCGGCAATCCCTGGAGGAATCGAAGGGCCGACAGGCGGAGCTCGAACGCCGGCTGAAGGAGGCCGCGTCGGAGGCGGAGCGGCCCAAGGCGCCGCCCGCGAAGGGGCGGCGGAAGCCGGAGGCCGCCGCGGCGGCGCCCGTCCCGGCGTCGGCGGCGCCGGCGCCACCCCCCGCCCCCCCGCCCGGCGCGGCGAGCGCGCGGCCCGGGCCGGGCGCGCGCGGGCGGCGGCCCCCCGCCGGCCCGCTCCCGTTCAAGGAAGGCAAGGGTCTGGACATCGGCACGGTCAACCTGGTGGCCGCGGAGCAGGACGAGAAGAGCGAGGTCCAGCTCCGCCTCCTGCGGAACGCGCTCATGGACGTCCCGATCGACACGTCCACCA
>CAYNDR010000313.1:0-5158 GCA_964395295.1 uncultured Planctomycetales bacterium
TCCTTGATTCTCGATTCTCCATTCTTGATTCCCAGATGCCCCTGAACGCTTACCATTCCTTCTATGGCCGCACGATACGGCCTTGAAGCGGAAGTCCTAATAAAGCAGTTGGCAGATCTCCCCATGGTGAAGTACGCGCCGGAGCATTACCTCCCCCAGCGGGATGAAGCCGAACGGCGTATCGGGAAACGCGACATGGAAGACGTCGACCTGCTGGCCTTGGCACTCCACCTCAAGATCCCCATCTGGTCCAACGACAACGACTTCGTGGAGGGAGGCATCGAATGGTATACGACTGCTGAATTGCTTGCTCGGCTGGGAATCTAGCGCCTAATAGGGCAGCGAGGACCGGTGACTCCAATCCCCGAGGGCTCTCATTTCAATTTAAACTTGATCACCGTCACCGAATGGGCCGGCAGGACCAGCGGCTTGTCGAGCGCGACCGACTCCCCCAGGGACGTCGTCGTCACCTCCTCCGGCCGCCCCGGCACGTTGATCGAACCCAGGCTCGGGCCGTTGATCCGCCATCCCGCCGCGGCCGGCGGCGCCTGCCCCCCGATCCTCAGCGCCACGGACACGTCCTTGTCCGGCGAATAGTTGACCAGTCCCACGCTGATCGTGCCCGCCTTCGCGTCCCGCGCGGCGACCGCGTCCACGGGCGCCTCCCCGGCCGCCTCCATCGGCGCGAGCGCGCCCCCCAGGTGCGCCCGGTAGAGCGCCAGCACGTGCCCCGCCGGGTCCATCGCCGCCCGCGTCCGGCTCGTCTTGATCGTCCCGATCACGTTCACCGTCTGCGCCCAGTTGGCCATCGCCACCACGTCCGCCGATCGCAGGAGCTCGTGCACCGCCCGGGCGGTCGCCAGGGCGTCCCCGAGCGGGTAGTAATGCTCGAAGTACCAGATCCCCGGCCCGTCCGGCGCGGAGTTCCAGTCCCGCACGATCCCCCACTCGTCCACCGCCAGCCGGATCCGGTCGATCTCCGGATTCCCTTTCCCCTGCCGCCTGCGGAAGTCGCCCACGAGGCCGCGGACGCCCCGCGCCACGTGCCCCGAGTACTCCAGGAACTTCGCCTCGTACTTCTTCAGGTCTTCCGGCGTGAACGGCGCGCGGAGCTTCCGCTCCGTGTAGTGGTGGCCGCTCACGAGGTCCATGTTCGCGGCGCAGGCGGGGAGGACCACGTCGTTCCACTTCCCCGGATGGCCCACGGCGATCACCTTGATCTTCGGGTCGCGCCCCCGCAGGGCCCGGACGAACGCGTTATGCCGGAGCGCGTAGCGCTCCACCGGGACGTTCCCGAGCTGCCAGCCGCCGTACATCTCGTTCCCGATCCCCCACCAGACGACCCCATAGGGCTCGGGGCGCCCGTTCTTCGCGCGCTCCGCCCCCCACCGTGTGGTCACGGCGCCGTTGGCGTATTCCACCTCGTCCGCGGCGCCCTCCACCGAACCCAGGCCCGTGTTGACCGCGATGTACGGCTCCGTCTTCGCCTCGCCGCAGAAGGCCATGAACTCGTCGAGCCCGAAGTCGTTGTCCTCGACGTCGTTCCAGGCCCGCTCCCAGCGCGGCGGGCGCTTGTCGCGGTCGCCGATCGCGTCCTTCCAGTCGTATCCCGAGACGAAGTTCCCGCCCGGCCAGCGCGTGATCGGCGGGTCCAGCCTGCGGATCAGCTCCAGCGTGTCGGCCCGCATCCCCCTGACGTGGTTCGCGGGCATGAGCGAGAGGCCACCCACCCACAGATAGCCCGGCTGGGAGAGGCTCACCAAGAGGCTCGCGGCGTCGGTCGTGGCCCCGGCGCGGAAGCGGAACGGGAACGTCCTGTAGGCGGGCCCCGCGCCGTCGAGCGTCACCGACCGGCCGTCCCCTTCCCCGGCGCCCCAGGAGAGGCGGACCTCCACCGGCCCGGGCGCGCCCGCGTGCGCCAGGACCGCGCGGCCGACGTATTCCTCGCCCTCCACCACGCCGAGGTCGTCCTGCCGGATGCCGCACCGGCCGCCCTTGGGGTCGCGGACCCAGACCGCCATGCAGTGCCCGCCCGCGTAGGCGCCCGCCGTGTCGTGGAAGACGTCGGCCTCCGCCCCCTCGGGGCGCACGGCGGTCCAGTAGGCCGGCTTCTCCGGCTTCTTCGGGTCCCACGGCCGGAGCGGAGGCAGGAGGAACTTCCGGTCTCGGAGCTTCTCCGCCCAGATTCCGTCGCGGATGCACCGCCCAAGGTGCTCGATGAACTGCCCGTAGATATAGGGATGGATCTCGGGGCCGGGCTTCGCGGGATCGAGCGTGATGGTCGCGTCCTGCGCGGCCAGCGGCGCGGCGGCCGCCAGGAACAGGGCGAAACAAGTTTTGCTCATGGAGTCCTCCAGGGGACTCTTTTATAGCCCGCCTCGGGAGGCGGCGTCAAAGAAGAATGTCCACGCGGGGCCAAGCCTAGAATATAATTGGGAAAGGATCGTCTCTAATACTGGGGGAGCGTCACCCGATGCCCGATCCGCAGGCCGGTCCCGATCCGCAGGCGCCTCCGCCGAAGCCCGCGGCGCCGGCCCATCCGCCGCTCCGGGTCGGCGGCTTCGAGATCATCGAGAAGATCGGGACCGGCGGGATGGGCGCCGTCTACAAGGCCCGCCAGGTCTCCCTGGACCGCGTCGTCGCCCTCAAGATCCTCCCTCCCAGCCTGGAAAAGGACGCCGAGTTCATGCAGAGGTTCGTCCACGAGGCCCGCGCCACCGGCAAGCTGAGCCACCAGAACGTCGTCAGCGGGATCGACGTGGGCCAGGCCGACGGCTACTGGTACTTCGCCATGGAGTTCGTGGAGGGCGACTCCCTCGGGAGGATCCTGAAAAAGAAGGGCCGGTTCCCGGAGGCCCAGGCCATCGACATGGCCATCCAGGTCGCCGAGGGCCTGGCCCACGCCCATGCCCATGCCATCGTGCACCGCGACGTCAAGCCCGAGAACGTCCTCATCGACCGCGAGGGCGTCGCCAAGGTCTGCGACCTCGGGCTCGCGCGCTCCACGGCGGGGGACAATCCGGGGCTGACCCAGGACGGGACCGCCGTGGGCACCCCCAGCTACCTCTCGCCCGAGCAGGCGCGCGGCCAGAAGGACATCGACGCCCGATCCGACGTCTACAGCCTCGGCGCCACGCTCTTCCACCTGGTGGCGGGCCGGCCCCCTTTCACGGGGGAGACGCCCGCGGTCGTCATGACCAAGCACCTGACCGAGCCCGCGCCGGACCTGGCGGCGGCCGCGGAGGGCGTCTCGGCCGCCCTTTCCGTCGTGGTGGCACGATGCCTCAAGAAGGACCCCAACGAGCGGTACCGGTCCATGACCGAGCTGGCCGAGGACCTCAAGCGGGTCCGGCAGGGGCAGGTGCCCGCGGCCGCCGCGGCCGGCTCGGCCGCGCCGTCCCGGGCGACGACGTCGATCGTCCGGGCCAAGACCGGCATGCACTCCACCACCCGCCCGATCACGATCCGGGCGATCGCCCGGGCCCAGGCGGCCCGGGCCGGCCCCCCGGCCGCCCTGCTCGCGGCCGGCCTCGTGATCGGCGTCGTGGCCATCGCCGGAGTGGCCTTCCTGGCGCTCTCGGGCGGGACGGAGCCGGCGGGGCGCGAGCCCGCGCCCGTCTCCAGGGCCGCCCCTCCGCCTTCTCCGCCTCCTCCGGCCGCCCCGCCGCCCGCCCCGGCGAAAGACGCCGACGCCGAACGCCGCGCGGCCGCCGCGAAGCGGGGCGAGGCGGCCCGGGCCGCCGAGGCCCGGCTTGCCGCCGCCGCGGACTCCCTGGCCGCCAAGGACGATTTCGACGGCGCGATCGCCGCATGGAAGCCGATTCCCGCCGACCTCGACGCCCTGCTCCGGCCCCGCGCGGACCAGGCCGCCGCGGACCTGCGATCGAAGGCCGAGGCGCGGCTGAAGGAAGCGATGGACCAGGCCGACCTCCTGCTGTCCGCCGGCAACCTCGACGAGGCCCTCCGCGCGCTGGACGCCGTCAAGGGCGTGAAGTACGCCGCCTGGGACGCGCCGATCGCCGCGCTCCGCGCCCGGATCGCCCAGGCCGCCGGCCTGTCGCGGAAGAAGGCCGCGGACGCCGCGCTGGTCGCCTTCTCCAGGCACTCCGACGCCTTCGTCGCCGCGACGATGGCGGGCGATTCCGCCGCCGCCAGGAAGGCCGCCGAGGCGGCCAAGGCCGACCCGTCGCTCAAGGAGATCCCCGGGACGGTGGCGGCGCTTTCGGACCTGGCCGACGCGGCCCAGCGCGCCGAGGACGCCTTCCGGAAGGCCCTGGCGGCCCTCCGCGGCAAGGGCCCGCGGGACTTCGAAATCCGCCAGGGCGCCATGCGCGGCGAGGTCGTGAACGTCACCGCCACCGACCTCCATCTGCGCTGCGAGACGGTCGTGGGCGGGATGAATACGACCTACGAGACGACGGTCCGGCTCGCGGACCTCGCGCCCGCCGAGGTCCGCCGCCACCCCGGCGACTTCAAGCCGTCGACGCCCGCGGAGCACCTGGCCCAGGCGGCCCGCGCCCTCGCGGCCCGCGACATCGAGAAGGCGGACGCCGGCCTGGCCGCCGCGGCGGACCACCCGATGGCGCCGCCCTACCGCGTCAAGTTCCTCGAGATGAAGGCCAAGGCCGCCGAGGCCGCGGCCCGGGAAGCCTGGGAGGCGGTCACGCGCCTCGCCGGGACCGGGAAACTCCCGGCCCAGAAGTCGAGGCAGGTGCTCGACCGGATCGGCGCCTTCGAGAAGGACCACGGCCGCACGGCGTTCGCGGCCTCCGTCCAGGCGGAGATCGCCGCCCTGAAGGACCGCGCCGCCGCGGCGGGCGGCGGCTGGAAGCCCCTGCCGGCGGCGGGCCTCCAGGTCCGCTGCCAGGGCGCCGCCTCCTCCTCGGTGAGCGGCGACACGCTCGCGCTCCAGGTCCCCCAGGGCCCGGCCAACATGGCCACGGTCCTCCTCCTGCCGCACGTCCGGGACTTCCGGCTCCGGTTCGAGTACCGGGGCGAGCCCCTGGAGATGTTCCTCCGCAAGGTCAACTGGCACGGCTGTGTCAACCTCCTCGCCCACCCGGCGGCCGTCGTGGCCCGCACGTACCCCACGGACCTCCCGAACCAGCCGCAGGTCCTCGCGCACGACAAGCAGTCGGTCCCGGCGGCGGGCCCGTGG
>CAYNDR010000313.1:5168-7807 GCA_964395295.1 uncultured Planctomycetales bacterium
ACCGCTCACCGATGACTTTCCTGATCCTCTCCTCCGCGATCGGCCCCTCCCTCACCTTCTCCATCGACGGCGCCGCCTACTGCCGGGACATCCCCCTGCCGGCCGTGGCGCGGGGCGACGTCCAGCTCCTCGCCTGGCCGGGGAAGACAGCCGCGCCTTTCGAGGTCCGCAAGGTTGAGGCCGCCGTGCTCGACAAACAGCAGGCCTCCGGGACGGCCGAGGGGATCGTCACGAACAAGGGCCCGGACTGGGTCGAACTCGAGGAGGACGGTGAGGACGTGCCGCTCCGCTACGTCCCGCCGGCGGGCCCCGGCGGGGCCTTCGACCCGCAGGTGGTCAAGGCGATCTCCTCCACGATCACCCTGAACCGCGCCCAGCTTTCCTGGACGCTCGACCGCGGGGTGCTCCGCGTCACCTCCCTCCAGGTCCAGAAGCCCCCCCAGCTTTCCGGCGCGATCGTGGGGACGATCACGTTCAAGCAGGGGACCTGCATCGAGATCAAGCCCGCGGCCGGCCCCCCCGAGCGGCTCATCCCGCGCTGGATCGGGGGCGGGCCCCAGGGCGGCGGGCCGGAGCCGAGGATCGCCGCCGAGCTGGCCAAGTACGGCGTCGGCGACAAGGTGAAGGTGGACTGGACCTACGACGACCGCAAGCGCATCACGGCCATCGAGCCGGCGCGGTGACCGGATCGCCCATCATGGGCTATACTGATACACGAGGATGACCACCATCGAATCCGCCGACTTCGGCAAGGTGGCGGTGGCGCTCGGCTTCCTGACCCGGGATGACCTGGCCAAGGCCCTCCGGTTCCAGGAAGACCTCCGGCGCGTGGGCGTGGATAAGCGCCTGGGAGAGATCCTCCTGGAAAAGAAGATCCTCGCGCGCCAGCAGGTGCTCCTGGTCCTCCGCGCCCAGGGGAAGCGCATCCTCACCTGCCGCGACTGCAAAAAGAGCTACAACGTCCACCACTACCGCCCCGGGGAGACCTACGTCTGCAAGCACTGCACCTCCCCCCTGCACTCCCCCCCGCCCCCCGTGGATACCCGGGTCCATGACTCGGTGATCCTCGACGCGGGGGCGGTCCGGGCCGCGATCGACCGCCGCAAGAAGCGCGTCCCCGGCCACCTGGTCCACCTCCTGCCCGGCTACGAGCTCGTGGAGCAGATCGGCCAGGGCGGAATGGGGAGCGTCTACAAGGCCCGCGACCTCATCCTGGGCCGCTGGGTCGCCGTGAAGCTCCTGGCCCCCTTCCTCGCCGAGGACGAGGAGTACGTGAAGCGGTTCTTCATCGAGGCCAAGCACCTCCAGAAGCTCCGCCACCCCAACATCGTCGAGGCCTACGACGCGGGCGTGGCCAGCGACCAGAAGTTCCTCATCATGGAGTACGTGGAGGGCTCCAGCCTGGACTGGATCCTCGACAAGCAGGGAAAGCTCCCCGAGCGGAAGGCCCTGCACATCGTCCGGCAGGTCGCCGGCGCGCTCGACTACGCCTGGCAGCGCAAGATCATCCACCGCGACGTCAAGCCGCAGAACGTCATGATCACGCCCGAGCGCACGGCCAAGCTCTGCGACCTGGGGCTCTCCAAGGACGTCTCGAAGGACCTCTCCCTCACCATGACGGGATCGGTCAACTGCTCGCCCCCCTACGCCTCCCCCGAGCAGGGCCAGGGCCTGAAGGACCTCGACTGCCGCACGGACACGTACTCCCTGGGGGTGATGTTCTTCCAGATGGCGGTGGGGGACCTTCCCTTCACGGCCGAGTCGCCGGGGGAGTACCTCATCAAGCACGTCACGAAGCCGCCGCCCGATCCGCTGACGCGCAATCCCCAGCTCTCCCCGCAGACGGCCTCCCTGATCCTGAAGATGCTGGAGAAGGACCCGAAGCACCGGCCCGAGCCCGGCGACGTGGCGCGCACGCTCACGCGGCACCTCCACAAGACGGAAGGCGCCGCCCGGCGCTGAGGCCGGAACGGCGGCTACAGGGACATCCGGTAGGTGACCCACTCCGTGAGCGGACGGGCCCCCAGCTTCGAGTAGAAGCGGCGCGCGACCTTGTTCCAGCCCAGGGCCATCCACTCCATCCGCCCGCAGTCCTCCCGCCGCGCCTCTTTGGCAAGCGCCTCGAAAAGCCTCCGCCCGATCCCGCGGTGCCTCTGCTCCGGCATCACGAAGAGATCCTCGATGTAAAGCGTGGGCCGGGCCAGGAAACTGCTGTAGGCGAAGAGGTACATCGCGTAGGCGATCAGCCTCCCCTCCTCCTCCGCCACGAGCACCCGGATGCGCCGGCCGACGTCCCGGACCAGACGCCTCGACGCGGCGGCCCCGGGAGGCCCCAGCTTCTCGTACCTCGCCAGCGCCCGCACGAGGCCGACGAATCCCTTCGCGTCCCCGGGCCGGAACGGCCGGATCTTCATTCCTCCCCTCCGCGCGGGACTGGACGCCCGCCGGATATGGTACGCCTGTCCCTCTGGCATGCGAGTTGCTGTATAATCGTCCCGTGGTCCGCAAACGCCTCTCCTGGCAGTTGGCGCTGGCGATGCTGGCCGTGTCGCTGGTGTCGCTCCTGGGGACCGCCCTCCTCACCCTCCACCTCGTCGACCGCTCCATCACCGAACAGGTCCGCGCCAACCACGAGAAGC
>CAYNDR010000314.1:0-7791 GCA_964395295.1 uncultured Planctomycetales bacterium
CGATCCTCCAGTGCGTGGGGAGCATGGAGAAGGAGCAACGGCGCTACTGCTCCGGCGTCTGCTGTGGTGCCGCGCTCAAGTACGCGGCCCAGATCCTCGAACAGGCGCCGGGGACCGGCATCCTCCAGCTCCACAAGACCTTCTGCCTGCCGGGGAAGGACGCCGCGGACCTCCTGCGGAGGGTCGCGGCCGAGCCCTCCGTGCGCCTGGAGCGCTACGAGCGGACGGACGACCTCGCCGTGGGCCCGTCGGGCGACGGCCTCGCCGTGGGCTGGACGGCAGGCGGGGCGCGGCGCTCGCAGGACGTGGACATGGTCATCCTCTGCCCCCCGCTGGTCCCCTCGGCCGACGCGGGGCCCCTGGGAGACCTGCTCGACGTGCCGAGGGACGCCGACGGGTTCTTCGCCGAGATGGACCCCGCGGTCGACTCGGTGCGGAGCCGGCTCCGGGGCGTCCTGGTCGCCGGCACCTGCGTGGCGCCGACGGACGTCCGGGGAGCCGTGGAGCAGGGCGCGGCCGCGGCGGCCGCTGTGCTCTCCGAGCTCGTCCCGGGCCGGCGGCTCGAGGTCAGCCCGGTCGCGGCGTCCGTCGATCCGGACCGCTGTTCGGGGTGCCTGTCGTGCCTCGCGGTCTGCCCGTTCAAGGCGGTCTCGTTCGACGCGGGCAAGGCCCGCGCCGTCGTCGACGAGCTCCTGTGCAGGGGCTGCGGCACGTGCGCCGCGGGATGTCCCTCGACGGCGATGTCGTTCGCGCACTTCTCCCGCGGCCAGCTCATGGCGGAAGTCGAAGGGATGCTGGGATGAGCGGATCGGACGCGGTGCGGTTCGAGCCGAAGATCGTCGGATTCCTGTGCCACTGGTGCGCGTACGCGGGCGCCGACAAGGCCGGGGCGGACCAGAAGCCGTTCGCGCCCAACGTCCGCGCCATACGGGTCCAATGCTCGGGAGGCGTCGATCCGGAGCTGGTGCTGGCGGCGTTCGAACGCGGGGCCGACGGCGTCCTGATCCTCGCGTGCCACCCCGGCGACTGCCACTACAAGGAGCAGAATTACCGGGCGATCCAGCGGCACCAGATCCTCCTGAGGCTGATGGAGCAGGCGGGGATCGACGGGCGGCGGTGCCGGCTCGACTTCGTCTCGGCGTCGTCGGGGGGCCGTTTCGTGGAGATCGTCGAGGACATGGTGGAAGGCGTGCGGCGGCTCGGGCCGCTCGCGCGCGGCGGGGGGCGCCCGAGCCCCAGGGAGCAGGCGAATGCCGAAGGTTGAGATGGACGTCCGGGGCCAGCGGTGCCCCGTCCCGACGCTGAAGATGACGCAGAAGATCCTCGCCAAGGAGGTCGCCCCCGGCGACGTCCTCGAGGTCCTGGCGGACTGCCCGAAGTTCGAGGAGGACGTCCGGGCCTGGTGCGCGAACTGGAAGAAGGCGCTCGTCCTGCTGAACAAGGAAGGCGCCTTCGTCCGCTGCCAGGTGAGGATCTGAGGCCCTTCGCCGTGAAGGGCGGGCGGCGTGCGCTCGTCCTCGGATACGGCAATTCCCTGCGCGGCGACGACGGGCTGGGGCCGGCCCTGGTCGGGCGGCTCGCCCCCCTCGAGGGCGCCGGGGTGACGCTGAGGTCGGTCCCCCAGCTTTCGATCGAGGACGCGCTGTTCGTCGCCTCGCACGACCCCGTCGTCTTCGTCGACGCCTCGACGTCCTGCCGCGCCCCGTTCGAGGTCGGGAAGGTGGTCCCGGACCCGGAGGCGGACTGCACCCTGCACCGGGTGGCGCCGGCGGCGGTGCTGGCGCTGGCGCGGGACCTCTACGGGGCGGAGCCGGAGGCGCTGATGGTGAGCGTGCGGGGCGAGGAGTTCGAAGGGTTCCGCGAGGGGATCTCGCCCCGCGCCGCCGCCAACCTGGATCGCGCGGCGGCGTTCCTGGAGAGGAGCCTGGGGGGCGGCGCCCGGGCGTTTCCCCGCCCATAATGGGCAGGGCCGTGCTATAATCAGCCCTGCCGGAGAGATCAAGGGGGAAGAAGATGGAGTACTGCGGCCTGCCCGCCCGTCCCGTCACCACCCGCTGGCGCTTCCTGGGGAACCGCGCCTCGGCGGTCATGGACGGCGTCCTCGATTTCCTGGGCGCCCTCCTGGTCTTCGACGGCTTCCGGTCGTTCTTCTCCCCCGACGCCTCCGTCCTGGGCGTGTTCTTCCGCCTCCCGGGGGGCGCGCCGCTCCCTTCGTGGGCCGGGCTGGTCCTGGGGCTGTCTCTCCTGGCGCGGCGGCGCTGGACGGCGGCGGTGCTGGGGGCGTTCGCCCTCCTGGCGATCGCCAACGCCGCGGAGTTCTACGTCCTCCGGGCGCGAGGGCTCCGGGCGGCGGCGCTCCCGTTCTCCGCGGTGACGCTGGCCCTCCTGGCGGCGGCGGTTGCGCGGAATTTCCGCGGCCGTCCCGCGGCGCGGTGGACGTGGCGCGCGGCGGGGGCGGTCCTGGCCGGCCCGGCGCTCCTGCTCCTGCACCTCTTCTCCTTCGGGGCCACGGACTACGCGCGCCCGGCGGAGGCGATCGTGGTCTTCGGCGCGCGGGCCTACCCGGACGGCCGGCCCTCGCTGGCGCTCGAGGACCGCGTGAGGCACGGGATCGGGCTGTGGGAGGCCGGGACGGCGCCGACGCTCGTCCTGTCCGGGGCGCCGGACGAGACGCCGGTGATGAGGAGGATGGCGCTGGAGGCGGGCGTCCCGGATGAGGCGATCGTGGAGGACCCGGCGGGCGTCAACACCTTCGCGACGCTGGCGAACCTGAGGCACCGCCGCGTGGTGGCGGTGAGCCACTACTACCACCTGGCGCGCATCAAGCTGGCCGCGCGGCGCCTGGGGGTGGCGTGCGCCACGGCGCCGTGCCGGATGTCCCGGCGCCTGGCGCGGGAGCCCTACTTCGTCGCCCGCGAGTGCGCCGCGTTCGTCTCCACCTACCTCTTCCGCAGTTGAATGCGGGCGCGTTTCCTGGTAATACTCATCCTCCAACGAACCATGGAGATCGCCTGATGACCGTCCCCGAGCTCGAACAGACGCTGGTCCTCATCAAGCCGGACGCCCTCAAGATCTCGCTGACCGGCTACATCCTCTCGCAGTTCTCCGAATTCCACACGGGCCTGCGGTTCGCGGGCGCCAAGATCGTCCACGTGAGCCGGATGCTGGCGGAGGAGCACTACGCCGAGCACCGGGGGAAGGACTTCTTCCCGGCGCTGATCGACTACATCATGGGGAAGGCGCACTACCCCAAGGACCCGCAGAGGCGGCGGGTGATCGCCCTTGTCTACGGCGGAGCCGAGGCGGTGAAGAAGGTGCGCGCGATCACGGGGCCCACCAACTCCCACAAGGCGCGCGAGGAGGCCCCCGGGACCATCCGGGCCCTCGGCACGGTCGTCCCCATCAAGGGCGCCTCGGGCGCCGTCGTGGGGGAACGGCTCGACAACCTCGTCCATGCCTCCGCCACCGTCCCCGAGGCGGAGCGCGAGATCAAGCTCTGGTTCAAGCCGAACGACATCATGCCCTACATGCACGCCTTTCCCACGGAGCGCTGCGACGTGCACTATTACTACAAGGAGGGCCGGCTCCTGACGGAGCACGAGCCGGAGAGCACCTGCCTGCTGGCGCCGGGGGACACGGCGTGGGCCTCCGACATGGAGGCGCTTCGCCTGGTCCTGCAGGGGAGGCCTCCCGCCGTCCCGCTCGACGCGGTGGCGGTGAAGTACCTCATCAACGAGCGGCGGGAGGTATAGGGGCGGGGGGCTCCGGCGGCGGGGGAGCCGCGGGCGGCGGGACGGCGGGCGGTTCCGGCGCCGGCGGCGGGGGAGGGGGGACCTTCAGCACCTTCTGGTTGAAGCACTCCTCGAAGATCTGGAAGGGCTTCTCGTCGTAGAGGACGAACATCACGTGCTCCAGCGACGTCTCCCCCGCGCAGTGTTTCGTCACCTCGTCGATCAGGATCTCCGCGCACCGGGTGACGGGCATCGCCCCGGCGCCGGTCCCGATCGCCGGGAAGGCGAGCGTCGCCACCTTCTTCTCCCCGGCGCGCTTGAGGGCGTTGCGGGCGGCGTTGCGGACGGACTTGACGTCCGCCCAGAGCCCCAGCGGGTTCACCGCCGCGTGGATGATCCATTTGGCCTTGAGGCTGCCGCCGGAGGTGACCACCGCCTCGCCGAGCGGGATGGTCCCGATCCGGTTGCACTCCTCCTGCACGGCGTCCCCCGCCACCCGGCGGATGGCGCCCGAGACGCCGCCCCCCAGGAGGAGGTCGTTGTTCGCGGAGTTCACGATCGCCTCGGCGTCCACCGCGGTGATGTCGCCGCGCACCATGCTGAGCTTCGTCTTCATCGGGGTGGTCATTCTAGGCCTTCGCCCCCCGGGGTGTTAATGAAATCGCGCCGCCGGATTCGTCAACACCTGCGGAAGACCCGGGGGAGGTCCTCCAGGATGTCCGTGGCCATCAGCGAGACCTGGCCCACCCGGCGGGCGGCCAGGTCCCCGGCGCGGCCGTGGCGCTCCACCCCCAGGCAGGCCGCGTCGTAGGGCGCCAGCCCCTGGCCGATGAGCGCCCCGATCATCCCGGCCAGGACGTCGCCCGACCCGCCCGTGGCCATCCCCGGGTTCCCGGTCCGGTTGACGTAGGTCTTCGCGCCGTCCGTGACCACCGTGCGGTGCCCCTTGAGCACCGTGACGGCGAGGAACCTCCGGGCCATCTCCCGGGCCGCGGCGGCGCGGTCCGCCTGGATCTCCGCGGCGGGCCGCTTGACGAGCCGCGAGGCCTCCCCGGGGTGCGGCGTCAGCACGCGCGGGGCCTTGCCGTGGGTGAGGACCTCCGGGGCCGTCTCGAAGGCGTTGAGGCCGTCGGCGTCGAGGACGAAGGGGATCTCGATCCGGGTGACCACCTCGCGGACGGCCTCCGCGATCCGGGGCGCCAGGGAGAGCCCCGGGCCGATCACCGCCGCGGTGCAGGAGGCGGCGAACTCGAGGATCTGCTCCGCGGCGCCCGCCTCCTCGAAGGGGCGGACCACGGCGCAGGTCTGCTTGACCGACAGGACGTCCGCGACGGGGGCGGGACAGCAGAGGTACACCAGGCCCGCCCCGGAACGGTAGGCCGCCTCGCCTGCCAGGACCGCGGCGCCGGCCATCCCGGGCGATCCCGCCACCACGAGCACGCGCCCGTAGTCGCCTTTGTGCGTGTCGGGTTTTCTCCGGGGCAGGCCTCGCATGGCGGCGGTCCCCTACATGAACTTGAAGCTCATCAGCGCGCCCCGCTCCCCCTCGTACATCCGCAGGATCGACTGGAGCCCCACCAGGTTCACGATCTTCTTCACCTTGTCGTTGACGCAGCAGAGGCGCAGGTCCCCCTTCTGGTCCCGGCAGCGCTTCGTGGCGCCCGCCAGGACCCCGATCCCGGCGCTGGAGACGTAGTCGAGCTTCTCGCAGTTCAGGATCAGCATCGGCCCCTTGTTGTCGATGGCCGCGGCCAGGTAGTGGTCGAACTTCTTGAAGGTGTGGGCGTCGATCACGCCCTCGACGTCGAGCACGGTGATGACGGTCTCGCCGCCGGCGGGGCTGTCCTTGAGGCGGGACTTCCGGTAGGAGACCCGGAGGTGGTCGATCGCCAGCCCGGCCTCGACCTCCTTCGGGCCGAGCATGACGGGGAGCCGCAGGGAGCTCTCCGACCGGACGGGGATGTGGGACGAGCCCTCCGCCCTTGCCGGGATGAGGGGCGAGCTCTCCGTCCTGGCCGGGAGGAGCGGATCGGTCTTCCGCCGGGGGGGCTCCGTCCCCCCCGCCTTGTCCGGGGCCGGTCCCTCGGCGTCGCCGGGGGCCGGCTCCTCGGCGGGCATGGCGGGCAGGGTCCCGCTGGGCGGCCGGGCCGCGGGGTCGAACTGGAGCCGCGCCCGCAGGATCACCTGGAGCTGCTGGGCCGTGAGGTAGTTCTTCTGGACCACGAGGTCGCGCAGGCGGGGGAGGGCGCGGCCCTCCCGGTAGGGCTGGTCCTGGGCGTTCAGGCAATCCCGGACCTTCTCCTCGGTGAGGAAGCCCTTCTTCACGAAGAAGGCGCCCAGCGCCAGGTCGTCCTCCCGGACCTCCTCGTAGCGGAGGGCGATGTTGAGCAGGCGCACCTGGTCGGGGCCGAGGTATTCCTTCCTCGTGAGGATCTCGGGGAGGGTGAGCTTGAAGCCGTTCTGGAAGAGGAGGTTCTGGAGCTTCCGGGCGTCCTCCACCTGGGCCTCGGTGACCATTTTCGCCTGGGTGGCCAGGGCGACGAAGAACTCGTCCCGCATCATCGTTAAGGGAAGGATAAACCTCCGCCCGCCCAGCGTCAAGTTCGGGCTCCCTTCCGGCCGAAACATCTATGGCGTGATTCCCGGGGTGTCCATGTCCCGTGACGCGGTCGTGCTGGTGATCCTGGTCCTGGCCCTCGTCTCCATCGGCCTGGTCATGCTCTACTCCGCCACGGGGGTGAGCGCGGAGCGCTCGATGCGCTACCAGGACGGCGGCTACTTCCTCAAGAAGCAGGTCCTGTGGGTGGCGCTCTCGCTGGCGACGCTGGCGGCGGGGGCGCTGGTGCCGACGTCGTTCTGGATGCGGTGGCGCCTGCCGGTCCTGGCGGCGTCCGTGGCGCTCCTGGCGCTCGTCTTCGTGCCGGGCGTGGGGGCGGAGATCAACGCGGCGCGGCGGTGGGTCCGGTTCGGGGGCTGGTTCTTCCAGCCCTCGGAGGCGGCCAAGCTGGGGATCGCGGTCTTCCTCTGCGGCTTTGCGGCGGCGGACCCGGAGCGCCTGAAGCGGTTCTTCGCGGGCTTCGTGCCGGCCTGCGCCGCGCTCGCGGCGGTCTGCGGCCTGATCCTGGTCGAGCCGGGCGTGGGGACGGCCCTCTTCGTGGCGCTGGTCATGGGGATGACGCTCCTGGTGGGCGGTCTGCGGCTGACCCATGCGGTCCCGGTCTCCCTCTCCGCGGCGGGGCTCCTGGCGTACTACGCGGTGACCCACACGGAGCACGTGCGGGGGAGGCTGGAGGGGTGGAGGAACCCGGAACTCGACCCGCTGGGGAAGGGCCACCAGATCCTCCAGTCCCTGCTGGCCCTGGGCTCCGGCGGGTGGACCGGGATGGGGCTGGGCCGCGGGATGTCCAAGCTCTACTACCTGCCGGAGGTGCACTCCGACTTCATCTTCCCGGTGATCGGGGAGGAACTGGGCTTCCTGGGCGCCGGGGCGGTCCTGCTCCTCTACGCCGCGCTGGCGGCGGTGGGGTACCGGATCATGGCCCGCGCCCGCGACCGTTTCGGCTTGCTGTTGTCATTCGCTCTGACCAGCTATATAATCCTCCAGGCGATCGTCAACGTGGCCGTGGTGACGGCCGCGGTCCCCACGAAGGGCATCCCGTTGCCGTTCGTGAGCGCCGGGGGGAGCTGTCTCCTCTTCACGATGGGCGGCATGGGGATGCTCGTGAGGGTCGCCAACGAGTCGGAGAGGGGAACATGCGGAGAGAGGGTCCGCGAATCCTCTTCGCCGGGGGCGGCACCGGCGGTCATGTCTTCCCGGGCGTAGCCCTCGCCCAGCACGTTGCCGGCGGCGGGGTCTTTTGGCTCTGCACGTCCCGGCCCTTCGACGCCGCCCAGCTCTCGCGGGAGGGGATCCCGTTCGAGGCGCTGGAGTCGCCCCGCTGGCGCGGCTTCCGCGGGTTCCTGGGGCCGATGGCGCGGGCGCTCGGGGCGGCGGCGCGGCGGATCCGGGAGTTCCGGCCGGATGTCCTGGTGGGCGTGGGCGGCTACGGGATGGAGCCGC
>CAYNDR010000315.1:0-3211 GCA_964395295.1 uncultured Planctomycetales bacterium
AGGGAGGATGGTCACCTTGTCCAGCGTGCGCCGACGGGGCTCGAGGCTGACGCACAGGTAGCGTTTCAGGTTCCTTTCGTCGGTCAGCGCCCGAAGGGATCGGAGGTCGTGCGGGGAGACGTTCGGGGTCGCCTTGGCCTCGATCGCCGTGTGGTCGCCGAGGATGAAATCCACCTCGAAGCCGGAGGTCGATCGCCAGTAGGCCAGGGGTTCCGCCGTGCGGTAGTCGACATAGCCGGCCAGTTCGTGCATCAGCCAGGTCTCGAAGCCCTCCCCGAATTCCGGCGTCCCCGGCCGATAAACCCGGTTCTGGAGGATCCGGGCCACGCCCACGTCGAAGAAGTAGTACTTGGACGAAACGATGGGCTTGCTCTTGACGGATCGCCGCCAGGCGGGCAACTCCCGGAGGACCAGGGTGTCCTTGAGGATCTCGAAGTACTCGTAGACGGTCGTGCGGGCCACCTGGGAGTCGTTGGCGATGTTCGTGAAGTTCACCATCGTCCCGTTGGACAGGGCCGCCACCCGGAGGAAACGGCTGAAGGCGGGGATGTTGCGCGTGGCCCCCTCGGCCATCACCTCCTCCCGCAGGTATGAGCCGGCGTAGGCCGCCAGGTCGGCCTCGGGGTCGTCCGAGAAGTAGATGGAAGGGATCAATCCCCGGTCGAGAGCCCGAGGCAGGTCGAAGCGGTCCCCGAGCTCCGCGGCGGAGAGGGGGTGCAGGTATTTCGTCCGGGCCCGCCCCCCGAGCAGGTTGACCCCGCCGCGCCGGAGCTTGCGGGCGCTCGATCCGGTCAGAAGGAATCGGATTCCCCGTTCCTCGATGAGCCGGTGCACCTCGTTGAGGAGCCCGGGGAAGCGCTGGATTTCATCGATCACGACCAGGCGATTCCCGGGCCCCAGTTCCTGGTGAAGGCGTCCGGGCTCCCGGCTCAGGGCCAGAAAGGTGGCGGTATCGAGGAGATCGTAGACGAGGGCTCCTTGCAGGGCGTGCCGGATCAGGAAGCTTTTCCCCGTAAGGCGGGGCCCCAGGAGGAAATGGGACTTCTTCTCAAGGAGCCCGGCGATATCGAGGAGCCGGGGGATGGCCGGCGGGGCGGCGCCAGGCGTCTTGTTCATCGTCATTTATCATGACGTATGACGAAGGTGTTGTCAATAGGCATTTGTCCCCGAAGAGGCGATCCCGGGCCTTCGCCCCGCGAGGCGCCGCACGCTTCAAGGCGGACGCGGGCGCTCTTCGCGGCGGCGCCCGTGCCGGCGGGAGGCCCTGACCCGCGCCGCGTCTTTCCAAACAGTTGGACGCCGGGGGAGTCCCGGTTATACTCGCGCTGGACGTGTTCACCCGGAGGTTTCGCATGAAGACCTGGCTCCGGCGCTCGGCGCTCGTCATGGCGGCCGCGGCCCTGGTCCCGGCCTGCGGCGGGGGCGGCGGCGGGGGAGGCGGAGCCGCTTCCCTCCCGGCCGGCGGCGGGGGGCGGGGCTCGGGAGCCACCCCGGCCTCGGGCGGGCCGGGCGGCCACATCGCCTTCATCGTGTCGGGGTACATCATCATGGGGCAGACCCCGGCCCCCACCGCCCCCGCCGCCCCCGCGGTCCCCGCCACCGGCACGGTCATCACCAGCGCCCAGGTGAGCGGATCGGACTACACGGCCGCGGGGAACATCCTCATCGAGGGGACCGTCACGACGGGCGGCCCCCGCGTCATCAGGTCCACGGGGGGGAGCATCGTCGTCTCGGGGACCCTGATCGCCGGGTTCCAGGCGAACCTCACCCTGGACGCCCCGGCGGGGTCCGTCTACATCACCGGGACCGTCCGGTCGAGCAATTACGAAAGCGTGCCGAACGGCGACCCCGGCGGGAACGTCACGGTCACCGCCCTGACCCGGATCCTGCTGACCGGGACGATCGACACGACGGGCGAGGACCACCCGAACGGGACGGGCGGCGCCGGCGGCAACGTGTCGCTGGCCACGAGCGGCGGGAACGTCTACGTCCTCGGCGGGACGATCGACGCGTCGGGCGGCGACGGCACCGTGGCCGCCGGGTCCTGCGGCGGGGGCGGAGGAGGCGCGGTGACGCTGACGGCGACGGGCGGCAGTTTGGAGGTCCATTCCTCCACGATCCGCGGCCTCGGGGGGGAAGGCCGGTCGGCGACGTCGGCCGTGGGGGGGACGGGCAGTGCCGTCACCCTCGTCGGGAGCGGGGGGGTCAAGGTCAACTCGACGATCGACGTGACGGGGGGCGGCGCCGCGGCGACGGGCGTCCTCGCGAACGGCGGCGCCGGGGGGACCATCGAGGTCGGGAGCAGTGCCGGGACCGACGTGACCGTCTGGGGGGACCTCCGGTTCGCGGGGGGGGCGGCGTCGGCCGTCAACGGCGGCACCGGCGGCGGGGCGGGGGGGACGTTCGGCAACGGCGCCAATCCCGTCCGGAACGTCACCCTGGCGCGGGCCGACTGGGGGCTGACGGGCGGGGATTCGGACGGGATGGGCGGGGATGGAGGGGGCGCGGTGTTCATGGCCGCGGACGTCCAGGAATTCGCGGGCCGGGTCGACGTGTCGGGCGGGAACGGCCAGTATGGAGGCAAGGGCGGCGCCATCACCATATCGGGGTCGGGGTGGTTCCTGGTCGATGTGGGATCGACGCTCACCGCGAACGGCGGCACGCCCGGGGGGGACGGCGGCACCCTGACGGCCCTGGCCGGGGCCGACTATGCCGGGTGTTCGGTGAGCGCGGCGATTTCCCTGGCGGGGGGGAACGGCGCTCCGGGCTATGCGGGCGGCGACGGCGGGGTCGTCATGATCGGCACCCAGGACTCGAACCTGACGATCGCGGGCTCCGTGGACGTCCGGGGCGGGTCGGACTCCTCGGGGGAGGCGGGAGGGCGGGGCGGGGGCGTCCAGATCCTCACCGACTATGACAACGACGGCGACGGGGGCAACATCGTCGTCACGGCGAGCCTGAACGGTTCGGGGGGGACGGGGTCGCCGGGAGGCAACGCCCGGAACAACAACCAGGCGGGCACCGTGGGGACGTTCGCCTTGGGGGGCCTCGCGCTGGAGATCGACACGGGCACCACGACGGACGTCGTGACGATCACGGGCGTGATGCTGGCCACGGGGGGCCCGGTCAACGGGAGCGGCGGCGACGTGTCGACCGGGCGGCGGCGAGCGGCGGCGGCCACTCCGGGGCGCAGATATAGGTGGCCTGCGAG
>CAYNDR010000315.1:3221-7776 GCA_964395295.1 uncultured Planctomycetales bacterium
ACGTGTCGAGCTGGGGCTGGATGGCGGCGGAGCCCCCGGCGGGATCCTCGAACGCGGGCTCGGGCACGGGGGCGGCCGGGGACGTCCTGATCAACGGCGTGCCCCAGGGGCCGTAGCCTGAACCGCGGCCCCCGGGCCCTGCCGCCAGGGCTCATGGTGCCGAATCCCGGCGGCGCCGCCCCTCCCGCTCCCCCCGGCTGAGCGCTTCCCAGGCTCCGGGAGGGGGATCCTGTCGGGTGTCGGGATTTTGCCGGGGGCGGCGGAAAAAGGAGCGGGGGGGGGGATTCCCCGCGCGTTCATCAGCTGGAAGAGGTCCATCCAGGACTTGACAAGGAAGCTCGCGCAGGCTATAAAAACCATGGCAACTATAATAGTTGCCATAGTACGGGGGCGGCTATGGTCGAGAAGGTCAGCACGCTGGAAATCCGCGGAAGGCTCGGGGACATCCTCAACCGGGTCTCCTTGCGCCATGACGAGTTCATCATCGAGCGCAAAGGGAAAGCGCTCGCGGCCATGGTTCCCGTCGAGAAGCTGGAGCAGTTCCGGAGGATGGCGAGGCTGCGGTTGCTGGAGGCCCTGGCTCCGGGAAAGGGGGGCCTCCCGGAGGAGCCGTCGGAGGCCCTGGCGAATGAGGCCAAGCACCGGGCCCGGAAAAGAAAAGCCCGCTAGGCCATGCTTCGGGCCGTCCTTGACGCCGATGTCTTCGTGAGCGCCTTCCTCCAGCCGAAGGGGCCTTCCGGGCGCATCCTGCGCCATTTCCTGGAACGCCATGGCTTCGAACCGGTGCTCTCGGAATCGATCTTGGCCGAGGTGCGGGGATCTCTGCAGTACCCCCGGGTCCGCCGGCGTTTGGCCCTGTCGGATTTGGAGATCGAAGCGAGGATCGCCTCGATCGGATTGCTGGCGGACCTTGTTCCCGGGGAAGTCAAGGCCAGTGCCGTGAAGGAAGATCCGGACGACGACAAGTATGTCGAGGCCGCCCTGGAGGGACGCGCGGGATTCGTGGCCAGCGGTGACCGTCATCTTCTGAAAATCCAGGAGTACCGGGACATTCGAATCCTCAGCCCCCGCCAGTTCCTCGATCTCATTGAAGCAGCGCCGGCCGCACCCGCATCTCCCCTCTAGGCGGGAGGGGCATGCCGCGGAGGGTCCCGTGCTCGAAGGAGTCCTTCGCCGGAGGCGACGCGGCGGGCGGCGGCGGCACCGTGGCCGCCGGGTGGTCCTGCGGCGGGGCGGCTTTGACTTCGGCCGGGGCGGGCGGTACGATAATCCCATGGCGACCGTGGCGGCCCGGAGGCTCGGCTACGCCGATTTCCTGAAGTTTCCCGAGGACGGGAACCGGCACGAGGTCATCGGGGGGGAATGGTTCATGACTCCGCCGCCCCCGACCGACCACCAGCTGGTGGTCAATCAGATCGCCTTCACGATCACCACCCATTCCCGGGCCCGCCGCCTGGGCCTCGTCCTGACCTCGCCCGTGGGCGTGATGCTCTCCCCGCACGACGTGGTCCAGCCGGACGTCCTCTTCATCGCGTCCCGGCGCGCGTCGATCCGCAAGAAGGACTGCGTCCGCGGGGCGCCCGACCTGGTGGTGGAGGTCGCTTCGCCGTCCACCGCCGGCGCGGACCGGGGGCGCAAGTCGGATCTCTACAAGCTTTCGGGCGTGCGCGAGTACTGGATCGTCGATCCGTTCGCCCGGACGGTGGAGGTCCGGGACTTCGGGCGCGTGCGCCGGACGTGCGTGTTCCAGGAGGGGCAGTCGTTCTCCTCGGCGCTCCTCCCCGGGCTGGTCCTGGAGGTCTCGGAGATCTTCAGCCCCCTGCGCTGAAGCAAGCCGGGCCGCCGGCTTCATCCGGGAACGGCCCCCGGATTCCCCGATGCCCCTGATCGGTCGCCGTTTTTTTTGCCCCATGAACGGGCTTTCGGCGTATAATAATGTGGGTTCGGGAATATGAACAAGGATTCAACAAGGTTCCGGAAGAAGCGGCGGGACGCGGCCGCGGAACAGCTCCTTGCCGCGGCGGAGACCGTCATCGCCCGCGTGGGGTACGACGAGGTCACCATGGCGGAGATCGCCCGCGCCGCCGGATGCGCCACCGGCACCCTCTACACCTACTTCAGGGACAAGCAGCAGTTCGTCACGGCCCTCGTGGAGCGCCACGGCCGCGTCTTCCGCGGGCGCCTCCAGGCGTCCATGGAAGGGACCGCCGACCCCCTGGAGAAGATCCGCCGCGCCACCCGCACCTTCCTCGAATACTTCGCCGAGAACCGGAACTACTTCAAGGTCCTGCTCGGCTCCAACCTCATCCGCCGCGGCGTGATCCCGGGCGCCCTGCCGAAGTCCGAGCTGGAGGAGCGCCAGAGGATCCAGGCGGGGTTCCTGGAGATCGTCCGGCAGGCCCAGCGGGAGGGGAAGCTCCGGCAGGACTTCACCGCCGAGGAGATCCAGGCGTCCATGCGGGCGTTCATGATGGGCACGCTCGACCAGCTCAGCCTGCTGGAGACCCTGCCCCCCACCGACGAGATCCTGCGCGCCTACTGGGCGTTCCTGACGGGCGGCATCGGAGGGGGGGAGAAGATCCCATGAATCGACAAAATGGACGGTCTATTTTGTCGCTATTGTCGTTTTCCCCCGGGGAAAGGAGTTCGCCATGACGAGGAAGACCCGCACCCCGTGGCTCGCGGCCGGACTGGCGTGGGCGGTCCTGGCCGCCGCGCAGGACGGCCCCCCGGACGCCCGGTGGCCGATGCGCCTGGAGTCCGGCGCGGACCGCGTGACCATCTACGCGCCGTCGTGGGAGGGCTTCGCGGACGGCCGGCTCACGGGCCGCGCCGCGGCGTCCATCGCGAGCCCCGCCTCCGCGGAGCCCGTCTTCGGGGCCGTCCAGCTCGCGGGCCCCGCGGACCGCGGCGCCCGCGCCCTGAGGGTCGCCGCCCTCGAGGTGACCGGCGCGCGCTTCCCGGGCCTGGCGGGATCGCCCGGGGCGATCGTGGAGGAGGCGCTCCGGCGGGAGCTCGCGGAGCGGCCGCTGGTCCTCCCCCTGGACGCCCTGCCGGAGGCCATGGAGCTGGAGCACGCGCCGCCCCGCATCGTCTTCCGGGACCGCCCGGCGGTCAAGGTGCAGTACGACGGGCCGCCGCGGCTCGGGGAGGTCGAGGGATTCGGCCTCCTGCGCGCGGTCAACACGCCCTTCCTGGTCGTGCTGGAAACGGCGACGAGGACCTATTACCTGAAGGGCGCGGGCCGGTGGTTCAGCGCGCCCGACGCGCTCGGGCCGTTCCAGGACGCGGCGGACGTGCCGCGGGACGTGGCGGCCTTCGCGGAGAAGGCGGGCGCCCTCGATGCCCCGCCGGGCGTGGCCGAGGATCCCCGCGCCGCCGCCGTGGAGATCGTCACGGCGACGGAGCCGACGGAGCTGATCTGGACGGACGGCCGGCCGGAGTACGCCGCGGTGGCGGGGACGGACCTGCTCTACGTGGAGAACACCTCGTCGGACGTCTTCGTGCACATCCCGGCCCAGCGGTTCTACGTGCTCCTCTCGGGGCGCTGGTACTCGGCCCCCGGGCGGGACGGCCCGTGGAGGCACGAGCGGCCCGAGGGGCTGCCGGAGGACTTCGCGAAGATCCCGCCGGGGAGCCCGCGGGCGAACGTCCTGGCGCACGTGCCGCGGACGGCGGCGGCCGAGGAGGCCCTCCTGGACAACTCCGTGCCGCAGACGGCCCGGGTGGACCGGGAGTCGGCCCCGCGGCCGGAGGTGGCGTACGACGGCGAGCCGCGGTTCGTGCCGGTGCCGGGCTCGGCCGTGCGGTACGCCGCGAACACGGCGTTCGCGGTGTTCGAGGCGAGGGGCCTGTACTACTGCTGTTGGAACGGCGTCTGGTTCGTGGCGGCCGGGCCCTTCGGCCCGTGGGAGGTCTGCGCCGCGGTGCCGCCGGAGCTTTACACCCTGCCGCCGGCGTGCCCGCACTATTCCGTCCGGTACGTCTACGTCTACGAGGCGTTCCCCGAGTACGTCGTCTGCGGCTACCTGCCGGGCTACTTCGGGTACTACCCGTGGGACGGGATCGTGGTCTACGGGACGGGGCACCGGTACTCCTCGTGGTGGGGGCGGCACTACTATCCGCGGCCCTGGACGTTCGGATTCGGGGCGCGCTACTCGCGCCATCGCCGGTGCTGGGGGCACGACGTGGGCTGGGGCGGCCCCTCCCTGTGGCTGAACATCCGCATCGGTTCGGGCGGCTGGGCGGCGGGGGGCTCCTTCGGCGTCCACAGCGGCGGCGGCTGGTGGGGCTGTGGCGGGTACCGCCACGTGGACACCCGCTCCGTCCGGGTCCTGGACCCGGCGCCCGTCCGGCTCCCGGCCGACAGCCTCTACGCGCGCACCCGGGACCGCCAGGACTTCCGCGTCTGGGAGCGCCCGGCCGTCGTGGCGCCGGAGCGCCGCCCCGGGCCGCAGGTCGTGGAGCGTCCGAGGACGGAGCGGCCACAGGTCGTGGAGCGCCCGAGGGTGGAGCGGCCACAGGTCGTGGAGCGTCCGCGGGTGGAGAGGCCACA
>CAYNDR010000316.1:0-7768 GCA_964395295.1 uncultured Planctomycetales bacterium
CTCGCCGGCTTCAACTACGTCCCCAGCACCGCCTGCAATACCACCGAGTGGTGGCAGGAGGATACCTTCGATCCCGCCACGATCGACCGCGAACTCGGCTGGGCCGCGGACCTCGGTTTCAACACGACGCGCGCGTTCACCCAGTACATCGTCTGGAGAAGCGACCCGGAGGGATTCCTCAGGCGCTTCGACCGCTTCCTCGGGATCGCCTCGAAACACGGGATCTCCGTCATGCCCGTCCTTTTCGACGACTGCGCCTTCGGCCAGCCGCCCCAGCTGGATCCCTTCCTCGGGAAGCAGAGGGATCCCCTCCCCGGGATGATCCTCCCCAGCTGGACGCCCTCCCCCGGCAGGAAGCTCGGCCTCGACCCGGAGGAGCGCCCCTCTCTCAAGCGCTACGTCCAGGAGGTGCTCCGGCGCTTCAAGGACGACAAGAGGGTGGTCCTCTGGGACCTCTACAACGAGCCGCAGAATACGGCCAACGCGGGGAGCGGGGAGTTCCTCGAGGAGATCTTCGCCTGGGCGCGCGAGGCGGGACCCTCCCAGCCCCTGAGCATCGGATCCTGGAGCGGCCACGCCGAGGTCAACCGCGCCGCCGCGACCCTCTGCGACGTGACCACCTTCCATTGCTACGGGAACCGCGGAAGCCTCAAGAAACGGATCGACGGGCTCAAGCCGACCGGACGCCCCGTCGTCTGCACCGAATGGTTCGCGCGGCCCACGGGATCGCGGATCGACACCGACCTGCCCCTGCTCCGGGAAGAGAAGGTCGGCGGATACATGTGGGGCTTCGTCAACGGCCGCACGCAGGCCCAATTCCCCTGGTGGAACAAGCCCGGCGGCGCCGTGGACCCGAAGCACGGCTGGTTCCACGACATCCTCCATGCGGACGGAAAGCCCTACCGGGAGGAGGAGGTCGAGGCGCTCAAGCGGACCCTCAAGGTTGCGACAACGAAGGACTAGGCCATGTGCCCGATCGCCACGATGCCGCACCTCCTCGCCTCCCTTCTGATCTTCGGGGCCGCGCCCCAGGCCGCCGAACAGCAGAAGCCGGCCACCCACAAGGTCTACAAGGACCTCGATCCCTCCTGCGACGATCCCGTCGGGCTCACGGTCGATCCCGTCGACGTCGTCCACCGGATCGACGAGAAAATCTACGGCCATTTCCTGGAGCACATCTACCCCTCGGTGAACGGCGGCCTGTGGGGAGCACTGGTCTGGGACCGCAGTTCCGAGGGCGGCGGGGGTCCTCTCCATCGACAGGCGGTGAGGCCATGATGAACCTGGCCGCGCTCCTGGCCTTCCTGGCCGCGGGCCAGGCCGAACCGAAAGCCCCGCGCGACGTGACTTTCCTCTCCATCTCGGACACCCACTACGACGCGTACGAGAACGAGGACCGCAACGGCCGCGTCCGCGAGACGGTCCTCCAGATGAACGGCATCGCGGACGTGGCCTGGCCGAAGGAGCTGGGCGGCGATCCCATCCCCCGGCCGCGCGGCGTGGTCGCCCTCGGGGACCTCATCGACGACGGAGACCGGAAGCTCCAGGACAAGGTCCAGGGGCCCCGCCAGTGGGAGGGCTTCGTGGCCGACTTCGGCCTCGACGGCACGGACGGCCTCCTGAAGTACCCCGTCTACGAGGGCTGGGGCAACCACGACGGCCCGCCTGCCGGGAAGGAACGCTTCGGATTCAGCATGCAGGCGGAGCTGAAGAAGCGGAACGCGATCCGCAAGGAGAAGGGCCGGCTGACGAACCTCTCGGAGAACGGCCTGCACTACTCCTGGGACTGGGACGACGTCCACTTCGTCCAGCTCAACCTCTACCCGGCGGACAAGCAGCACGAGGGGGTCAAGTATTCCCCCGTCTGGCACGATCCGCAGGGATCGCTGTCCTTCCTCAAGGAGGACGCCGCGAAGCACGTGGGCGCGAGCGGCCGTCCGGTGGTGCTCATGAGCCATTGCGGATTCGACACGGACTGGTGGCACCCGGAGGACTGGAAGGCGGCGTACGAGGCGATGAAACCGTACAACGTTATCCTCTACCTGTACGGCCACACGGGGACGGGGGTGCGCGATTGGGCTCCTGAGGGGGAGCCGCGGCGCTGGCTGTGCATCAACGACGGCCACGGGGACGTGGGATTTTTCGCGATCCGGATCCGCGGGAACCGCATCCGGTTCGCCTACCGCTGCCGCGTCAAGGAGGAGTGGGGGTGGAGGTTCGCGAAGGAGGTCGACCTGCCGGGCGAGGCGCCTCTCCTGCGGCCCGCGGAACCCCGCATGAAGTGGGCCGACGCCTCGCGGGGGCGGCCGTTCTCGAAGGACCCCTCCGTGATCCGCTTCAAGGACCGGTACTGGATGTACCACTCGATCCCGCCCTTCGGCGACAAGCGGCCGGACGACGGCTGGGCCATCGGCGTCGCGACGAGCCTCGACCTGACAACCTGGGAAAAGGCGGGAGAGGTGCTCCCCGAGCAGGAGTGCGAGCGGAAGGGGATCTGCGCCCCGGGCGCCATCGTCCTCGAGGGAAAGGTCCACCTCTTCTACCAGACCTACGGCAACGGCCCGAAGGACGCGATCTGCCACGCCGTCTCGGAGGACGGCCTCCGGTTCGCCCGCGACGCCACGAATCCCGTCTTCCGGCCCGCCGGGGACTGGACCGCGGGGCGGGCGATCGACGCGGAGGCGTTCCCCGTGGGCGACCGGCTCCTGCTCTATTTCGCCACGCGCGATCCCGCGATGAAGGTCCAGATGGTGGGCGTGGCGGGGGCCGGCCTCAAGTCCGGCTTCGGGCGCGACGCCTGGAAGCAGATCGGCGACGGGCCGATCCTGAAGCCCGAGCTCGACTGGGAGAAGCAGTGCATCGAGGCGCCGTCGATCTGCCGCCGGGGCGACACGCTCTACATGTTCTACGCGGGGGCCTACAACAACCAGCCCCAGCAGGTCGGCGTGGCGTCGAGCCGGGACGGCATCTCCTGGAAGCGGCTCTCCGACAGGCCGTTCCTCGCCAACGGGCCGAAGGGCTCGTGGAACGAGTCGGAGTCGGGCCACCCGGGCATCTTCTCGGACGAGGGCGGGACGACGTGGCTTTTCTACCAGGGGAACAACGACCGCGGGAGGACGTGGCACCTGTCCCGGATCAAGGTCGGCTGGAAGGACGGCGTCCCGGTGCCGGAGGACGCAGGAAGCCGGTAGGCCCCTTTCCCGCGGGCGGCCCGTCATGATCCAGGCTTCCGCGGGGGCGGTCCTGAAAGATCGACTGGTTTTCACGGGCAACCGCCCAAGGTCCGATTGACTTTGCCTGCTGGATCCCCAAGGATCGATTGATTCGAGCCTCAGGACCGTGGAGGCGCGATGGACCGGGGCGGATCGAGCCCCCGGTCTCGCTGGAACGGTGCCCCGGGGCCCGGGAGGGCCGGGATTCGCGATTTGCGGTTCAAGCCTGCGGCTTCCGGTCCCTGCGAACGGTTTTTCCGTGGTGACCATATTCGCCGGCATCAACCGCTTTGGCCAAACCGGCCATCCGCGGCGGCTGGATGGAGAAGGGGGAACCCGCGGGGCGAACGATCCGCAGACTATTTTTCCAGCGTGGCTTCCTCGATCATGACCGCGTACGTGTAGCCGGCGCCGAAGTCCCTGTTGAGCGCGACTTTGCCCCGCACCAGGACCACGTCCCCCACGATCGCCGTGGCCTGGGTGGTCACGGTGAGGTCGTGGGTGCCGTCCTTGCCGGTGCCATCCTGGATGTGGAGCCAGTTCTTCCCCAGGATGCCGGCGTTGATCTTGACGACTTGGCCTCGTACCCGCACCTCCTGGCCGGCCAGCCCCTCTTTGCCCGCGAAGATTTCTTCCACGGTCTTGCCGCCTTCGGCCCTGGTGACTCCCGTTACCGGCCGCGCTGCCACCCCGCTCCTGGGGTGGACGGGAGGCGAACCCGCCGGCGCCGCGGCCGCACCGGGGGCCCCGGCCGTCGCCGGGGCGTCACCGACCTTGATGCTGCTGACGAAATAGATGATATCGAAGGTGCGATCGAGCGTGGCGCTCTTGAAACCGCGCATGGGCGTCCCGGGAGAAACGGCCACCCTGTCCCCCACGTTGACCGGTGTTTGCGGACCCGCAACCCAGACCTTCCTGCCATTCATGTCGAGATGAACGTACGTGTAGCCCCCCGACGGCATGGACTCGAGCACCTTGCCGACGCCACCCGGGAAATCCGCTCCCGGGGGCGTCTGCGGGGCCGCGGCGGTGCCTGCAGGTTGGCCGGCCTGCGGACCATTCTTCCGGTCGCAGGCCCCCATCAGCAGGAGAGCCCCCGCCCACCCCAGGCTCAACAGCGCTTGGAACTTCAAGTCCGTCCTCCTTGGATCTGCGCCAATCGGCAACTTCCTCTCGACGAGTACGTAGAAGCCCCGGGCGCCCTTATCGGTCCCCGGGCCTGCTTGCCGGGACGCAGTATAGCGGATGCGCCAGGGAGCAGGCAATGCCAAAGGCCCGATGGCGGGGCGCAGGGGCGAAAACGGATGGCGCTCCCTTCGGGAAGAAGGAGCGCCGGCAGAGGCACGCTACGGCTCCTTCAAACGTGCCCTGGGCCAAGGCGCCGGCTATAATGGCCGGCGAAAGCGGCGAGGCCGGCACGCCATGATCCGCTGCTCCAACTGCTCCGGAAAGGTCCGCCGAGGCGACGGGAACTGCCCGGCCTGCGGGGAGGCCGTCTCCCCCTCCCAGGCCGGCGGCAAACCCTCGCCCAAGGCCTACCGGCGGATCAACGACCGGCGCCGCTGGATCGTCGGGACGTCCATCGGCTCCACCCTCCTTTTCGCCACCGTCATCGCCATCCTGAACAGGGCCGAGATTCTGTGGGAACGGCACGAGGCGCACCAGGAGCGCGAAGCGGCGATCGACGGGAATTCCATCCGGATCGCCCCGGGGGAGATGTTCCTTCAAGAGGTCGTCACAACGGAGGCCGAGGGATACACGCTGACGGTGATGCCCTACGACGCCCCGTGCAAGGCGGCCTTCGTGCGCCTGGGGGCCGCCGACGACCGCCGGCCCCGCGATGCGGCGGCGCGCGCCCTCAAGGGCGAGGCCGTCGAGATCGACAAGAAGCGGAGCCGGCTGATCGAGGGAACCACGGGCGTGGGCCGGCATGCCTGGGGCGTCTGGCACGAGAAGGAGTTCCCCGTCCGGGTCCTGATCCTCTACCAGGACACGCGGGGGCGCAAGCAGCCCGTCCGGGGCGGAGGACCGTGCCCCCAGATCAAATCCCGTATCCGTTCCCTGGCCCAGGCCATGAGCATAGGGCCATGGGCCATAGCCGGAGATGCGGCGCCCTCCGGCCAATGCCCATGGCCTATTGCCCCATGCCTGAACACCCGCATGCATAACACGTATTGACAAGGACCCTTCCGGATTGGATATTATTACCCCCATGTACATCCCGTGCCCGAAGTGCAATGGGCGGGCCGACCTGAAGGAGACCAAGGCGGATCGGACCCGCGTCTTCAAATGTCGCAACAAGAAGTGCGGAGAAATGCAGACTCTGCCTCCGTACGTACCCCCCCCCAAGACCTGGTGAACACCCCGAAACACCCGCCCCGTGACGTCCCCGCCCGCCTCGAAGCGCGCCGCTTCGCCGCAGGCGCCCGGCCCGGGTCTCCCCATCGGCCGGGCCTGTCCCGGCCTGGCGGGCTCCTCGCCCGCCGCTTGACGAATCCGATTTTGACGTCCCCGTCGGCGGTCGATGGGGGTCATGGAGCCCTTTTCCCATTGGGATGGAGCGTATGTCTTACACCGACAAGCAGTTGACGTGCCTGGACTGCGGGACGGCGTTCACCTTCACGGCCGCGGAGCAGGAGCGCTTCGCCGAGCTCGGGTTCACCAACGAACCAAAGCGCTGCGGGCCCTGCCGGGCCGCGAAGAAGGCCAGCGGCGGCGGCGGCCGGAGCGGCGGCGGGGGCGGCGGCTTCGGCGGCCGGAGCGGCGGCGGGGGCGGCGGCGGGCGCCGGGAGATGTTCCCGGCCACCTGCGCCCAGTGCGGCAAGGCGACCCATGTCCCCTTCCAGCCGCGCGGCGACCGTCCGGTCTACTGCAGCGACTGCTTCAGCCAGAGGCGCTAGGACTCCCAGGAAGCGGGGGGAGGATCACGCGAGGCCGCGGAGGCCTCGCGTGATCCCCTGGCCCCCCGCTGGCGCCTGACCTGCCCCGTCCCCCCCGTGACGATCAAGGTCCATGAAGAGGGGGACCCTGCCCGCGGCAGGCGGGCGGCGCCGCGGCCGGATCCCCGAATCCGGCCGGCGGATCGGTGCTTGCTTTTCGGGGGACGGCCGATTAGACTGCTCTCTCTGAAACATCAACACGTGAAGCCGCAACGGGTGCTTCTGACCTCGGTCTGCCGGCCCCTGGGGGTCCGGCACGGCGATCCCGCCAGCGCCGGATACGAACTCCTCCACGAGCAGGTGACGCGCGCCCAGGGGATCTTCAGCCCCCGGTCCCACCACATCCAGTTCTCCCTGGAGTACATCGCGGAGAACCTCGAGGCGCCCGCCACGGTGCTCCATTATCCCTCGAAGGGCGAGCTCGTCCGCGAGCTCAAGCGGGGCTACGACGTCGTGGGGGTGTGCTTCGTCCTGGCCACCTACCACCGCATGAAGGAGGCGGTGGCCCTGGTCCGGGAGCACTGTCCCGGGGCGAAGATCGTGCTGGGCGGGTACGGGACGGTGGCGCCCGACGAGATGCTGAGCCCCTTCGCCGACCACATCTGCCGCGAGGAAGGGGTCGCCTTCATGCGCCGGCTCCTGGGCGAGCCCGAGATCCCGATGCCGTACCGCCACCCCCTCATCATCAATCCCCTCCGCGTGTTCGGGAAGCGGATCTCCCGGACCGGGATCGTCTTCGGCGGCCTGGGGTGCCCGAACGGGTGCGACTTCTGCTGTACCTCCCATTTCTTCAAGCGGAGGCACATCCGCCTGCTCCCGACGGGGGCGGACCTCTACCGCGTGGTCGAGCGGTACCTCGAGGTCGACCCGGCGCTCTCGATCCTCGTCATCGACGAGGACTTCCTGCTCGATCGCCGCCGGGCCATGGAGTTCCGCGAGTGCGTCGTCCGCGGGGGCCGGCCCCTCTCGATCTTCTGCTTCGGGAGCGTCAAGGCGCTGAGCCAGTACACGGTGACGGAGATCCTCGAGATGGGGATCGACGGCGTCTGGATCGGCTACGAGGGCACGCGCTCGGGGTACGCCAAGCAGTCGGGCCGGCCCGTCGGGGAGCTCTTCCGCGAATTCCGCGCGCACGGGATCACGATCCTGGCCTCGATGATCGTGGGCTTCCCGTACCAGACGCCGGAGATCATCGAGGAGGAACTCTCGGGGCTCCTCGCGCTCAAGCCCACCTTCACGCAGTTCCTGATCTACGGCCCGCCCCCCGGGACGCCGTTCTACGAGAAGGTCGTCCGGGAGGGCCTGTTCCACGCGGACGTGGCCGGGGACAAGGAGCTGTTCTTCCGCAAGGGGAGCGGCTTCCACTCTCTGGTGAAGCACCCCACGATGACGCCCGAGCAGATCGAGGCCCTTCAGCGCCGCTGCTTCAAGGAGGACTTCCGCCGGCTCGGGCCTTCGATATTCCGGTCGGTGGAGCTGTGGCTCGACGGCTACCTCAAGTACC
Source organism: uncultured Planctomycetales bacterium (assembly GCA_964395295.1). Taxonomy (GTDB): domain Bacteria; phylum Planctomycetota; class MHYJ01; order MHYJ01; family JACPRB01; genus CAYNDR01. The sequence goes on from CAYNDR010000316.1 coordinate 7,656, forward strand.
GCGAGTCCCCCGTCCCGATCATCCGCGCCAAGGCGGCCCAGATGGAGGCCGATCTCCGCAAGGCCTATCCGGTGTTCCTGGCCGGGAAGCTCCTGGGACCCACCCGGTCCGTG
>CAYNDR010000317.1:0-7755 GCA_964395295.1 uncultured Planctomycetales bacterium
GCGGGACGGCCGGCGCCGCCGCGGCGGCCCGGACGGGGTCCCCCCGCCTCGTGGCCTGGGTCCGCGCCGCGGCCGTCCTCGGGACCTGCTTCCACGCGGCCCTCCTGACGGCCTCCGGCGCCCGGCAGGGGCATTTCCCCGTGGGGAACACCCTCGAAGCCTTCGTCTTCCTGGCCGCCGCGACGAGCGCCGCGGCCCTGCTCCTGGACGTCCTGCGCGGGCTCCCCATCCTCCTGGTCGCGACCCTGCCACTGGCCTTCCTCACCTCCCTCCTGGCGCTGGCCCTCACGCTGGCGCCCGCGGGCGAGCCCGCCGAGCCCCGCCTGTCCGGAGTGGGGATGGCCTTCCACATCGCGGGGGCGATCGCCTCCTACGCGGCGTTCGCGATCGCCTTCGCCAGCGGGATCGTCTACGTCGTCGCCCAGCGTCAGCTCAAGCGGCACGGGCCCGCCCCCGTCCTCGGCCTGATGCCCGCCCTGGAGACCGTGAACAAGGTCACCGTGCGCTCGATCGCGGCGGGCGTGCTCCTGCTGGCGGCGGGCCTCGTGGTGGGCTACCTCTACGCCCGCCACGCCTACCCCGGCCGGAACGAGTGGCGCGTGGACCCCAAGGTCTTCCTGACCACGGCCACGGTGCTGGCCTACGCCGCCGTCCTGGGGTTGAGCCGGCGGCCCGCCTTCAAGGGGCGCCGCACGGCGCTGGCCTCGATCGCGGGCTTCGCCCTGGTCCTCGTGACGTTCTGGGCCAACATCTTCTGGAGCGGATTCCACCGCTTCTGACCGATGGAGATCTCCGTCACCGGCGTCAACCACCGGCGCGCGCCCGTGGAGCTCCGCGAGAAGCTCGCCGTGGCGGACTCGGCGCTCCCCGCCGCCCTGGCCGAGCTCCAGGGGGCGTTCGGCGCGGCCGAGATGGTGATCCTCTCGACCTGCAACCGCGTGGAGATCTACGCGGCCCACCAGGGGGAGCCTCCCTCCCTGGAGGCGGTGACGGCCCTCCTGGCCGCGCGGCACGGCCTCCCGGCCGCGCCGCTGGCCCCGGCCTTCTACCGCCACCGCGGCGCCGACGCCGCCCGCCACCTCTTCCGCGTGGCCTCGGGCCTCGACTCCATGGTCCTGGGGGAGCCCCAGGTCACCGCGCAGGTCAAGGACGCCTACCTGGCCGCCAAGGAAACCGGGGCCACGGGGCGCATCCTCAACAAGCTCTTCCAGCGCGCGCTCTACGCGGCCAAGCGCGTGCGGTCCTCGACCTCCGTCGGGGAGAAGAACGTCTCCGTCCCCTCGGTGGCAGCCAGCCTGGCCGAGAAGATATTCCAGGACCTCCCCGCCAAGAGGCTCGTCGTCCTGGGGGCCGGCGAGATGGGCGAGCTCACCGCGGCCGCCTTCCGGAACCGCGGCGTCGCGGACATCCGCGTGGTCAGCCGCACGGCCGAGAGCGCCCGCGCCCTGGCCGATCGGTTCGGCGGGAAAGCCCACGGGCTGGACGAGCTCCGGCAGGTCCTCCCCGCCGGGGACATCGTGATCTCCTGCCTGGCGTCGCCGACACCCGTCCTGTCGTCGGCCGAGATCGCGGCGGCGCTCGAGGCGCGCCGCCAGGAGCCGATGTTCCTCATCGACCTCGCCGTGCCGCGCAACGTCAGCCCCGAGGTGGACCGCATCGAGAACGCGTACCTCTACAACATCGACGACCTGGAATCCATCGTCGAGCAGAACGTCCTGGAGCGGGAACGCGAGGCGGCCCGCGGCGAGCCGATCATCGAGGAGGAGGCGCGGGCCTTCCTCAAGGAGATCCTTCCCCCGGACGTCGCCGCCCTCCTCCTGGCGATCCGCGAGAAGCTCCAGGCCGTGGCCGACGAGGAGCTCCGCCGCACGCTGTCCCGCCTGGAGGGGCTCCCGGCCGCCCAGCGCGAGGAAGTGGCCGAGATGAACCGCCGGCTCATCAACAAGATCCTCCACGGCCCCACCGAACAGCTCCGTTCCGGGGCCCTCGACGGCGAGTCTCGCACTTACTCTGAACTCGTGCGCAAGCTATTCGGCCTCAACAAGTAACGAAATTAGACGCCGCCCGCCCCCCTTGACAACACCTCACCCCGCATGGTATAAGGTGCCCCACCGGGGTCTTAGCCCTGTGGAAGTTTTGTTAAATGAGGCCTTTTCGGTGAGAGGCATCACGATCAAGGTCGGGACCCGGGGCAGCAGGCTGGCCCTCACGCAGACCGAGATGGTCCTCAAGCGCCTGCGCCAGATTCACCCCCACCTGAATTTCGTGACCGTGCCGATCCGCACGGCCGGCGACCGCATCACCTCCGCGGTGGAGCTCCGGAACGCGGGCAAGGGCCTCTTCGTCAAGGAGATCGAGCGGGCCCTCCTGTCCCGGAGAGTCCGCATGGCGGTCCACTCCATGAAGGACCTCCCCTCCGAACTGCCCCCGGGGCTGACGATCGGGGCGGTCCTGGAGCGGGCCGATCCGTCGGACGCCTTCATCAGCCGGTCCGGCATGCCCCTGGAGAAACTGCCCTCCGGATCGACAATCGGCACCTCCAGCCTGCGCCGCCAGGCGATCCTCCGGTCGCTCTACCCGCACTTGGCCTTCGTGGACCTGAAGGGGAACCTCGACACGCGCCTGGAGAAACTGCGCCACCCCCGCTCCACGATGGCCGGCATCGTCGTGGCGGCCGCCGGCATGCACCGGCTCTTCGCCCAGAACGGCCTCCCGGCGCAGATCCTGCCGCGCGACGTGGTGGTCCCCGCCCCCGGCCAGGGCGCGCTGGGCATCGAGGTCCGCGAGGACGACGAGAAGATCCTCAAGCTCCTGGCGCCGGTCCACCACGCGGCCACCGCCGTCTGCGTGGAGGCGGAGCGCGAACTGCTCCGGCGGCTCGAGGGAGGCTGCCAGGTCCCCCTCGGGGCCCACGCGGAGGCCTCCGACGACGGGTTGATCCGTCTCGTCGCCTGCCTGGCCAGCCCGGACGGAAAGCGCCTGATCCGCGAGGGCCAGACGGGCACCGTGGAGGATCCCCTGAAGGTGGCCGAGGCCCTCGAGACGATCCTGAACTCCCGCGGGGCGCAGGAGATCCTGGCCCCGCTTCGTCCCCGCGCCCCGTTGCCTCGCGCCCGCCGCAACGGCCAGGCGCGGCGCCGGCCCCGCTCCCGCGCCCGCTCCCGGCGCTGATTCCCTCCATCTGTTGACGATCCGCCCCCGTATGGTATGATCCCATAGCGGTCGTGCGCCGCTTCCGAAGCTCCGGCCTAAGCTGACTGGGAGGTTCCATGAAGGGCAGAATCCTTTGCGCGGGCCTCGTCTTCACGGTGGCGCTGGGCCTCGCGCTCGCGGTCTACCGGCCCGCCCCCCCGCCTTCCGGCGCGAAGGGCGTGCCCCCGGCGCCGGCCCCGCTCCAGGCGGCGCAGGCGCCCGACTGGACGGCCCAGCCGCTCGCCTCGTTCCGGGTCTTCGAGAACGAGACGCCGGACGGGGTGGGCTTCAAGGGCGTCGGATACAAGGCCCAGGTGACCTCCTCCGGGCTCGCGTTCGAGGCGGAGGATTTCAGCGTCACGATGCGCGCCTCGCGGCTGGAGCAGGGCGGCCGGTCGGTCGAGCTGGGCCGCGGCCCGGCCCGCCGCGCCTCCTTCGGCCGCGCCCTCATCGACCACCAGATCATGACCGAGGAGTACATCTTCGAGAACCGCCGCGTGGAGCAGGTGTTCCGCGTCCCGTGCGCCATCGGCACCGGGGCCCTGCGCGTCCGCACCTCCGTCCAGACGACCCTCGCCGGCCCCGTGACGGACGAGGGCCTCAGCGCGTGGCGCGAGACCCCCTTCTGGGAGGGCGGCCTGGCCTTCCGCGACACGAACGGGGACATGAAGCTGGCCTATCACGGCGCGGTCGCGATCGACGCGGCGGGGCGACGCCTCCGGCTGGATCCGCAGTACGCGAACGGGGAGATCGTCCTCGAGGTCCCGGCGGACTTCATGGCCTCCGCGGCCTGGCCCGTCGTCATCGACCCCTGGCTGGAGCTGAACTTCTCCTCCACGGGGGGCGGCCTCAGCAATACGGGGAACGTCTCCCAGAACGTCGCCATGGCCGTGGAAGGAGGGGGCAATCCCATCGTCGTATGGGCCGATGAGAACGCCGGGAACTTCGAGATCTACCTGCGCTACTGGAACGGCCTCAACTGGTCGAACATCGGGGGATCCGACTCCGGCGGCGGGATCAGCAGCAACACCGGGAACTCCACCAATCCCAGCATTTGCCTGTCCAATGACACGGTCTATGTGGCCTGGCAGGACGACACGAGCGGCAACTTCGAGATCTACTGCAAGAGATGGAACGGCACTCAATGGGAGGAGATGTCGGGATCGGGCACCCGGGGCGGCGTGAGCGGGACGTGGGGCGAGTCCTGGTACCCCTCGATCGGGGAAACGAGGGTGATCTTCCCCAGCCGGGTATACAACAACCAGCCCAAGACGTGGGAATATGTCCCCATCGTCGCGTGGCAGGATACTTCCCTGGGACTGTCCGAAATCTACGTGGCGATGTATCACCCGGGCGACGCCGGCATCCCCGACCCCTTCACGCCGGGCGCCTACATCGTCTTCCCGACGGAGGCCGGATGGTACGGCATCCCCGCGACGGGTTCATCCGGCGTGGCCGACCGCAACATCAGCAATACCCCCTCGGGCGTTTCCGAGCGCCCGTCGCTCAAGACGACCAGCCAGGGCCAGCCTTACGTGACCTGGCAGGACACCGATAACGGGAACTACGAAATTTACATGCGCTATTACTCGGTAATCGGACCGTACTATCCTATTTATCCGTTCCCCGGCCCCGCCCCGAGCTACATGAATTTCGGATTTTGGGTCGAAAGCGGCGGTTCCGCAACGGGAGGCGGGATCAGCGCCACGGCGGGGCTCTCCCAGAACTCGTCCCTGGCTCTGGATCAATCCACCGATGACCCCTACGTGGCCTGGCAGGAAACCGTGGGGACGAACACGGAGATTTATGTCCGGTACTGGAACGGAAGCTGGTCCGAATTGGCTGCAGGAGACGCCACGGGCAACGGCATCAGCAACACGGCCGGCGAATCCGTCTATCCTTCGCTTGGCCTCGGTCCCTCCAACACCCCCTGCGTCGCGTGGCAGGACGACACGAGCGGCAACCCCGAAATCTATGTCCGCCGCTTCAGGACGGGGGCCTGGAACGAGGTGGGCATCGCCGGCTCCGCCGCCCCCGCCACGATCACCGGGATCAGCAACACCTCAAACCTCTCGTTCACCCCGGCCCTCTGCCAGGACGGATTCGGGAACCCCATCGTGGCCTGGGTGGACGGGGCGGCAGGCAGTTTCGACGTCTTCGTGCGCCGCTACTTCTCCAACCAGCCCCTGAACCTGAGGCAGACGCGGCTGGACAGCTCGCAGATCGTCGCCGGCGGGTCCACGACCGAGGCCACGGTCCTCCTCCGCAGCTTCCCCATGACCGAGGAGGCAGGGGCCACGGTGCGCATGCAGGTGGAGGTCCGCCCCATCGCTTCCGAGCTCGTGGGCAGCCCGACTATTGAAAGCCCCCTGGTCAATCCGGCCCTCAATCAAGAGGCTATCGTCGCCTTCTCCGGCCTCCCCAACACGACTTACCATTGGAGGGCCCGTACGGTCGACAACGTGGGCCGCGCCTCGGCATGGGTGGCCTTCGGCGGCAACGCGGACGGACAGGCCGACTTCGCCGTCACGTCCGTCGTCGTGCCCCCGCCCGGCGCCACCCCCGCGCCCACCGGACTTTCCGCCACGGCCGGAAACGGCCAGGTGGCCCTCTCCTGGACCGCCGCCGCGGGTCCCGGCCCCTACACGTACAACATCAGGAGATCCACAAGTTCCGGGACGGAGACGCAATACGTCAACGTAGCCTCGGGAACGAGCTACACGGATACCGGCGTGACGAACGACACGACGTACTGGTATGTCGTCAGGACCCTGGAAAGCGACGCCGTCACGGAAAGCGCGAACTCGAACGAAGTCTCGGCCACGCCGAGCGCCATCCCCGGAGGGGCGGGAGGCGCCGCCGCCGATGACAACCGCCGCCATTGCGGGCTCCTGGGCATGGAGGCCCTCCTGGCGCTCGGCCTCCTGGCCTTGATCCGCCGCAGGTAGGACCGGCCCCCGTCCCGGGCCTCGCGCCGGCACGGACGTCTATCCGCCATGCGCGCCATCGCCCTGCTCCTGGCCCTGGGCGCCCTCGGAGGTCCCCTCCAGGACGAGAAGGGCACCGCCCCCTGCCGCCCCCTGCGCCCCTCGCGCGACCCCGCCCTCCAGAAGCTCGTCGAGAAATACGAAATAAAGGACAAGGACTTCGCCTGGGATCTCCGCGAAATCCGCCGGACTCCCCAGTGGACCTCCTCCTGGCTCACCTTCCCTTCCGCCGTCCGCGGCGAGCCCGAGGAGAACAACACCGTCTGGGCCAAGTTCTGGCAGCCCGGGGAGGCCGCCCGCGGGCGCCCCGCCGCCCTCGTCCTCCACTGGCTGGGCGGCAGTTTCGACCTGCTCGACGCCGTCTGCCGGCGCCTGGCCGAGAGCGGCATCCCCGCCCTCATGATGTACCTGCCCCACTACGGCCCCCGCCGCGCCCGCGATCCCGAACGCCGCCGCGCCCTCCTGGGCGGCTCCATGGAAGAGGCCCTCTCCGGCGTGCGCCAGGCCGTCCTCGACGCCCGGCGGGCCGGAGACTGGCTGGCCGCCCGGCCCGACGTGGACCCCTCCCGCGTGGAACTCGTGGGCATCTCCCTCGGCGCGATCGTCGGCAGTCTCGCGGCGGGCGTGGACGACCGCTTCTCCCTCTGCGTCTTCGTCATCGGCGGCGGGGACCTCCCCGCGATCGTCCTGCACGGATCCAGGGAGATGACCGAACAGAAGCGGCGGATCGAGGGGGAAGGCCACACGCTGGAGAAGCTCCGCGATCTCTGGAAGGACATCGAGCCGTGCGCCTTCGCCTCGCGGATGCGGCCCGACGACATCCTCATGATCAACGCCGAGGACGACGAGGTCGTCCCCCGCGCCTCGACCGAGAAGCTCCACGAGGCGATCGGCCGCCCCGCGATCCGATGGATCAAGGGAGGCCACTACGGGGCCGTCCTCCACCTGGGGCCGATCCTCCAGGACATGACGGCCCACCTGCGCCAGCTCCCCGCCCTCCGCCTCGATCCCGCGGCCGGGCCGCCGAAGATCCGCGTGCTCCTCCTCGAGTCGGCCCGGGAGGCCCCGATCGAAATCCAGGGCCCCTACGTCCTGCGCCTCCCCGAAGGCGGCCCGGACGAGCGCGCCGGGCGGCTCGCCCCCGCGGCGATCCGCGTCGAGGGCGGCCGCCTCTCCATCGGGCCGCACCTCCTGGCGGTGCGGCGGGCGGTCCTGGTCCCGGAACGCGGAGGGACCTCCGTCGAGGGCCGCGTCTACGACGGCGCGATCGAGGTGCTCCGGGCGGGCGACGGCGCCTTCCATGTGATCAACGAGGCCGACCTCGAAAGCTACGCGGCGGGCGTCGCGGGCCCCGAGATCGGCGCGGAGGCGCCCATCGAGCCGCTCAAGGCGCAGGCCGTGGCCTCCCGGACCTTCGCCTGGACCGCGCTGGGGCGGGAGGACGCCTTCGACGTCCACGCCGACACGCGGAGCCAGGTCTACCGCGGCCGGCCCGCGCCCGGCGGCCTCCCGGAACGGGCGGCGCGCGAGACGCGGGGGCAAATGCTCTTCTGGCGCGGCCGGCCCTTCCGCGCGT
>CAYNDR010000318.1:0-7724 GCA_964395295.1 uncultured Planctomycetales bacterium
CGTGCCTCGGAGCCGTCGCGGGCGGGTCCGGTCCGTTCTAGCCCCTGATGGCGGTATTTCACCAGGATCGTCGAGGGAAGGCCGTCCAAGGCGCCCACGCGGGCGCGCTCGGCGAACGCGTACTCCCGGATGCCGATGAACGGGGGGACCGACCTCGATCCGTCATAGCGCAGGATGATCCGGGCCAGGCGCGCCTCCCTGGGGTCCACCCAGACCTCGGCATCCCGCCACGGTCTCAACGCGAAGATGCGGGCTTTCTCGTCGTCCCGCGCCTCCCGGGTCGGATCGGCCGGCGCGCTCTCCAGGACGACGTACTCCACGCCGTCCTCGCGGCGAGTCTCCGAAATCTTGAGCCCCGGCAGAAGGGGAAGGAATTTCCCGGGCGCCAGATCGAAGAGGACCGCGACCGGAAACTTCCAGGGCTCGTCCACCATCGTCGGAAGCGTCGAGGGCGTATGGGTGTCCAGGCGCGCCCTGAAGTAGAGGGCCCCGGCGTGGAAGTCCAGGGGGTTGAAGCCGTTCAACCTGAGAAGTCTCCAGGGGATGTGAAGGAGGACCTCTTTCCCGTCGACCGCGGCCTGGAGACTGCCGGCGGGATCGAGGTACGGGGGGAACCAGCCCTGGCCTTTTTCGGGGCGCACCTTCCAGGCGGCCTCCCCCGTGGAGCGGAAGACCAGGGTACCGGAGCTGATTCGCTCAAGGATGTCGGTGCCCGCCTTGGCGGGCGCCGACCTAAGGACCGCGACGCCGGCCCTCAGCCCCTTGAGGCCTTCCCTCTGTTTCTGCATCCGATCCAGGAGGGACTCAAGGGTTTCCCCCTGCGCCGGGCAGGGCAGGACGAGCGCCAGGCACAGGAAGAGATTCATAGGCCTCTCTCGTGCGGGGTTCCGCAATGATTATAACGCGCGGAGGCATGGAACGTTCATGCCCGTTCAGCAAGGGGGCGCGCGTAGAGTAGTGGGATGCTTGTCCTGATCGCCGCGCTCTGGACCTTCCTCGGCTCGCAGGCGCCCGCCGCCCGCCAGGAGATCGACCTCAACGGCGCGTGGGAACACGCGATCGTGGACGATCTCACGACCCCGCCGCGCGCCGGCCCCTGGAAGCCGTGCGCCGTCCCCGGCTACCTGAGCGGCGCGGACTACAAGCGCGCCTGGTTCCGCCGCTCCTTCACCCTCCCCCCGGCCCTGCGCGGCCTGCGGATCAAGATCCGCTTCGGCGGCGTGAAGTACAACAGCCGCGTCTTCGTCAACGGCAAGCACGTCGGGGGCTGCTTCGGAGGCCACGATCCCTTCGAGGTCGACGCGACCGCCGCCGTGACCTTCGACGGCCCCAACGAGCTGGCCGTGGGCGCCCACGACTGGACCGGCGTCTTCACCCCCGGCCGGATAGAGATCAACCCCAACGCCCCCTGGGACAGCCTTCGCAGTCAGCCCCGCGACAAGATCCTCGCGCCCATCGGCGGGCTCTTCAGCCTCTACGGCATCTGGGACGACGTGAAGCTGGTCGCCCACCCCGCCGTCTACGTCAAGGACCTCTTCATCAAGCCCTCGGTGCGGCGCAAGGAGCTCGTCGTCGAGTACACCCTGGCGAACGAATCGCCGGCCGAGGCCGCCGTGGATCTGGCCGCCTCTGTCGAAGACCAGGGCCGCGACGTCCTTCGCCTGCCGGGGCTCAAGGTCCGCGTCCCGGCTGGAGGCGAGGCGCAGACCTCCACCCGGATCGCCTGGCCCGACGCCCGCCTCTGGTCGCACGTCGATCCTTGCCTCTACCATCTCCGGACGGAGGTCTCCGGCGGCGACTCGATCCGCACCCGCTTCGGCTTCCGCGAGTTCTGGGTCGAGGGCCACCGCTTCATCCTCAACGGCGTCCCCATCAACCTCCTGGCGACCTCGTGGTGGCCGCCGCACGGGCCGATGAGGCGCGAGGAGATCCTCAAGCAGTGGCGGGCCGTCAAGGAGGTCGGCTGTGTGGCCTTCCGCACCCACACGCAACCCTGGCCCGCCGTCCACTACGACACCGCCGACGAGGTTGGCCTCCTGATGGTCGTCGAAGGCGCCGTGTGGAACGACGACGACGTCTACCGGGTCCACGACCCCGTCTTCTGGGAGAACTACGCGAAGCACCTCAAGGCCATGGTCGACCGCGACAGGAACCGGCCGTCCGTCGTCCTGTGGAGCCTGGAGAACGAGTTCACCGGATCGCGCCTGAACGACGCGACGCCGGGGCCCAAGGCCCAGCTCGTCCGGATGGGACGGCTGGTCAAACAGTGGGACCCCACGCGGCCCATCTTCTACGAGTCGGACGGAGACCCGGACGGCGTCGCCGACGCCATCGGCATCCACTACCCCCACGAGTACCCCGACTACACCCGCTGGCCCAACGAGGCCTACTGGCTCGACAAGCCGTGGAAGGGCCACGGCGGGGGCGGCTTCTTCTTCAACGGCGAGCCCCACTTCCTCTGGAAGAAGGACAAGCCGCTCTACGTCGGCGAGTTCCTCTGGCTCCCCTCCAGCGACCCTTCGTGGCACACGGTCTTCTTCGGCGACGACGCCTACATCGACTACCACCGCTACCGCGACCTCGGGAAGGCCGAGAGCTGGAAGATGCAGGTCCTCGGCTACCGCCATTTCGAGGTGGCCGGCATCTCGCCCTGGACCGTCATCGAGGGCGGCCGGCTCGACGACACGAATCCCCTCTACCGCGCCCACCGCTATTCCTACCAGCCCGTCGCCGCCTACAGCCACGACTACGACCGCCGCTTCTACGCCGGAGACGAGGTCCGCCGCCGCGTGGAGGTCTTCAACGACATCCTCGAACCCTCCGCGCTCGACTTCCAGTGGACCCTCACGATGGAGGGCCGCGAGGCGGGCCGCGGAGGGGAGAGGCTGGAGCTCAAGCCCGCGGGCCACCGGATGCTCGACGTCGTCCTCCGCATGCCCGCCGCCGCGAGGCGGACGCCCGTCGAGTGGAAGCTGACGCTCGATCGGGGCGGCAAGAGGGTCTTCGAGGATACGCATTCCTACGCCGTCTTCCCGCGGCCCCGGCCGCTTGCGCTCGCGGCCCGGATCGGCCTCCACGATCCCGCGGGCGGGACGAGGAAGGTGTTCGAGGCCCTCGGCCTGCGCGCCGCGGACGTCCCTTCCATCGAAAAGATCGAGCCTGGCCTCGAGGTGCTCGTCATCGGCGCCGGGGCACTCAAGGCGCAGGCGGCGGCGGTGCCCGTGATCGGCCGCGTCGATCCCGCGCGCGCGGCGCTCCTGGACTTCGCGTCCCGCGGCGGCCGCGTCCTGGTCCTCGAGCAGAAGGCCTATCCGGAGGGGCTGTTCGAGTTCGGGCTCTCGCGCCAGGCGTCCACGATGGCCTTCCCGCTCCGCCCGAGCCACCCGGCGCTCAAGGACGTGGAGCGGGAGGACCTCAAGTTCTGGCGCGGCGACCACGGCGTTGCGGCCGACGAGATGCCCCGGCCCGCGGCGGGGGCGTCCGTGCCGATCGTGGTCTCCGGCTCGGGTGCGGGCCTCGACCACGCGCCGCTCCTGGAGCGCCCCGTGGGCCGCGGCTGCGTGGTCCACTCCCAGCTGAAGCTGGTCGAGAAGTTCTCCTCCGAGCCCGTCGCCGCGAGGATCCTCGCCAATCTCCTCGATTACCTCTCCGCCCGCCGCGCCGCGGGCCGCGCGACCGCGGTCGCGGGCCCCGAGGCGTACCGCTCGTACCTGCGCGGCCTCGGGCTGCGGTTCGACGACCTCACGGGCAATCTCGGGACCGTGGACCTCTCGTCCTACGGCCTGGTCGTCTGCCGCGGGGAGGCCGGCGACGCGGCGAAGCTCCTGCGGTTCGTCGAGCAGGGCGGCGCCCTGCTGGTCCACCGCGCGCCGCCGGCCGCCTTCGATCCGCTCCGCCGGGCGTTCGGCATCGACGCCGGGCTGGGGCCGTGCCCGGGCCCCGTGACGCGCGCGAAGGGGGACGATCCGCTCCTGGAGGCGATCGCGCGGGAGGACCTGTACTGGCTCGGCAAGCATTCGGGAGTCGGCTGGGCGGAAATCCCGCGCGCGTCGGAGATGGCCGACGGCGCGTTCGCCAAGACGCTGGAGGGGAAGAAGGCATCGGCCCATGAGGTCGAGGATTGGGCGCTGGAAGGGCTGTACGTCCAGCGGCAGGCGCCGGGCGTGGTGTTCGCCACCGTCGGCACGGCGTCCGGCGAGATCGACTTCCCCGAGGCCGGGAACTACGTCCTCGGCGTGGTGGCCCGCGGCACGCCGTGCCGCGGCGTCTTCCCGATCGCGAAGGTCTCGATCGACGGCGAGGAGTTCGGTTCCGTCTCCGTAGCCGGGGAGCCGTGGGGCACGCACACCCTCTTCGGCTCCGTTGAGAAAGGACGCCGGAAGGTCGCCGTGGCGTTCGTCAACGACGCGAGCGACCCGCCCAGGGAGGACCGCAACCTCTTCGTGGACAAGATTCTCGTCGCGCGCGACGACTCCCCGGCGGGCGTGCGGTTCCTCACCGCCCCGGCGGCCATCGCGGTCGCGCGGCGCGGGAAGGGCGTCCTCGTCGTGGACCAGGTGCGGTGGGACACGGAGGAGGCGAACGCCCGCAAGGCGGCCCGCCACGCCTGCTCGATCCTCACCGCGCTCGGGGGCGACTTCATGCCGAGGCCCTCCGTGGCGGTGGAGTGCGAGCAGATGACGCCCCAGCCGGACCTGCCGCACTTCCACAACGCGGGGGCGTTCGTCTCGCTCGCCTGCAGTGGCTGGGTGAAGACGCCGATCAAGGTGGCCGCCGCGGGCCGCTACACGGTGGAGGTCGTCGCCGGCGGGACCGAGTGCGAAGGCGTCTACCCGCTCATCGAGGTCCGCCTGGACGGGCGGAAGGCGGGGCAGGTCCAGCTCACGTCGGGCGCCTGGCGCCCCTATCCGCTGTCGGTGGCGCTCCCTGAGGGCGACCACGAGCTTTCGCTGGCGTTCGTCGACGACGAGAGCGTCCCGGCGGTCTCGGACCGGAACCTCGTGCTGGACAAGGTGCTGTTCACGCGGGAGTGACCGGCCTTCCCACCGTTGAACCCGCCCCGAAGGCCCTTCCGGTGAGCCCCCCGGCCCTCTCTTCCCCCCCTGCCGCAAATGTTGGGGTTGGGGTCAAGAATCCCGATGAACACCTTGGCGATTCCTTTCCTAATGATCCATTCCACGCAGGGCAGCTTGTCGTGCGATCGCGTGGTGCACGGCTCAAGAGTCGTGTACAGTGTCGCTCCCCTGGTCAGGTCGGTGCTGCGAAGATCCTTCTGGAGAAGGGTGAACTCCGCGTGGTCTCCAACCGCTTCGCGTCCTCGGAAGGCCGAAGCGATGAGGGCGCCGCCTTTGGACAATACGGCTCCGACCTGGGGTGAACCCTCCCGGTCGACCACCGACTTCCGGGCCTCCTCAACGGCGAGGCGCATGAACCGGAGGTCGGCCTCGGAGGGAGATCCGTTGCCTAACGCTTCCTGCATCGGCTCCATGCCAACTTGTCCCGCTCCGCCTCGATTATCTCTCCTGGACCCCAGAGTGCAAGGGGCTTCTGGACGCCGAGCGCGCTGGGGAAATCCTTCCCGCCTCCATCAGGCGATGTTGTTTCCCGCGATCCCCCGATACCCCCCCCCGAAGGCTCCCGGATGATTCCTTTGGCCCCCCGATTTCCCCCTCCCGCGCCCCCGCAGGATATAATTCCAATCGGGGCGCTTTTGGAGTTGTTGCGCCTCTTCCGGTTCCGCAAAGCGAGCCAGGCGATCATGGCCAAGCAAGGCCCAAGTATCATCGCGTTGGCAGGCCCCAATGGGGCCGGCAAGTCCACGTCCGGCCCTGCCCTCATCTGGGAAACCTTTGGAGTAAAAGAATTCGTGGATGCGGATAAGATCGCCCGTGAGATCACCCCTGCCGCACCTGAGCATGCCGCATTGAAGGCCGGGAGAAGGATGCTGGACCGCCTCCACAACTTGGCCCGCCACAGGAACAGCTTCGCGTTCGAGACGACTCTCTCCAGCCGCTCTTTCGCCCCCTGGATCACCCAGCTCCTCAAGAATGGCTGGGAGTTCCACCTCGTTTTCCTCTGGCTTCCCAGCGCCGATCTTGCCGTCCAGCGAGTCGGCGACAGGGTAAGGCTGGGAGGGCATGATGTCGCGGAAGAGGTCATACGGCGCCGATACAAGGCAGGGCTCAGGAATTTCTTCGAGATCTATCGGCCTCTTGCCGCAACATGGCGAATATACGATAATTCAGGCGGTTCACCGAGACTGATTGCCACCGGCCAGAGGAGGATGGATAACGCGGCAACCGACAAGGCAACGTGGGAGCGCCTGATCAAGGAATACCGCGATGGCTAAAAGGGCGCGCAATATCGGCAAAATCATGCGAGAAGGAACTCTCGTCGACCAGGCCCTTCGACGGGCGGCCTACGAAGCGATGCTGAAGCACAAGAAGGCCGGACTTCCAATGGTGATCTGGAAAGACGGGGCTATTTGCTGGGTCATGCCGGATGAGCTGGAAAGCCAGTTCCAAGACCTGGCTGATTGGGCAACCTCGTAAAGGCCACCGCGGCAGTTCCCCCCTTCATCCAAGGAATCGGCCCGGAATCCTTCCACGGGCCACGGCTTCGCCCTACAGAATCACCGCATCATGTCGTAGCAGACCAGCCGCTGCATGTACCGCAGGTAGAGCCGGCCGTTCGCGGCCACCGGCATCGTCCACGCGGGGTCCACCACCTCACCCAGCGCGGACTTGAACTCGGCCACCTTCCGGAACGCGGCCGGGTCCGGCTTCACGAGGCAGAGGTTGCCGCGGATGTCCATGCACAGCAGGCGGCCGTCCACGTGGATCACCGTCCCCCAGCCCGCCTCGCCCGTGCTCCAGAGCTCCCGCCCGTCCCGGAGATCCACGCACTTGAAGTGGCCCTTGTTCTGGATGCTCTGGCCGGAGTAGCCGTAGACGCGGCCGTCCAGGAGGATCGGGTCGGAGTGGTGGGAGGCAAAGGCTTTGTTGCTCCAGAGGAGCGAGGGACGGCCGTCCTTCCCCACGCGGACGGCCCCGCCGCCGGTGCCGTAGCCGGAGGTGAGGAACACCGCGGTCCCCTCGACCGCCGGCGTCGTGGCGTGGATGTCGTAGCTGGTCTTCCAGGGGATTTCCCCGAGGGTGCGCCCGTCGGCAGGCGAGAGGACCGCCAGGCCCGTCCCGTGGAAGACGAGCAGGAAGGGCTCCCCTTCCACCTTCATGGAGGCGACCGCGGCGTATCCGGCGGCGCCCCCCCTTCCCTTCCAGGCCGGCTTCCCCGTCCTCTTGTCGTAGGCCGCCGCAAGCGCCGTGCCGCCGGCCTGGACCACGACGTGATCCCCGAGGACGAGCGGAGACGAGGAATGTCCCCAGTCCGGCTCCTGGCCCCCCGCGTCCGCGACGTTGGAGAGCCAAAGGAGCTTCCCGTCGTGCAGGTTCCAGCAGGCCAGGTGGCCACTGCGGCCGAAGGTGTAGACCCGGTCGTCGTCGATGAAGGGGGTGGCCCTCGCCCCGGGCCCATGGCCGTTCTTCGCCCGGGCCTCGTACGAGCCGACCCAGAGGAGGCCCCCCGTCTCCGGGTCCAGGCAGAAGACCAGGTCGCGGTCCTGGTCGCGGCCCGGGACGACGAGGCGGTTGCCCTGGACGGCGGGCGCCGACCAGGTCACCGATCCGCTTCCCTGGCAGAGGAAGTCCACCTCCCACAATTTCCTG
>CAYNDR010000319.1:0-279 GCA_964395295.1 uncultured Planctomycetales bacterium
CGGACGGTCTATTTTGTCGTAAGGCGGAGGCCCTTCAGCGCGCAGCGGCCCATGGGATTGGGATGGAGCCCCTGCACCTTCGGGCCCGACAGGAAACCGATCTCGGGCCACGACAGCGGCACGAGCGGCGCCTCCTGGAGGAGCCGCCCCTCCGCCCGCCCCAGCGCCTCCAGCCGCCGCCGGACGTCCCGCCCTCTCGAGGCCGCCACCAGCAACGCGTCAAATTCCACGCCCGCCCCGCCCCCCCCGGTCCCCGCCGGCCCGCACCGCCGGACACCC
>CAYNDR010000319.1:289-1448 GCA_964395295.1 uncultured Planctomycetales bacterium
GTAGACCCTGCGCGGGAAGGCGTAGGCCTCGCGCAGCTCCTTGTCGGGCAGCGGCTTGCCCTGCGGCGTCAGCCCCTCGGCGATGATCAGCCGGCGCGGCGCCACGAGGGCCGCCAGGTGCGGGATGTCCGCCACCCGCAGGATGCCCGGCGCCAGCCGGCCCATGCGCCCGCCCGGGCCGGACTCCCGGTCGGGCACGCCCGTCACCGGCGCACCCACCGCAGCCGACGAGGTACCGCGCTCTTCCCGCAGCCCGGCCGCCCCCAGCAACGCGTCAAATTCCTCGCCCGCCCAGCCCCCCCGGTTCCGGGGATGCCCCTTCCCCCAGTTCTCCAGGAACGCCTGCGGATCGAAGGCGTCCCCCATCCACTCCTCCACGGCCGCGTGGAATTCCCCGCGCCCCAGGGCCGCCTCGAAGGCGGGCGGCCTCATGGACGAGAGCCGCACGCCGATCCCCAGCGTCCGCTCCAGGTGGTCCCTCAGCCACCGGCCCCGGGCCGCCGAGCGCGGCGCGTCGTCCGTGAGCAGGTCAACCCTCGGAAACTTCGAAAGATCGAACTCCGTCTCCTTCAGCAGGGCCTCCATGGCGGCGGCCTTGTCGTACGGCGGCGCCTTCCCTCCGGAATAGCCGGGAAAGCCGGGCGGCACCAGCCGGTCGGCCGGGAGGTCCTTCACGGCCTCCGCCAGCCCCCCGCGGTCGATCGCCCGGGCGAAGGCCGCGCGCACGCCCGCCCGGTCGAAGGGGGGCTTCTTCGCGTTGAAGCGCAGGAAACACGTCCCCCAGGCGGGGTGCGCCGCGAAGCCCTTCATCCCGGCGATCCGGTCGGCCGGGATCCGTTCGTCCGCGATCCAGTCCAGCAGGCCCGTCTCGAACTTCCTGAGCGCCACCTCGGCCGGGTGGAACTCCACCACGACGCGCCCCGGCGCGCGCCCCGCCTCCGGGTCCCAGTATCCGGGATTCCTCCGGAGCGTGATGTCCGAAGGGGACGACGACTCGAGAAGATAGGGCCCGTTGGTCACGATCCGCCCGGGCCGGACCCACCCCTCGCCGTATTCCAGGACCGTCCTCCCGTGGAGCGGCAAGCAGCACATCCACGGTCGCCTTGGTGTTGTAGAACGGCGTGACGATCGTCAGCGCGGGCGCGGAAGCCGGGTCCAC
>CAYNDR010000319.1:1458-7699 GCA_964395295.1 uncultured Planctomycetales bacterium
CCCGGTGGCGATCTGCACGCCGCCGGCCTGCGCGCGCATCTCTTCCATGGTCCGCACCCGGCGCTTCTCGCGCCAGGCCAGCTCCTGCGCCTGGCACTCGCGGTACATCGCCTGCGCGGCCTCGACCGTCAGGCTGCGCACCCGCAGCGTCCGCTCGTCCCCGGTCTCGAACCCGAACTCCCTCTCTTCCACGTCCGAGCGCCCCTCGGTCCGCAGGGCGTCCAGGTGCCGCCCCACGTTCCGGAACACCCGGAAGAGGTCGCGGTACACGCACCCCGTGGCGGGCCGGAGCGCGCGGCGCCAGGCGGCCACGAAGTCCAGGGCCGTGACGGGGTCCCCGTTCGACCACTTCGCCTCGCGCAGGGTGAAGGTCCAGGCGAGCCCGTCCGCCGACTCCTCCCACTTCTCGGCCATCCCGGGCGCCACGGTCACGCCATCGGCCTCGTGCGTGGTGAGCCCCTCGAAGAGCGCCCCTGCGCAGCGCGCGTCGGCCAGGGTCGCCGCCCGATGGGGATCGAGGTGGGAAGGCGGCGCCCAGGCGGCGCGCAGGACGGTCTCCGCCGGCCCGGCCTCCTGGAGCCAGGGAAGGATGAGGAGCGCCGCGAGGCCTCTCATGCCGGCCCCCCGGGTCCGGGCCCCAGCGCCACCGGGAGCCGGCCCGGGTAGGGGATCTCCCCCAGGAGCGCCCGGGCCGCCGCCCGCTGGCAGTACTCATCCCCGCCGTAGGCGCACACGAAGCCCGCGCCGTCCGGGAAGTCGCGGATCACGGCCGGGCTCCCGAAGGAGACGACCACGATCCCGCCGCCGCGCCGCCCCGCCTCGCGGAGCCGTTCGGCCTGGGGCCCGTCCGGCCGCGAGAAGACGGCCGCCACGCAGGCCGGCGCCCCCTCCTGGAGCTTCACCTTCCGGGTCAGTTCCTTCTCGAAGGCCGTGGGGCCGCCCGCCCCTCCCACCGTCACGACCTCGGCGGCTCCCTCCACCCTCCCGGTCCCGCGCGCGAGCGTCACCGCCGCGTCGGCGATCCTCTGGGCGCCGGCGCGGTGCGCCTCGTTCCCCACCAGGGCCTCCACGCTCCTCATGTCCGTGAGGCGCTCGCGGAAAAGCCCGAGCTTCTCCTTCACCCCCAGGATCCGGTCCGCGGCCCGGTCCACCGCGGCCTCCGGCAGGCGGCCCGCCTTCACGGCTTCCTCGAGGGCCCCGACCGCCCGGTCCGGGTCCCCCGGGCAGAACAGGACGTCGGCGCCCGCCATGGCCGCCCGTTCGACCGCCTCGTGTTCCGGGCCGACCTCCGCGAGCGCGTCGACGGCGGCCAGCCCCTGGAACTTGAGCAGTCGGCGGAGGTGGTCCTCCAGGACCGCGCGGGAAAGCGGGGCCGGCGCGTCGGGGTCCATCGCCGGAGCGCGGCGGTTCGCCACCATGACGGCGTCGGCCTCCGGAGCGAGTTCCGCGAACGGGCTCCCCGACCCGTCCCCCGCGCCGGGGAAACCCTTGGCGCACCCCAGCGCCCCGGCCGCGTGGAGCCCGCGCAGGGTGGCGCGCCCGAGCTTGCCCACCAGGGCGGGGTCCTGCCCGAACGAGCGGGTGCCGACCGCCGGATCGAGGAGATCCCGGTGGACGTCCGCAACCGGAGAGAGGACCCAGGGGATCCCGAGGACGCGCGCCTCGAGCCCCGTGTGGCGGCCCTTGAGGTGGGCCAGCTCCTCCGATCCCGCGGCGCCCACCGCCATGTTCGGGGGGAAGACCGTGGCGCCGTGGACCTGCTGTCCGGCGCCGTTCTCGAAGTCCGCGGCCATCAGCAGAGGATGCCTGGCCGCGCGCTGGTACGAGTTGACCAGCGGGGTCACGTCGAAGATACTGCCGCCGTAGAGGCGGATCCCCCCCACCCCTTCCTTCTTGACCAGGCGCATCATGCGCTCGTAGTCGGGCCCGTCGAACCGGAAGTCGATGAAGACCATCTGGGCGCACTTCTCGCGGAGGGTCATGCGGACGATGTGCTTCTGCATGATCACGGGCGGCCCTCCAGCGCCTCGCGGAGGCGGCCCCCGCGGCGCTCCAGGAGGCGCAGGGCCTCCCGGCGGGAGACCCCGCGGCGGAGCATGAGGATCGCCGCCTTGCTCCGGTTCCCCGCCGCCCGCAGGGCGCGCGCGGCCTCTCCCCTGGACACCCCGGCCGCCGCCATGATGATCCGCCGGGCGCGGTCCCGGAGCTTCGCACAGCGGGGCTGGAGGTCCACCATGAGGTTCCCGTAGACCTTCCCCAGCCGGACCATGGAGGCCACGGTCAGGGCGTTGAGGACCATCTTCGTCGCGGTGCCGGCCCGCAGGCGCGTGGATCCGGCGACGACCTCCGGGCCCACGAGGGGGGAGACGATGACGTCGGCCGCGGAGGCGGGCACGCCCCGCCGGTTGCAGGCCACGAGGATCCGGCCCGCGCCGCGGCGCGCCGCCTCGCGGAGCGCGCCGAGGACGAAGGGGGTCACGCCGCTGGCGGCGACGCCGACGACGACGTCGCCGCGGCGGAGCCCCTCGCGCCGGAGCCGCCGGGCCCCGTCGGCGGCGTCGTCCTCGGCCCCTTCCTTGCTGGCGAAGACGGCGCGGGGCCCGCCCGCCATGATCGCCCGGGCGAGGCCCCTGGGGGTGTCGAAGGTGGGGGGCATCTCGGCCGCCTCCAGGACCCCCAGGCGCCCGCTCGTCCCGGCGCCCGCGAAGAAGATCCTTCCCCCTTCCCGGAGCCGGCCGACCACGAGCTCCACCGCGCGCGCCAGGCGGGGGAGCTCCGCGCGGACGGCGGCGGCCACGGAGGCGTCCTCCCGGTTGATGAGCCGCAGGATCTGCGGGACGGGGAGCGTGTCGATCTTCAGGCTGCGGGGGTTGCGCTGTTCGGTCAGGAGGCGGGCGAAGCCGCGCTTCATCGGCGCGCCCCGGCCGCGGCGGGCAGGCGGGCGAGCCGCCGGACCGCGGCGCGGAGGGTCTCCAGCCTCTTGCAGAAGGCGAAGCGGACCAGGCCGCGTCCCTGGCGCGGGTCCACGTAGAAGGAGCTCCCCGGGACGGCCGCGATCCCGCCCTCCCGGATGAGCCAGCGGGCGAACTCCGTGTCGTCGCGGAGCCCGAACCGGGAGATGTCGCACATCACGTAGTAGGCCCCCCGCGGCTTCCCCAGCGGGCGGAAGTCGGCCCTCTCCAATCCGGGGTAGAAGGCCTCGCGCCGCTCCCGGTACTCCTCCGCCAGCCGCTCGAAGAGGCCCCCGGGGTGGTCCATGAGGTGCGCCGCGGCCACCTGGAGCGGGTGCGGCGCCCCCACGGTCAGGAAGTCGTGGACCTTGCGGATCGCCCCCGCGATCCTCTCCGGGGCGATGCAGTACCCCAGCCTCCACCCCGTCACCGAGAACGTCTTCGAGAGCGACGAGGTCGTGATCGTCCGTTCGGCCATGCCGTCGAGGGAGGCGATCGAGACGTGCTCGCCCTCGTAGACGATGTGCTCGTAGACCTCGTCGGTGACCGCCAGGGCGTCCCATTTCCGGCAGAGGCGGGCGATGAACTCCAGTTCCCCGCGCGAGAAGACCTTGCCGGTCGGGTTGTTCGGGGTGTTGATGACGATCGCCTTCGTGCGCCGGTTGAAGGCCCGCGCGAGTTCCTTCTCGTCGAAGCGCCAGTCCGGCGGGCGGAGGTGGACGAACCGGGGGACGGCGCCCGAAAGGACCGTGTCGGGCCCGTAGTTCTCGTAGTGGGGCTCGAAGATCACGACCTCGTCGCCGGGATCGACCGCCGCCAGGAGGGCGGAGATCATGGCCTCGGTGGCGCCGCAGGTGACGGCGACGTTCTTGTCGGGGTGGACGTCCATCCGGTTGTACTTCCGGTATTTCCGGGCGAGGGCCTGCCGGAGGGAGGGGGCGCCCCAGGTGACGGCGTACTGGTTGATGTCCTTCCGGATCGCCTCGCAGGCGGCGCGCTTGATGGCCCGGGGGGCGGGGAAGTCGGGGAAGCCCTGGGCGAGGTTGATGGCGCCCGCCGCGTCCGCCAGGCGGGTCATCTCGCGGATGACGCTCTCGGTGAACCGGGCGGCCTTCCTGGAGACGAAGTCGCGGCGCACGGGGGAAGATTATAGGAAACGCCGGCCCGGGGCAACGCTTTCTCTACGCCGTCCGGGTGGCCAGGTTCTCGAAGCGCATGAACTGCCTGAGGAACGCCAGCTCCACGTTCTTGGTGGGGCCGGTGCGGTTCTTGACGACCATGATCTCGCAGATCCCCTTGCGGTCCGATTCCTGGTTGTAGTAGTCCTCGCGGTAGAGGAGCATCACGACGTCGGCGTCCTGCTCGATGGAGCCCGACTCGCGGAGGTCGGAGAGCATGGGCTTGCGGTCCTCGCGGCCCTCCGGCTGGCGGTTGAGCTGGGCCAGCGCGATCACGGGGAGGTTCAGCTCCTTGGCCAGAGACTTGAGGTTCGAGGAGATCATCGAGATCTCCAGCTGGCGCGACTCGGGCATCCGCATCCCCTGCCGGGCGTGCATCTTCTGGAGGTAGTCCACGACCACCATCCGGATGCCCTCCTTGGCCTTCATGCGCCGCGCGCGCGTGCGGACCTCCAGGGCGGAGAGGTCCGCCGAGTCGTCGATGAAGATCTTCGCCTCGTGGAGCGCGCCGGCCGCCAGGACCAGCCGCTGGTAGTCCGCCTCGGTGACCTTCCCGGACCGCAGGAGGTTGGAGTCCACCCGCGCGTGCGAGCAGAGCATGGACTGGGCGATCTGCGTGGCCGCCATCTCCAGCGAGAAGAAGAGGACGGGCTTCTGCTCCTTGAGCGCCACGTTCTCGATCATGGACATGGCCAGGCTCGTCTTCCCCATCGAGGGCCGGCCCGCCACGATGTAGAGCTGGCCGTCCTGGAGGCCCGAGGTCAGGTCGTCGACCTCGTAGAACCCCGAGGCCATCCCCAGGAGGCGGGACTTCCGGTCGCGGATGTCCTCGATCTGCTGGAAGGTCTCGCGGAGGACGTCCCCCATCGTGCGGACGGTGCCCTTCTCGCCGCGCGCCAGGGCCTGGAAGAGGGCGCGCTCGGCCTCGTTGCGCACCACGTCCACGTCCTGGGTCACCGACGTGGCCTGGTGGACGATCTTCGAGCATGTCTCGATGATGTTGCGGAGGACGAACTTGTCGTGGACGGTCCTGGCGTACTCGAGGGCGTTGGCCGCCGTGGGCATCGAGTCCACCAGGCCCGCCAGGTATTCCGCCCCTCCCACGGCCTCGAGCTTCCGGTCCTTGGCGAGTTCCTCCTTGAGGACCACCAGGTCGATGGGCTTGCGCGCCATGTGGAGGTTGAGGAGGGCCTCGAAGATCGTCTGGTGGGCGGGGAAGGCGAACATCTCCCGGGCGTTCACGACCTCCACGACGTCGCCGATGACCTCGTTGTCGAAGATCATGGCCCCGAGGAGCGCCATCTCCGCCTCGAGGCTGCGGGGCATCTGCTCGGGCGAGGGCCCGCGGGCCGGCTCGGGCACGGTCCGGAGCACCTCGGCGGGCGCCACGGGATTGCGCGCGGCGGGCGTCATACTCCCCCCTCCGACTCCTGACTTCCGGATTATACCCTATGCCTGGGCCGGGGCCTCCCCCTTCTTGGGTTCCGCCGGCGCGGCGGACCCGGCCTCCTGGGCCTTGGTCCCCTCCGGCTTGACGGCCTTGGTGGAGAGGACCCAGACCTTGAGCCTCGGCTGGATCTCCTTGTGGAGGTGGATGCCGACCTCGTAGGTGCCCACCTCCTTGATCGGATCGAGGATCTCCACGACCTTGGGCTCGACCTTGATCCCGTGGTCGCGCAGGGCGTCGGCGACCATGGTGGGCGTGATCGATCCGTAGAGGTGCCCCTGCTCGTTGGTGTTGACCTCGATGGAGACGGAGGGGACGCCGGCCAGGCGCTCCGCCACCGCCTTGGCGTCCGAGACGAGGGCCGCCTCCATCTTGGCCAGGCGGCGCTTCTCGAGATCGAACTCCTTGTACATGGAGGACGTCGGGACGCTGGCCAGGCGCCTCGGGATGAGGCAGTTCCTCGCGTAGCCCTCGCGGACGTCCACGACCTCGCCGCGCTTGCCCAGCTTTTCCACATCCTGCCAGAGAAGGACTTTCATCGCCGGACCTCCCGCTGTTGGGACCCTTCCTACAGGCCGCCCGAGCCCACGTAGGGCATCAGGGCCAGATACCGCGCGCGCTTGATGGCCGCCTGGGCACTGCGCTGGTGGTAGGCGCAGTTGCCC
>CAYNDR010000320.1:0-3553 GCA_964395295.1 uncultured Planctomycetales bacterium
GCGCGGGCCTGGCCCCCGGCTCCGGCGCGCGCGCCCTCGTCCAGGCCGGCCGGCGCGCCGCCGCCCCCCGCGCCCGCGGCGCCGCCCTCCTCGCCTCCTGCCGCGAGATCGAGAACGTCCGCCGCGCCCTCCTGGGGGCGGCGTCCCGGAAAAGGCAATGATCCTCACCGCAAAGACACAAAGGCCACGAAGAGGATTTGGATTCTTGCATCCGTTTACCCCATGGCCCAGCCCCCGGAGCACGGAGGAAACGGAGATCACGGAGATTATTGAAACACAGAGTGCACGGAGGACACGGAGGAAGAATGGCCGGGCCATAGGTCATGGAAGGCCCCCCCGAGGGGCCGGGGGGGAACGATCCCTCGATTCTCGATTTATTCTTGATTCTTCGATACCCCTGAACGCATGCGATTCTTCTTCCCCCCGGGGGGGATCAAGGGGGGAAGCCCTTTCCCGGAGTTTCTTTGTGGGTCCTTGGCGTGCTTCGTGTCTTTGTGGTGAATGTCATCAGGAGTCCCCATGAACACCCCCGTCCCCGAGCCCGTCCAGCGCGTGCGCGGCGTCTTCGAGGCCGTCAAGGCCGAGGTCCGCAAGGCCATCGTGGGGCAGGACGAGGTCCTCGACCAGGTCGGCGTGGCCCTCCTGGCGGGCGGCCACGTCCTGCTGGAGGGCCTGCCCGGCACGGCCAAGACCCTCATGGCCCGCGCCTTCGCCTGCGCCCTCCGGTGCCGCTTCACGCGCGTCCAGTTCACGCCGGACCTCATGCCCGCGGACATCACCGGGACGAGCGTCTTCGACCACGGCAAGCGGGAGTTCGAGTTCCGGCCGGGCCCGGTCTTCACCGACCTCCTCCTGGCGGACGAGATCAACCGCGCCCCCGCGAAGACGCAGGCCGCGCTCCTGGAGGCCATGCAGGAGCGCCGGGTGACCTCGGACGGCCGGCCGATGCCGCTCTCGCCCGTCTTCACCGCGCTGGCCACGCAGAACCCCGTGGAGTACGAGGGGACCTACCCCCTGCCCGAGGCCCAGCTCGACCGCTTTCTGCTGAAGGTCCTCGTCTCCTACCCTTCGGCCGCGGACGAGCGGGCGCTCCTGGGGCGCTACCGGGACGGCCGCATGCTCCACGAGGTGGAGTCGCTGGGGATCGAGCCCCGGACGAGCGCCGAGGAGATCGTGAAACTGCGCCTCGCCCTGGGCGGGGTGGCGGCGGAGGACGCGATCCTCGCCTACGTCGCCGACATCATCCGGCAGACGCGGGACTGGGCCGCGGTCTCCGTGGGGGCCAGCCCGCGGGCGGGGGTGGCGCTCCTGATGGCCGCGCGCGCCTCCGCGGCGCTCCGGGGGCGCGCCTTCGTGATCCCGGACGACGTCAAGGCGCTGGCGGCGCCGGTCCTGCGCCACCGCCTGCTCCTCAAGCCGGAGAGCGAAATCGAGGGGGTGCGCCCGGACGACGTGGTCCGGGACCTCCTGGCCGCGGTGAAGGTGCCCAAGTGATCGGCCCCTCGCGCCGCCTCGCGGCGGCGCTCCTCCTGGCGGCGGTCCCGTTCGCCCTCGAGGCGTGGATCCCGGGCCCCGCGACGGTGGGCCTCCTGGCGCTGGCGGGCCTCGGGGCCGTGGTGGCGCTCGACCTGGCGTTCGTGCCCCGCCGGCAGGCCCTCGAGGTCGAGCTCGCCGTGGCCCCGGTGCTCTCGCTGGCGGAGGAGGGCCCGGTGGCCGTGCGCGTGAGGAGCCGGGGCGGGGCCGCGGGGGCCGGCTGGGCGCGCGTGGTCCTCCCGGAGCACTGGGTCCCGGCGCGCCTCCTGGAGCCGCTCCGCCTCCCGGCGAACGGCGAGGCCGAGGCGGTCTTCCGGGTCACCCCCCGCAGGCGGGGCCGCTGGCGGGTGGGCCCGGTCTTCCTGCGCCTCCCCTCGCCGCTGGGATTCCTCTGGCGCGACCTCCGGTTCGAGGCCGCCTCCGAGGTGAAGGTCTATCCCGGCGTCGGCTCGATCAAGAAGTACGACCTCCTCAGCCGCCGGCTCCGCGCGCGGGAGCTGGGGCTCCGCAGTCAGCGCGTCCGCGGCCAGGGGATGGAGTTCGCGCGCCTGCGGGACTACCACTCGGACGACGACCTGCGCCTCATCGACTGGAAGGCCACGGCGCGGCGCGGCCGCCTCATCAGCCGCGAGTACCAGCTGGAGCGGTGCCAGAACGTGGCGCTCCTGATCGACGCGGGCCGGATGCTCACCGAGGAGGTGGACGGCATCGTGAAGATCGAGTACGTCCTGAACGCGGCGCTCCTGCTGACGCGCATCGCGGCGTCCTTCGACGACCGCGTGGGGGCCCTGGTCTTCTCCGACCGCGTGGAGCGGATGGCGCCGCTCCGCAAGGGGCGCGCCGCGGTGGCCGCGATGGCGGAGGCGCTCTACGACGTGGAGCCGCGGCTCGTGGAAGCCAACTACGAGCTGGCCTTCGCCACGCTCAACGCGCGGTGGCGCAAGCGGGCGCTCGTCATCCTCTTCACGAACCTGGTGGACCAGGGCACGTCGGACCTCGTCTCCGGCTGCCTCAAGGCGGCGGCGTGGCGCCACGTCCCGCTCTGCGTGGCCGTGGGCGACCGCGAGACGCAGGAGGCCGCGTGGGCCCTGCCGCGCACGGAGGACGAGGCCTACCGCAAGGCCGCGTCGGCCCAGCTCCTGGTCTCCCGCGCGCGGACGCTCCAGGAGCTCCAGCGGCGCGGGGTCCACGTGATCGACGCCCCCGCGGGCCGCGTGCCCGTGGAGGTGATCAACAAGTACCTCGACCTCAAGGCCCGCCAGGCGCTCTGAAGGCCGGATCGCGTGGTATCCTATAGGAACCCATGGAAGAGGCCCGCAGGGACGGCGACTACGTCCGGATCGAGACCCCGGAGCACGTGGTGTTCGAGTACGAGCTGGCGGGGCTGGGATCGCGCGTCATCGCCGCGGCGATCGACCTGATGATCGTGGGGTTCGTGATCCTCGGCCTGACCCTGCTGGTGGTGCTGGCCGCGGGCGGCCTCGACGTCCTCGGCCCGTGGGCCGCGGCGGCCGCCGTCGTGGCCGCCTTCCTGACCTTCTGGGGCTACCCGATCTTCTTCGAGATCTACATGCGCGGCCAGACGCCCGGGAAGCGGTCGCTCGGCATGCGGGTCATCCAGGAGGGGGGCTACGCCCTCACGCCCGCCGTGGTGGTGGTGCGGAACCTCCTGCGCGTGGTGGATTTCCTGCCGGGGGGCTACTTCCTCGGCCTCGCGGTCATGGCCTGCAACCGCCGGTACAAGCGGATCGGCGACTTCGTGGCGGGGACGATCGTCATCCGGGACCGCGCGGGCGGGCCCGCCTCGCTCTCCCGCCGCGACCTCAATCCCGCGTTCAACGACGAGGCCGCGGAGGAGCTCCGGCGCGCGGGGGCCCACCGCGTGCCGCCCGAGCAGGTCCGGCTGGCGGAGGACTTCCTCGCGCGCCGGCGCGGGCTGGACCCCGAGGCGCGGCGGCGCCTGGCCGACCGGCTGGCCCGGCCGCTCCAGGAACAGCTGGGCGTCCGCGGGATGGCGAGC
>CAYNDR010000320.1:3563-7675 GCA_964395295.1 uncultured Planctomycetales bacterium
CGCCAGGAGAGTCTTGCCCGTGCCCGGGGGCCCAACGAGGAGGAGGCCTCGGGGGGCCGGCGCGAGGGGGGCGCGCCGTGAACGAGGCGCAGTTCGTCCGGCGCCACCGCCCCGACTGGGCCCGCCTGGAGTCCTGCGAGGCCCGCCTCGACGGCCGGGGGGCGCCCTTGAGCGGGGGCGAGCTCTTCGCGTTCGTCTCGCTCTACCGGAAGGTGACGGGGGACCTGGCGCGGGCGCGGACCCTGCGGCTCCGGCGCGACCTGGTGGACTACCTGAACGGCCTGGTGGGGCGCGTCCACTTCCGCGTCTACACCGCGCGGCCCTATCCCTTCCGCCGCGTGCTGGACTTCTTCCGGGGGGGCTTCCCCGCGCTCGTCCGCCGGCAGGGCCGGTTCGTGCTGGCCTCCGCGGCGCTCCTGCTCCTGCCCGCGCTGGCCGCGTTCGGGGCGGCCCGCGGGAATCCTCCCCTGGCCGAGGCCCTCACCCCGCCGGGCTACGCGGAGCTCGTGGAGCAGGCGTTCGGGAAGTCGTTCGGCAGGGAGGACCGCCCCGCCGGCATGGGGGCGCTGGCCACGTCGTTCTACATCGTGAACAACGTGCAGGTCTCGTTCCTCGCCTTCGCCCTGGGCTTCTTCCTGGGGCTGGGGAGCGCGTACGTCCTGGCGTTCAACGGGGCGGTCCTGGGGGGCGTGGCGGCGGTGATCGCCCAGCACGGGCTCTCGTACAACTTCTGGTCCTTCGTGGCGCCGCACGGCGGGATCGAGCTCGCGGCGATCGTCCTGGCGGGGGCGTCGGGCCTGCGCCTGGGGCTGGCGCTGGTGAATCCCGGGATGCTCACGCGCGCGGCGGCGCTCAAGGCGGCGTCGCGGGACGCGGGGCTCGTGATGCTCGGCGCGGCGGGCCTCCTGGGGCTGGCCGCCGTGATCGAGGCGTTCCTCTCGCCGTCCACCCTGCCCAACCCGGTGAAGCTGGGCCTCGGGGCGCTCCACCTCGCCGCGGTCCTGGCGTACCTGGGCCTGGCGGGCCGGGCCCCTACTTCGGCCGGTTCTTCGACCACCAGTCCCGGATGGTCGAGGCCGGCGCCCCCGGGGCGAACTTGAGGTACGGGTAGAGGCTCGACAGGACGGCGATAACCGCCTGGCGGGCCGAAGAGGCCACCTGCGCGTCCTTGTCCTCGAGCAGGCCCACGAGGATGTCCACCGACTCCGCGCGGTGCACGCCGGAGAGGATCGAGACGGCCCGGTGGCGAAAGGGGCTCCCGGACTCCAGGACGGCCCGGATCGCCTTGAATCCCTCCGGCTTGTCGAGGTGGAGCAGTTTCTCGGCCGCCTCCACCTGCAGGTCGGGATCGTCCCCCCCGGTGGCCTTCCTCACGAGGTCGACGCCCGCCCTCCCCTCCACCTGGATCAGCGCGCTCGACGCCGCCTTCGACACCGACGGGTTCTCGTCCTCCTCGAGCTTCCGGAAGAGGGGGACGGCCTTCTCGTCCTTCATCGCCGCCAGCGTCCGCATGATCGCGATCTTGACGGAGGGGTCCGCGGCCTTCTCCAGGGCGGTCCGCAGGCGGGGGAGGGCGTCGCGGTTGTTGAGGATCTGGATCGCGTTGACCAGCTGGTGGACCGCGATGGGGCCGACCCGGCCTTCCTCCAGGGCCGCCAGGCCCCGTTCCAGCGCCGCCGCGTCGCCCGTCCGGATGAGCTGGGCCAGCGCGTCGTGCCGGAGCTCGTCCTTCTCGTCGTCCGCGACCTTCCGGAGCGCCTCCGCGGCCTCCGGCCCCTTGTGGGTCCCGAGCATGTAGATGGCCTGGCGGCGGAGATGCTGGGTCCCCTCCTTCCCGATGAACTTCGTCAGCGCGCGGGTGTATTCGGGGCACGACCCGTGCCCGCCGAAAAACTTGTTGAGGACCGCCATCTTCTCCTCGTCGCCCGAGGCCTCTTCGAGGAGCGCGGGGAGGACCTGCCTCGCGACGGGATCGTCGCCGTAGAGGCGGAGCGCGTAGGCCGCCTCCGCCCGGGAGGCGACCTCGTGCCGCCGGCAGAGCCCCTGGAGCGCCTCCTTCGACCGGTCGTCCCGTATCCTCGCGAGCGCCCGGATGAAGAAGGGGCGGAGGTCGGCCGGGCCGGCGTCGATCTCGCGGACCAGGAGGGGGACGTGCGTCGGCCGGACCGCCCCGGCCAGCGCGGCCGCCGCCCGGTAGCGCTGGGCCACGTCTCCCGCGGAGCGGACCTCGGCGATGCGGTCGGCCGCGTCGTCCGCGGCCAGGAGCGCCGCCGCCAGGAAGAGCGCCGCGCTCATCGGCCCCCCGTCCTCGTGCCCGCCCCGCTGCTGCCCTCCTCGGCGCCCCGGGCGGGCCGCTGGGGCCTCTGGGGCGTGCCGGGCGTCTCCTCGCTCCTCCCGGTGGACCCCGAGACCGGGCGCTCCCGCGAGGCGCGCTCCTGCGCCGCCCGCATCTCCTCGGTCTCGATGAACGGCTCGAACACGGCGACGGATCCGCGCCGGATGAGGACCTCCCAGGGCGTGCCGCGGTGCTCGTCGATCAGGCGGTCGGCCAGGTCGAGCGCCTCGTGGAGTCCCTTCGGGTCGCCGAGGAATCCCACGTCCTTGAGAGCGGCCCCGCCGTGGCAGAGGTAGACGCTGCGGGTGAAGTACGCGATCAGGCGGTCGCCCCGCCCGAGGGCGAGCGGGCTGGAGGCGAACCCGTCGCCCCCGCCCCCCCGGAGTCGGGCCACGCGGTCCGCCTCGTCGATGAAGCACGCCAGCTGGCGGTAGGACTGCTCCAGCAGGCGGAGATGGGCCGTGAGCGCGTCCGCGGTGGCCCTCACGCGGGGGTCCGCGTCCTTCCCGTGCCGCTTGGACGCGGCGGCGAGGGCGTCCGCCGCCTTCCCCGTCTCGGCCGCCGCCTTGACCGCGGCCTGCCGGCCCGCGCGCCCTTCGGAGAGCGAGACATAGACGGGGGCCTGGGGTTTCTGCCGGTTCTCGGCGAGCTTCCCTCCCGAGGCGCGCAGGGGGGGGACGCCGCGGAGGAGGCCCTCGCGGTGGAGCCGGTCCCACGCGGCGATCGTCTCGAGGCAGAGGGGCTCCCGGCCGTACCGGGTCCCGTATTCCGCGCGGGAGCCCAGCACCGGCGCGGTCAGGTCGAGCTTGGCCTCGTTGTAGTTCGCGCCGCACGCCTGGTGCCGGCCGTGGCAGAAGAGGCAGAGGTGCCGCTGGCAGAAGGAGAGCTCCGCGCGGCGGGGATTGTGGAGGTAGACCTTCCCGCCGGTCTCCGCGGCCAGGCGGCCGACCGCGTACGGGCCGAATCCCGAGGGGACGGTGTAGCCCGGGTCGATGGGCGTGAACGGCCACCCGTAGGGGAACTCCACGAAGGCGCTCTCCGGCCCCTTGAGCTCGAAGGGGAGCTTCTTGAACTTCTCGACGCTGAAGTAATAGGAGGTCCCCGAGATCGCCGAGGCCCAGTAGGGATCGCTGTAGACCGCCTCGGGGACGATCCCGAAGAAGGCGACCTTCGAGCCCTTGAGGAGGCGGACGGTGGCCTCGACGTCGTCCTCGCCGTCGGCGTTGTCCTGGGTGAAGAGGACCACGAGCTTGGGGCTGCGGGCCGAGACGCTCGCGGCCAGCTTGGCGGCCTCGCGGACGGCGAGGAGGCAGTTCTTGATGGCGTCGTCGGGCGGGCCGGCGGCCAGCGCCTCGACGGCCTTCGCGGCGGCCTCGGCCCCCTCGGTGAGCTTGAGGTGGAGCCGCGGGGTCTCCGCGAGGACGGCCACGGCGTGGCGGACGCCGGGCTTTTTAAAGGACTGCCGGATCGCGCCGGCGAGAGCCCCGCCCTGGGCCTTGAGGGACGAGGCGTTGTCGACGACCCAGAGGACGATCGCCTTGTCCTCCCGCTCCGCCTCGGCGGCGATCGCCTGGACGATCGCGTCGAGCTCCTTGTAGCGGACGGTCTCCCTGGCGGGTCGGGCGTCCTGCTGGGGCGCGAGCGCGGCCAGGGCGAGGAGGAGGGCGGAAACCACGAATGAATTATAGCCGTCCGGGGGGGAAGTTCCAAATTTTCCCGTCCCCTCGTGTCCTGCGCACCCCTGTTCTACTAACGATAGACTTCTTGTTTTCGCGAG
>CAYNDR010000321.1:0-7637 GCA_964395295.1 uncultured Planctomycetales bacterium
AGCGGCACGGGCCCGCTCATCACGTTCGGCGGCGCGGCGGGCCCGGCCGTCACGCTCGGCGGCTTCGACCCGATCGCCGAATTGACCACGACGGGCGGCCGCCTCCTCTCCCTGATCTCGTCACCGGCGGCCAGCACGTGGTCCACCACACCACGGTGGACCACGCCGCGCCCGGCGGGACCAGCCGCGAGCTCTACAAGGGCATCCTGGGCGGCCGCGCGCGGGCCGTCTTCGACGGGCGCGTCGTCGTCCGCCCCGGCGCGGAGAAGACGAACGCCCACCAGGTCAACAGGAACCTGCTCCTCTCGAAGGACGCCCTCGTCCACACGAAGCCCCAGCTCGAGATCCTCGCGCGGGACGTCCGCTGCAGGCACGGCGCCACGATCGGCCAGCTCGATCCCAGCCTGCTCTTCTACCTCCGCTCGCGCGGCATCGGCCCGGAGGAGGCCCGGCGGCTCCTCGTCCACGCCTTCGCCAGCGAGATCGTCGACCAGGTCGGGATCGACGCGGTCCGCGCCCAGCTCGGCGGCTGTCTGGGCCTCATGGCCAGGGGGGGCGCATGACCCGCCCTTTCGACGTCCGCAAGGTCCGCGAGGACTTCCCGATCCTCAAAACCCTCGTGCGCGGGAAGCCCCTGGTCTACCTCGACAACGCCGCCACGACCCAGAAGCCCGCCTGCGTCCTGGAGGCGATCCGCCGCTACTACGAGACCCTGAACTCCAACATCCACCGCGGCGTGCACAGCCTGAGCGAGCGGGCCACCCAGGCCTACGAGGAGGCCAGGCTGAAGGCCGCCCGGTTCCTCAACGCGGCGGACCCGCGGGAGATCGTCTTCGTGCGCGGGACCACCGAGGCGATCAACCTCGCGGCGCACAGCTTCGTCCGCCCCCGCCTCCGCCCGGGCGACGAGATCCTGATCACCCACATGGAGCACCACTCCAACATCGTGCCCTGGCAGATCCTGCGGGACGAGACGGGGGCGGTCCTCCGCGTGGCGCCGATCGACGACCGCGGCGAGCTGGTCCTCGATGAGCTGGAGAGGATGCTGACGCCGCGCACGAAGATCCTCTCCGTGACCCACGTCTCCAACGCGCTCGGCACGGTGAACCCCGTGAAGCGCCTCGTCGAGATGGCCCACGCCCGCGGCGTCCCCGTGCTCCTCGACGGCGCCCAGGCCGCGGCCCACGCCAAGGTGGACGTCCGCGACCTCGCCTGCGACTTCTACGCCTTCTCCGGCCACAAGGTCTACGGCCCCACGGGGATCGGCATCCTCTGGGGGAAGGCGGAGCACCTGGAGGCCATGGCCCCCTACCAGGGCGGCGGCGACATGATCCTCTCGGTCACGTTCGAGAAGACGACGTACAACAGGATCCCCCACAAGTTCGAGGCGGGCACGCCCCACATCGAGGGCGTGATCGGCCTCGGGGAGGCCCTGGACTACGCGGCGGGGACGGTGGGACTCGACGCGATCGCCGCCCACGAGCGCGGCCTCCTCGCCCACGCGACCGGGAGGCTCCTCGAGGTGAAGGGGCTCCGCCTCATCGGGACGGCCCGGGAGAAGGCGGGGGCGATCTCGTTCGTCCTCGACGGCATCCACCCGCACGACGTGGGGACGATCCTCGACCAGGAGGGGATCGCGATCCGCACCGGCCACCACTGCGCCCAGCCGGTGATGGAGCGCTTCGGCATCCCGGCCACGGCGCGGGCGTCGTTCGCGCTCTACAACACGCGCGAGGAGGTCGACGCGCTCGCCGCGGGCCTGCGGCGCGTGGGGGAGGTGTTCCATCCATGAGCGACCTCGGGGACCTCTACCAGGAAGTCATCCTGGACCACTACCGGAGCCCGAGGAACTTCGGGAAGCTGGAGGGGGCGGACCGGGCGGCGGTCGGGAACAACCCGCTCTGCGGGGACCGGCTGAGCCTCCAGGTGCGGCTGAAGGGCGACGTGATCGAGGACGTCCGCTTCCAGGGGGCCGGGTGCGCGAGCCCGGTGGCCGCCGAACCATAAAAAAAAAAAAGCGTGAAAGGCACACCCCAGGCCGGGGCTCGGCGTCGCTGATGACCGAGGGCGTGAAAGGCAAGACCCTGGCGGAGGCGCGGGCGCTCTTCGAGAAGTTCCACCCCATGGTGACCGGGCAGGGCCGCGCCGGGGACCTCGGGAAGCTCGAGGCCTTCTCGGGCGTGAGCGAGTTCCCGGTCCGCGTCAAGTGCGCCACCCTCGCCTGGCACACCCTGCGGGCCGCCCTCGAGGGCAAGCAGGAATCGATCTCGACGGAGTGACGCGATGGTGGAGCTCACGCGCGACGTGGCCGCCACGGCGATCCCCGACGGCCGGAAGGTCCCCCTGCCCAAGGGGAGCGCGGTGGAGGTGGCCGAGCGGCTCGGGGACGCCTTCGCGGTCCTGACCGACCTCGGCCTCGTGCGCGTGGAGGGCCGGGACGCGGACGCGCTGGGATTCCTTCCCCCGCCCGAGGCCCCCGCGGACCGGGTGGAGCCCCCCGGGGACGCGGAGTCGGCGGCCGCGGCCGTCTGGGAGAAGCTCAAGACCTGCTACGATCCGGAGATCCCGGCCGACATCGTGGAGCTCGGCCTCATCTACGGGAACAGGGTCGAACCGCACCCCGAGGGGGGATTCAAGGCCTCGATCCGCATGACGCTCACCGCGCCGGGATGCCCGCTGGCCGGGACCATCGAGGCCGAGATCCGCTCCAAGGTCCTCTCGATCCCGGGCGTGCGGGAATGCGGGATCGAGATCGTCTGGGACCCGCCCTGGACGCCGGACCGGATGTCCGAGGCGGCGCGGCTGAACCTCGGGTTCCTGTGACGGCCTCATAATTGCGTTGCGGCCCGCCCCGCCGGGGAATATCCTTAGAGCGCGAACAAAATGGCCCTTACCACAAAGACACAAAGGCCACAAAGGACCCACAAAGAAATCCTTGAAGGGGATTCCCCCCTTCCCCCCCCCCGGGGGGGCTGGGGGGATGAATAAATATCTTGTATGCGTTCAGTCCTTGGTTGTGGCCAGAATCGAGAATCAAGAATCAAGAATGGATTTCCCCCCTTGCCCCCCCGGGGGGAAAGGGGGGACTACCCCTTGATTCTCGATTCTTCATTCTTGATTCTTAGATACCCCTGAACGGATACAATATCTTCTCTTCTTTGTGTCCTTCGTGTCTTTGTGGTGAATATCGGAAGGGACTTAGACTTCATGCGACCGGACGCCAAGACCCGGCTCTGCGGGATCATCGGGAATCCCGTGGAGCATTCCCTGTCCCCGGCCATGCACAACGCCGCCTTCGAGCACCTGGGATTGAACTTCGCCTACCTGGCGTTCCGCGTCACCGACGTGGAGGGGGCGATCCGGGGCGCGCGCGCCCTGGACGTCCGGGGCCTGAGCGTCACGGTCCCCCACAAGGTGGCGGTGATGCCCCACCTGGACGAGATCGATCCGGTGGCCCGCGCCATCGGGGCGGTGAACACCGTCGTCAACGACGGCGGCCGCCTGAAGGGGTGCAACACGGACTGGATCGGCTTCGTGCGCTCCCTGGAGGGGCACGTGGACGCGGCGGGCCGGCGCGTGACGATCCTGGGGGCGGGCGGCGCGGCGCGGGCGATCGCCTTCGGCCTGAAGGAGAAGGGCTCCGTCCTGACGATCCTGAACCGGGCGGAGGAGGTCGGGATGGCGTCCTCGCTGGCCGCCGAGATCGGCTGTCCCTGGGGGGACCTGGGCCGGACCGACGCGGTCGCCGGGGCGGACATCGTGGTGAACGCCACGTCGGTGGGGATGGCGCCCCTCCAGGACCGGACGGTCGTCGATCCGGTCCACCTGAGGCCCGGGCAGGTGGTGGTCGACATCGTCTACACCCCGATGGAGACGCGGTTCCTGCGGGAAGCCCGGGCGCGGGGGTGCCGCGCGATCCCCGGGTACGAGATGCTGGTCCTCCAGGGCGCCACGCAGTTCGAGCTCTGGACGGGGCGGCCGGCGCCGGTGGACCTGATGCGGTCGATCCTCAAGGAGCGGCTGGCGTCGGGATAGGCGGGACCTCATGGACCCGAACGAGAAGAACGTCGTCCTGATCGGCATGCGGGGGTCCGGGAAGACCACGGTGGGCGCGATCCTGGCCGGGCGCCTGCACCGCGAGCTGATCCCGATGGACGCCCTGATCGTCTACGAGTTCGGGATGACGATCCCCCAGGTCGTCGAGAAGCACGGCTGGCCCCGGTTCCGGGAGATGGAGGCGCAGGTGGCGCGGAAGGCCGCGCGCCTGTCGGGGACGATCAACGCCACCGTGGGCGGGGTGGTGCTGGGCCCCGGCCACGTCGCGGCGCTGGGGGCCCCCGGCGTCGTCTTCTGGCTGGACGTCTCGGTGGACCAGATCCTCCGGCGGATCGGCGAGGACCCCAACCGGCCTTCGCTGACGGGGCGGGGGTCGCGGGGCGACGACATGCGGGCGACCCTCGCGGAGCGCGAGCCCCTCTACCGCGCGGCCGCCCACCACGCGGTCCCGACCGACGGCCGTTCGCAGGACCAGGTGGCGGAGGAGATCGCGCGGATCCTCAGGGACGTCCACGGGTTCCGGGTCCCGTGACGCGGGGCCCTACACCTCGATGCGCTCGGCGTGCGTGTAGACGTTGAAGTCGTCGGCGCGCAGGAATCCCACCAGCGTCATCCCGAACTCGCGCGCCGTCTCCACCGCCAGGCTCGAGGGCACCGACACCGTGCACACCATGGGCATCCGCGCCATGAGGGCCTTCAGGACGACCTCGAACCGGGCCCGGCCGCTCACCATGAGGATGTGGTGGTCGAGCGGCATCCGGTCCTGGAGGAACATGTGGCCGATCGCCTTGTCCACGGCGTTGAGGCGGCCCACGTCCTCGTGGAGGGTGTGGAGCACCCCGTGCTCGTCGAAGACCCCCGCCGCGTGCAGGCCCCCCGTCTTCTCGAAGAGGACCCGCGCCTTCCTGAGGGAGTTCCCCATGCCGTAGATCACGTCCAGCCGCACCCTGATCTTCGACTGGACCGGCTTGGCGCGCGTCTTGACGTGGTCGATGGTGGCCTTGCCGCAGATCCCGCAGGAGCTGGCGGCGTAGAAGTTGCGGCGGACGGAGGAGAGGTTGGGCTTGTGCCCGGACGCGAAGGTGACGTTGACGACGTTCTTCAGCTCGGGGCGGCGCGGGTCCTCGACGAAGCGGAGCGACCCGATGTCGCGCGGCGTGTGGAGGAGCCCCTCCGTGAAGAGGAAGCCGGCCGCCAGCGCCAGGTCGTCCCCCGGCGTCCGCATCGTGACCGCCACCGGCTCGTCGTTGACGCGGATCTCGAGCGGCTCCTCGACGGCCAGGTGGTCCTCGAACGACTGGTGCTGGGGAGGCGCGGCGGGGCGGATCGTGATCTTCCGCGTCTCGTGCTTGGCCACCCGGGGAAGGGTCATGCCGTGGATTCTACACGCGCGGGCGGGGGGACATCAACAAAGACCGCGCCTTCCCCCGGAAAAACGGCGGGGAGCCGGGCCGCCCCGGCCCCCCGCCTTTTCAGGTTCGAGGGAAGCCGCGCCGGTTATCCTTCCTTGTCCGAGTACTGGTCCTTGAGGGAGCGCACCACGTTGGCGTCCGCCAGGGTGGTGGTGTCCCCGAGCGCCCGGCCCTCCGCGATGTCCCGCAGGAGCCGGCGCATGATCTTCCCGGAGCGGGTCTTCGGCAGCTCCGCCGTGAAGTAGATGGTGTCCGGCCGCGCCAGGGCCCCGATCTTCTTCACCACGTGCTCCTTGATCTCCTTCTCGAGCGCCGGGCTCGGGGCGAAGCCCGCCCGGAGCGAGACGAAGGCCACGACCGCGTTCTCCTTGATCTCGTGGTGCTTCCCGATCACCGCCGCCTCGGCCACGGCCTTGTGGTCCACCAGCGCGCTCTCGATCTCCATGGTCGAGAGGCGGTGGCCGCTGACCTTCAGCACGTCGTCCACGCGGCCCAGGAGCCAGAGGTACCCGTCCTTGTCGCGCTTGCAGCCGTCGCCGGCGAAGTACACGCCGGGGTACCTCTCCCAGTACTGCCTCTTGTACCGCTCGGGGTCCCCGTAGATGCCCCGGAGCATGCCGGGCCAGGGGGACTTGATCACCAGGTATCCCGCGTTCGCGGCCTCGCCCTGCTCGTTCACCACCTCCGCCTCGATCCCCGGGAACGGGGCCACCGCGGAGCCGGGCTTCGTCCTCGAGATCCCGGGCAGGGGCGTGATCAGGATGTGCCCGGTCTCCGTCTGCCACCAGGTGTCCACGACCGGGCAGCGCTCGCCGCCGATGACCCTGTGGTACCAGATCCACGCCTCGGGGTTGATCGGCTCCCCGACCGACCCCAGCAGGCGGAGCGACTTCATGTCGTGCTTCTTCGGGAGGTCCTCGCCCCACTTCATGAAGGCGCGGATCGCGGTCGGGGCCGTGTAGAGGATGTTGACCCGGTACTTCTCCACGATCGCCCAGAAGCGGTCCCGGGCGGGGAAGTCGGGCGCGCCCTCGTAGAGCACCACCGTGGCGCCGTTCAGGAGGGGGCCGTAGACGATGTACGAGTGGCCCGTCACCCACCCGATGTCCGCGGTGCACCAGTAGACGTCCTCCTCCTTGAGGTCGAAGATCCACTTCGTCGTGGCGTAGCAGCCGACCATGTAGCCGCCCGTGGTGTGGAGGATGCCCTTGGGCTTGCCGGTCGTCCCGCTGGTGTAGAGGAGGTACAGCATGTCCTCCGCGTCCATCGGCTCGGCGGGGCACTCCTGCGGCTGGTCCTTGACCACGTCGTGCCACCAGACGTCGCGGCCCTCCTTCATGGGGACGTCCGTCCCCGCGAGCCGCTTGTAGACCACGACCTTCTGGCAGGTGGGCGTTCCCTGGAGGGCGTCGTCGGCCAGCTTCTTGAGCCCCACCACCCCGCCGCGGCGGTAGCCGCCGTCGGCCGTGACGAGGACCGTGGACTTGCAGTCGTTGATGCGGTCGCGGAGGGCGTCGGCGCTGAAGCCGCCGAAGACCACGCTGTGGGGCGCGCCGATCCGCGCGCAGGCCAGCAGGGCGATCACCAGCTCGGGGATCATGGGCATGTAGACCGTGACCCGGTCGCCCTTCCTGACCCCCAGGGACTTCAGGCCGTTGGCGAACCGGCTGACCTCCCGGTGGAGCGTGTCGTAGGTGAGGACCCGCTCGTCGCCCGGCTCCCCTTCCCAGAGGATCGCCGCCTTGTTCCGGCGCGGGGTCGCCAGGTGCCGGTCCAGGCAGTTGAAGGAGATGTTGGTCCTGGCGTTCACGAACCACTTGGCGAAGGGGAGGTTCCATTCCAGGACCTTGTCCCACTTCTTGAACCAGTGGAGATCCTCGGCGAAGGACTCCCACAGCTTCAGCCGGTCCTTCTTGTAGACGCCGGGGTCGTTCACGTTCGCCCGCTTCACGAACTCGGGCGAAGGGGCAAAGGAGCGGTCTTCCCTCAGCAGGTCCGCCAAACCCTCGTCCGCCCTGGTCTCCTCCACGATGACATGGATTCCGCCGGGGACCGGGCCCCCGGATCCGCGGACGCATCCCTTCCGGAGGCGTACCGGATCCCCTGCCCCGTCCCTTCGAGGAGGCCTTATAGCAAACGGCCGGCGCCTTGGCTATACTTTCCGGCATG
>CAYNDR010000322.1:0-2939 GCA_964395295.1 uncultured Planctomycetales bacterium
ATCCCCTTCTCCTTGTCCGGGTTGTAGTCGTGCTCCTCGAGCCACTTGCGCGACGGGTGGTAGCAGCCGCCCGGGACCTTCGGGTTTCCCGCCTCCATCCAGAAGACGACGCCGCGGAGCTTCTCGCGCGCCGCCTTGGGGAGGGCGCGGTTCACGTCGTGGAGCTTCACCCGCAGGTGCTCCAGGACCTGCTGGCCGACCTCCTTCTTCTCCTCGAGGAGCTTGTTGTGGACGCGGACGCTCCAGCCCTCGACGGTCTGGAGCGTGTAGCTCGAGGTCGGGTCGTAGGCGGCGGCCGCGGCGGCGAACAGGATCGGGATCATGGGAGTTCTCCGGATTCGAATCCCATTATAACCGTGGAAGACGCGGCGTGCCCGGATGAAATACGTTGACTTGGGCCCCCGCGGGCCTATGATGACTTTTGCACAGGCGCCCGAGAGGGCTTAATAGGGAATCCCGTGAGAACCGGGGGCGGTCCCGCCGCTGTGACTGGAGAAGTGCGCCCGGAGCCACTGCCCTGTGTCGTACGGTGGGAAGGCCCGGGCGGGTAATCCAGGAGCCAGAAGACCTGCCTGCGCGACAAGGGCGGAGCCCCGTCGGAGGGCGGTCCGTCGGCCGGAAGCGAAGGAACCGGGTGCAGCTTCCCGCGTGGAGGCTGCGCCCGGTTTTTTTTTGCCCGCGGAGGGACCCATGGACGCGATCGTCGCCCTCGTGCTGTGCCTGCAGGAGGCGGAGGCCCCCAGGCCGGAGCCCCCGAAGCCCCAGGAGAAAGAAGTCGTCGTCATCGGCCAGCGGCGCGAAAGCGACGTCCTCGACGTCCCCTCGGCCGTGACGGTCGTCACCGGCGAGCAGATCGAGAAGAGCGGCGCCACCAGCGTGGCCGAGGTCGTCCGGCGCCAGCCCGGCTTCTTCGCCCAGGGCCCCAACAAGGGCGGCTACGACCAGATCATCGACCTCCGCGGCTTCAACAACGGCGCCGGCAACGGCCAGCGCACGCTCGTCCTGGTGGACGGCCACAAGACCAACGGCGTGGCCACCACCGCCACCGACTGGGCCTCGATCCC
Source organism: uncultured Planctomycetales bacterium (assembly GCA_964395295.1). GTDB lineage: Bacteria > Planctomycetota > MHYJ01 > MHYJ01 > JACPRB01 > CAYNDR01. Next base: position 1,065 of record CAYNDR010000322.1, read on the forward strand.
GCTGGAGAACATCGAGCGGATCGAGATCGTCCGCGGCCCCGCCGCCGCCCTCTACGGCGACGGCGCGCTGGCGGGCGTCGTCAACATCATCACGAAGAAGGGAGGCAAGGAGGCCTTCAGCAACGTGGCCGCGTCGGCCGGCAACTGGGCCACGTACCGCGCCTCCGCCGCCCTGGGCGGCGCTTCCGGGGACCTCCTCTTCGACCTCTACGCGGGGCTGGAGGGCACCGAGGGATTCCGCGACAACAGCGAGTACAAGGGCCACAACCTCACCGCCCGCCTGGAAGCCCCCCTGGCGGGTTCCCTGCGGGGGTACCTCAAGGCGGGCGGCCACGCCGACCGGCGCGAGCGGCCGGGCACCCTCTCCAAGGCGGAGATCGAGACGCTCGGACGCAAGGCCTCCACCACGCCCGGCGACGGGGCGGCCTTCGAGGAGATCTACCTCGACGCCGGCCTCACCCAGTCCCTGGGGGACTTCGGCGAGGCGAGCCTCTTCTTCAACCATACCGCCGGGCGGGGGTCCCAGTTCGTGGCCGCCTGGGGAGGGTTCCAGATCGAGGACGAGTCCGGCATCTCGATGCTCCAGCTCAAGCACGTGGCGACCCCCCGGCCCTTCGGTGCCGAGGCCGTCCTGACGACCGGCCTGGACCTGTCGTACGAGACGGCGGACTCGGACTCCTGGCCCGTGGGCTTCGACGCCACCGAGAGCGAATACCGCCGCCGCCTGATGGGCGTCTACGAACACCTGGAAGTCCGCCCGCTCGATTTCCTCGTCCTCACCGCCGGCCTCCGCTACGACCGGGCGCTCCTCAACCTCGACCGCGACGTCCCCCCGGGCGGCTGGGGCGACACCCTGGACCGCCAGCGGGCCTTCGACCAGCTGAGCCCCCACGCCGGGATCAACTTCAAGGTCCTGGAGGAGGCGTCCCTCTATGCCTCCTGGGGGCGGACGTTCAAGTATCCCACGCGCGACGAGCTGATCGGGTTCACGGCCGTCAATCCGGATCTCGACCCGGAGCGCTCCCACGTCTACGAGGCGGGCGCGAGGTTCTGGTCCGGCCGCTGGGGCTCCGCGTCCGTGTCGGTCTACAGGATGGTCGTCGCCGACGAGCTCTTCTTCGACGCCACCACGTACCAGAACTTCAACTTCGACGAGGTGACGCACCAGGGCGTGGAGAGCGAGGCGAGGGTCACCCCCTGGGACTGGCTGGAGCTCTTCGGCACGCACGCCCTGACGCGCGCCGTCATCACCGAGGGCGACACGCTCGAGGGCAAGCACTATCCCGTGACGCCGCGGCTCTCGGGGACGGCGGGGGTGGTCCTCCGGCAGTGGGGCGCGTCGCTCACGCTCCAGGGCCGCTACGTCGGCCGGCGGTACCTCATCAACGACGTGGATAACGTCGAGCAGAAGCTGAGCTCCTACGGCGTCTTCGACCTCAAGGCCGCCTACGCCTACAAGGGCCTCACCGCCTTCGTCTCGGTCTTCAACGTCGCCGACCGGGAATACTTCGACTCGGGCGGGATCACGGCCGGGGGCCCGGAGTTCTACCCCGCCGCCGAGCGGAGCTGGCTGGCGGGCGGGGAGGTCCGGTTCTAGCATGGGACGCCTCGTCGCCTTCGTGGGAGGGGCGCGGAGCGGGAAAAGCCGCCTCGCGCTCGAACGGGCGCGCGCGCACGGCGACGCGGTCGCCTTCGTGGCCACGGCCGAGCCGGTCGACGAGGAGATGAGCCGGCGCATCGATACCCACCGCCGCGACCGCCCCTCGGCCTGGCGGACGCTGGAGGCCCCCCGGGAACTGCCGGAGGCGATCCGGAGTCTCCGCGCGGAGGGCGTCCGTGCGGCGGTCGTGCGGGTCGATAGGTTCGCCAATTTCT
>CAYNDR010000322.1:2979-7544 GCA_964395295.1 uncultured Planctomycetales bacterium
CGTGGACTGCCTCACCCTGTGGCTCTCGAACCGGCTGTGCGGCGGGGCCGCGCCGCCGGCCGTCCTCGCCGAGTTCGAGGAAGTCCTCGGCGCCGCGCGCGCGGCCGACGCGGAGGTCCTCTTCGTCTCCAACGAGGTGGGGTGCGGCCTCGTCCCGGAGACGCCCCTGGGCCGCGCCTTCCGCGACACGGCGGGACAGGTGAACCAGCGGCTCGCGGCCGCGGCGGACGAGGCCTACTGGGTCGTCTGCGGCAAGGCCGTCCGGATCACTTAGAGGAAAACGCATGGGTGAATGGGACCTGCCCCCCCTGGACACGGGCGCCGGACGGCGCGTCCGCGAGCGGCTCGACCGGCTGACGAAGCCGCGCGGCAGTCTCGGCCGCCTCGAGGCCCTCGCGGCCCGGCTCGGGGAGATCACGGGAAAAGACCGCCCCCGGCTTGCCCACAAGGTCGTCCTCGTGGCCGCCGGCGACCACGGCGTCGTGGACGAGGGGGTCGCCGCCTATCCCCGCGAGGTCACGCGCCAGATGGTCGAGAACTTCATCGCCGGCGGGGCCGCCATCAACTGCTTCGCGCGCCTCGCCGGGGCGCGCGTGGTCGTGGCCGATTTCGGCGTCGACGCCGACTTCAGGGGGCGGCCGGAAGTCCGCAACGCCAAGATCCGCCGCGGCACCTCGAACCTGGCGCGGGGGCCGGCCATGTCCCGCGACGAGTGCCGCGCGGCGCTCGATGCGGGCGCGCGCCTCGTGGACGGGGAGCGGGAATCAGGACTCGACCTCCTGGCCCTGGGAGAGATGGGGATCGGGAACACCACGCCCGCCAGCGCCCTCACGGCGGCCTTCACCGGCCGCGCCGCGGAGGAGGTGGTGGGCCGCGGGGCGGGGCTCGACGACGAGGGCGTCGCCCGCAAGCGCGCGGTGGTCGAGCGCGCCCTGGCCCTCCACCGCCCCGACCCGCTCGACCCGGTCGGCGCGCTCGCCGCGCTGGGGGGCTTCGAGATCGCGGGGCTCGCCGGCGCCGCCCTCCGCGCGGCGCAGGCCCGGGTCCCGGTGCTGGTGGACGGCTTCATCTCCACCGCCGCCGCCCTGGCCGCCTGCCGGATCGCGCCGGGGCTGGAGAAGTTCCTGGTCGCCGCCCACCGCTCGTCGGAGCGCGGCCACCGCGCGGCGCTCGAGGCCCTCGGGCTCGATCCGCTCCTCCAGCTCGACATGAGGCTCGGGGAAGGGACCGGCGCGGCGCTCGCCATGCCGCTCCTGGAGGCCGTCGTCCGCGTCCTCTGGGAGATGGCCACCTTCGACGACGGCCGCGTGTCGGACAGGCCCGAGGGGGGAAAGGGGCCGTGATCCGCCCCCTCCGCTGGGCCGTCTCGTTCCTGACGGTCCTGCCCGCCGCGCCGCGGGGCGGGCCCCGCGAGGGCGAGCTGGGACGGTCCACCGCTTTCTTCCCCCTGGCGGGGGCGGCCGTGGGGCTGGCCGGCTGGGCGGTGGACGCGGCGTGCGGGGGCGCGCTCCCTCCGCTCGTGCGGGGGCTCCTGGTCGTCTCGGCCGGCGTCCTCCTCACGCGCGGCCTCCACCTGGACGGGCTGGCGGACACGGCGGACGGGCTCGGCAGTCTCCGCGACCGCGACGGCATGCTCGAGGTCATGCGAGACCCGCATGTGGGCGCGTTCGGCGCCGCCGCGATCGCGCTCGTGATCTTCCTCCAGGCCGCCTGCGTCGCCGGGATCGAACCGTCGCGGCGGCTCGGGACCCTCGTGGCCGCCGCCGCCGCGTCGCGGCTCGTCATGGCGCTCGCCTGCCGCCTCTTCCCGTACGCGCGGAAGGAAGGCACGGGGGCCGGATTCGTGGGTCGCGCCCCCCTCTGGGCGCCGGTCGTGGCCCTCGTCCTGGCCGCCGGTGCGTCCTGGGCGGCCGGTCGCGTGCCGGCGCTCGCGATCGCCGGGGCGGGGACGGCGGCGGGGCTCCTCTTCGCCGCCCTTGTTGCCTGGAGACTGCGCGGCGTCACGGGCGACGTGCTCGGCGCGGCCGGCGAGGTCGCCCAGACGGCGGGATTGATTTGGGCCTGCGCCGCCTGAGGGAACGACGGATGCGGATGGAGATCGTCCTTGCGGGAGCGGCCTTCCTGGCCGGCGCGGCGCTGGCGGGGACGGCGGGGCGTCCCCCGGAGGCGGCTCCGGAAGGGGCGCACCGCGTCGTCTCCCTGGCGCCCGCGCTGACGGAGACGATCTTCGCCCTCGGCGCCGGCTCGCGGATCGTCGGCGTGGCCTCCGGCGTCGCGTGGCCTCCCGAGGCGCTGAGCATCGAGCGGATCGGGGGATACTACGACGCCGACCTGGAGCGCCTGGTGGGCCTGCGGCCGGGGGTCGTCTTCCTCCAGGGGCTCCACGCGCCCGTCCGCGACCAGGCCGCGGAGCTGGGGATCCGCGTCTGCCGGATCGACATGGAGACGCTCGATGAGATCGAAGGCGGGATCCGGCGGATCGGCGCGGAGCTGGGGGTCGACGAGGCCGCCGGCGGCCTGGTCCGGCGCATCCGGGGGGAGCTGGACGCCGTCCGGGCGCGGTCGCGCCTCCGGTGGCCGAGGCGCGTCTTCCTCCACATCGCCTACGGGACCGGCCGGCCGGCGCCGCCGTTCCTCACGACGGGGGGCCGCGCCTTCCTGAGCGAGCTCCTCGCCGTCGCGGGCGGGGGGAACGTCTACGCGGACGAAAACCGCGCCTACCCGGAGATCTCCGTGGAGTCCCTGGTCGAGCGCCGGCCGGAGGTCGTGATGGTCTCCTGCCCGGGGCGGACGCCCTCCGACGGGGAGGCGGCCGAGGTGCGGGCCGCGTGGCAGACGATCCTCCGGGCGGACGTCCGCGTCGTGTTCCTGACCTCGGACGGCGCCCAGGTCCCCGGCCCGAGGATCGGGGAGATCGCGCGGGAGATGGAGCGCCTCCTGGAAGGCGATTGAAGCGATGCCTTTCCTTTACCTGGTCCGGCATGGGGAGGTCGATGCGGAGGGGACGCCCCGCTATCGGGGGTGGAGCGACGTGCCGCTCTCCGGGCGGGGGGAGCGGCAGGCCGAGCGGACCCGCGACCGGCTGGCGCGCGAGGAGATCGACGGCGTCTTCTCCAGCGACCTGCGGCGGGCGCTGGATTTCGCCCGCGTCGCGGCCGCTCCCCACCGGATGCCGCCGTCGGTCCGTCCCGACCTGAGGGAGCTGAACTTCGGGCGGTTCGAGGGGTGGACGTTCGACGAGATCTCGGCGGCGGAGCCGGACGCGGCGCGGTACTGGACGGACGCGGACCGCCGTTTCCCGGACGGCGAGGGCCTGGGGGATCTCGTCCGGCGGGTGGACCGTTTCCTGGAGGAGGTCGCCGGCGCGGGGGAGGGGAGGCGTTTGCTGATCGTGGGGCACGGCGGCCCGCTCCGCTTGATCGTGTGCCGCCTGCTGGGACTGCCCGTCTCCGCGTGGTGGCGCCTCCGGCTCGATTTCGCGTCGCTGAGTATCGTCGAGACGGGGACGTTGTGTCTCCTGAACGACGTGGGCCACCTCGATGGCGGGAGGCCTGGATGACCGCCTCGGAATGCGTGCTCGAGATCGAGGCCGCGTCCTTCGCCTATCCGGGCGGAGGGACGGTCCTGCGCGGGGTCAGCCTGCGCGCGGATTCGGGCCGGTGCCTCGGCCTGATCGGGCCCAACGGCGCGGGGAAGAGCACGCTCCTTCGCTTGGCGGCCAGCCTGCTGAGGCCGGCCTCCGGGGCGGTCCGGATCGAGGGGCGTCCTCTCGAGTCGCTCCCGGCGCTCGACGTCGCCCGGAGGGTCGGCTGGGTGCCCCAGGAAATCGAGACGGCGTTCCCCTTCACGGTGGCCCAGGTGGTGCTGATGGGGAGGTATCCGCGGCTGGGGCCGTTCGGATTCGAGTCGCCGCGGGACCGCGAGGCGGCCGAGCGGTGCCTGGCCGATCTCGGGCTGGAGCGGCTGGCGGACCGGCCGTTCACGGCGATCTCCGGGGGGGAGCGCAAGCGGACGATGATCGCGGCGGCGCTGGCCCAGGAGCCGCGGCTCCTCCTGCTGGACGAGCCCACGGCGGGGCTCGACGTGGCGGCGCAGGCCGCGCTGGCGGAGATCCTGGACCGCCTGTGCGGCCAGGGGCTGGCGATCGTGATGGCGTCCCACGACCTGAACCTGGCGGCGCGCCTCTGCGGCCGGATCGCGCTGCTGCAGGCCGGCGAGATCGCGGGCGAGGGGCCGCCGGCGGAGGTGCTGACCGCGGAGCGGCTGGGCCGGCTGTTCGGGACGCCGGTGCGGGTCAGCCGTCACGAGGCGGACGGCCTGCCGATCGCGCTGCCGGATCTCAGGCGGCGGGCCGGCGGGGGAGGGGCGCCGTGAAGACGTTGACTCCGCGCCGGCTGATCGCCGTCCTCGGCGCGTCGGTGGGCCTCCTCGCGCTGGCGGTCTTTCTCGCCCCCGAGTTCGGATCGGCGGACGCGAGTCTCTGGCGCGTCCTCACGGGGGCCGCGCGGCCCGACGAGCGGCGGATCATTATTTCACTCCGGCTGCCGCGGGTGATCCCGGCGGCG